>JAZKTH010000097.1:0-9771 GCA_036625675.1 Haloferacaceae archaeon
AGAGGTTGGACCGCGTGCTCCCGCCGTCGACGGGGATCGCCGCCCCGTTTACGTACCCCGACCGGGGGGAGCTGAGGAACGCCACCGTGTTGCCGAGTTCGATCGGGTCGCCGACGCGCTCGAGCGGGACGTCGCTCCCCCAGTCGGCCAGTCCCTCCTCGTAGGAGTCGTACTCCCCGCGCTCGACCGCCTGGTCGACGAGTTCGCGGATCCGGTCGGTCTCGTGGGCCCCCGGCAGGACCGCGTTGCACCGGACCTCGGGCGCGAGTTCGCGGGAGAGCGTCTTCTCGAGCCCGATCACGCCCATCCGGACCGAGTTCGACAGCACCAGCGAGTCGATCGCCTCCTTCACCGACCGGGAGGCGATCGTCACGACCGTCCCGCCGCCGTCGGCGCGGAGGTCGTCGGCGGCCGCCCGGACCAGCCGGACGACGCTCATCACCAGCAGCTCGTAGGCGTCCTCCCACTCCCGGTCGGTCGTCTCCAGGAACGGTCCCGAGGGGGGTCCCCCGGCGGAGGTGACCAGGTGGTCCAGGCGGCCGAACTCCCGGACCGTCTCCTGGACCAGTCGCTGGACGTCCGCCGGGTCCGTCAGGTCGCCCTGCATCGGAACCACGCGGGCGTCGCCGGCGGCCGCCGCCCGGAGGTCCTCGGCCGCCTCCCGGAGCCGCGTCTCGTTCCGGCCGTTGATCACCACGTGACAGCCCTCCCGGGCCAGCGCGGTCGCGCTCGCGTACCCGAGCCCGGCGGACGATGCGGTCGTCAGCGCCACGTCGCCGTCGATGTCGAACTCCATATCGGTACCCCTTTCGGCTGGAACATGAATCCGTGGGTATGCGACGCGCGCGACTGCTCACGCCGGACGGGCCCGTCGAGGGGCGCTACGAGGACGGCCGCATCGAGGCGGCGGAGGGAACGTACGCGGTCGGCCGCGACGGGCGGCTGTTGCCGCCCTGCGAGCCCTCGGCGCTGTACTGCGTCGGGCGGAACTTCGCGGAGACGCTCGACCGGATGGACTACGACCGGCCCGAGGAACCCGACTTCTTTATCAAGCCGCCGGCGTCGCTGCTCGCGCACGGCCGGCCGATCCCGTACCCCGAGTTCACCGACGAGCTGACGTACGCGGGCGAACTCGTCGCCGTCATCGACCGGCGCTGTCGGGACCTCGACCCGGCGGAGGTGCCCGGGGCCCTCCGCGGGTACACGATCCTGAACGACGTGGACGCCCTGGATCAGCAGGGGCGCACCGCCCGCAAGGCGTTCGACGGCTCCGCCCCGCTCGGGCCGTGGATCGAGACCGACCTCGATCCCCGCGACGTCGACGTCCACACCACGGTCGCCGGCGAGCGCCGCCAGGAGGCGAACACGGAGCTGATGCTGTTCGACCCCCACGAGGTCGTCGCGTACCTCTCCCGCCGGTTCACCTTCCGGCCGGGGGACTGCGTCGCGTTCGGCAGCCCGGCGAACCCCGGCCTGATCGAGCCGGGCGACCGTGTCGAGATCACCTACGAGGGGATCGGGACGCTCGCGAACGACGTCGCGGCGGCTCCGGCGGCCGATCTCCTCCGAAACAACTAATTTTCCGTGCGTTGTGGCTTCCGCAAGTGATGTCCCCGCCGGGTGAGAATCGATGCGACTGAGTACTGGTGAGGCGCGATGGAACTGATCGACGAGCAGGGACGGCTGTTCGGCCGGGTCAACGTCGTCGACGCGCTGGTCGTCCTCGTGGTGCTCGCGGTCGTCGTCGCGGGCGCCGCGCTCGTGCTCTCCGACGACCCCGAGCCCGAACCCGACGTCGAAACGACCTACGCCACCCTCGACCTGGGGACGCAGCCGGCGTACGTCGTCGACGCGATCAACGAGGGGGACGCCTACAGCCCGGGATCCGACTCCCGGCTCGCGATCACCGACGTCCACCTCACCCCCCAGGACGGCCAGCAGCGCGTGATCCTCCGCGTGGAACTGCGCGGCGTCGTCGACGGCGGCTCCCTCCAGTACGACGGCGCGCCCCCGCGGCTCGGCCGCACGCTCGGGATCGTCACCGACCGCTACGAGGTCGAGGGGCAGGTCCGGCAGGTCGGCGACGGGGACGCGCTCGCCCGCGAGGAGACGACCGTAGTGCTCCGGGACACCCTGGATGCGGCGGACGCCCGCGAGGTCGCGCCGGGCGACGAGATCCGGCTCGCCGGCCGGACCGTCGCCACCGTCGAGGACGTCGCGGCCTACGCCGGGGACTCCCCGACCGAGCGCGTCGTCCTCGTGGAGGCGACGCTCGACGCGCACAGGCAAGGGGGCGACCTCCGGTTCGGCGGGACCCCGGTCCGGCGGGGACAGTCGGTCCGGCTTCCGGCCGACGGGTACGCGCTCGACGGCCGGATCGAACGCGTCGGCGGCGGCCTCGAGCGCGGGTCGCGACGCGTCGTGCTCCGCGACACCGTCGGCGCCACCGAGGCCCGCGCGCTGGCGGCCGGCGACGAGGTCGCGGTGGCGGGCCACTCCGTCGCCACGATCGAGGACGTCGCCGTCTACCGGACCGGGAACCCGGACGCTCGCGAGGTGTACCTCGAAGCCAACCTGACCTCGCTCGAGTACGGCGAACGCCCGGCGTTCGGCGGCGCCCCCCTACAGGAGGGTCGGACGGTCCGGCTGCCGGCCGAGGAGTACGACCTCGAGGCGACGGTCGAGCGCGTCGGCGCCGGCCTCCAGCGCGGCGAGGCCGCCGTCCTCCTCCAGGGGGTGACCGACGTGGAGACGGCCGAGCGGATCTCGGAGGGCGACGTCCTGGAGGCGGCCGGTCACACCACCGCCACCGTCGAGTCCGTGACGGCGTACGGGACCTCCAATCCGGACCGGAAGCGCCTGTTCGTCGGCCTCTCGCTGACCACGCTCGAGTACGGCGAGCGCTCGCGGTACGGCGACGTCACCCTGCAGCGCGGGTCGGACGTCGCGATCGAGGCCGACTCCTACGAGCTGTCCGGCACGATCGAGCGCGTCGGCGCGACCGAGCAACGCGGCGCGCCCGCGACCCGAACGGTCACCCTCCGGATGAACGAGGTCCCCGAGGAGATGGCCGACGCGATCCGGCCGGGGCTGGTCGAGCGGAGCGCGGGCGAGACGGTCGCGAGAGTGACCGGCGTCGACGCAGAGCCGTCGGTGGTCCTCATCCGCGGCGAGGAGGGCGACCTGGGCGTGTACGACCACCCCACCGACCGGGACGTGACGATCACGGCCGAACTCGACGTGCGCGAGACGACCGTCGGCGTCCGGTTCAAGGGCGAGTCGATCAGGCAAGGATCGAGGATCACGCTCGACCTGGGCACGATCACCGTCGACGCGACGGTCGTCTCGATCGACGGCTAGTCACGGATTCCCGCCACCGATCGCTGGATCCCGATATCGCCTCGTCGCCGATCCGGAACACAAAGCACTTCGGCGTTCGCCCCGACCGGCCAACCAGATGACAGACGATTTCCCGGCGTCCGTCGACGTCGACTACACCGACGGCGAGGGCGAAGAACCGGCCGACTACCCGTCCCTCCAGCACAAGGTCGAGAAGGCGATCGAGGTCACCCGCGAGGGGCTCGAGGAGTACTCCAACCCCGCGGTGATGTGGACCGGCGGCAAGGACTCGACGCTCACGCTGTACTTCATCAACGAGGTGGCCGAGCAGTTCGGCTACGAGAAGCCCACCGCCGTCTTCATCGACCACTTCCAGCACTTCGAGGAGATCACCGACTTCGTCGAGCGGTGGGCCGACGAGTGGGGGATCGAGCTGGTGTACGCCCGCAACGACGACGTGGGCGCGTACGTCGCGGAGCACGACCTCGAGCCGGGCGACGACATCCCGGTCGACGCCCTCGACGAGCACAACCAGCACCACGTCCGCGACATCCTCGAGTACGAGGAGGACACGTTCCCGTTCCTGCTCGACACCTACGTCGGCAACCACCTGCTGAAGACGGTCGCGCTCAACGACGCGCTCGAGGAGCACGGCATCGACGGCGTGATCTCGGGGGTCCGCTGGGACGAACAGGAGGCCCGCGCCGACGAGACGTTCTTCTCGCCGCGGCACGACCCCGACATCTACCCGCCCCACGACCGGATCCAGCCGATCCTGCAGTTCACCGAGCGGGACGTCTGGGACGCCTTCTGGCACTTCGTCGTCCCCGAGACGGTCGAGGCGTTCCCCGAGGACGGGTACGTCCCCGAGTCGGCCGCGGACCTCCCGGATGGCGTCGACATCGACGACGTCCCCATCTCCCCGAAGTACTTCGCCGGCTTCCGGTCGCTGGGGAGCCAGGTGTCCACCGAGAAGACGACCGAGGAGCCCGCCTGGCTCCAGGACCTCGAGAACACGGTCGAGCGCGCCGGCCGCGCCCAGGACAAGGAGGACCTGATGGAGCGGCTGCGCGACCTCGGCTACATGTAACCCGCCGGAGGTCTCGAGCCGCGGCTCGACAGTTTTGAATAGTCGTCTCAAGTAGGGACGCGTATGCAGACGCTGCTCCTCGACAGCGAGGCAGTCGAAGCGAACGCCCCGATGGATCGCGTCGTTCCGGCGATCGAGTCGGCGTTCGCCGCCTACGAGCGCGGCGACGCACAGATGCCGGCGAAGTCGTACATCCAGCTCCCCGAGTACAACGGCGACTTCCGGTCGATGCCGGCGTACCTCGACGCCGGGGACTGGGACGCCGCCGGGGTGAAGTGGGTCAACGTCCACACCGACAACGAGGAGAAGTACGGGCTGCCGACCGTGCTGGGGACGATGATCTACTCGGACCCCGAGAACGCGTTCCCGCTGGCGATCATGGACGGCCGGGAGCTGACCACCCGGCGGACCGGCGCGGCGGCGGCGGTCGCGACCGATCACCTGGCGATCGAGGGCGCCACCTCGCTGGGGATCGTCGGTGCGGGCGTCCAGGCGTACACCCAGCTCGAGGCGATCAGCGAGGTCCGTCCGATCGAGACGGTCGTGATCTCGGACCTCGACGAGGAGCGCGTCCGGGCGTTCGTCGAGACGTTCGACGACCGGTTCGACGTCCGGGGCGGCTCAGTCTCCGAGGCGGCGAGCTGCGACGTGCTCTCGACGGTGACCCCCGTCCGCGACCCGATCGTCTCCCCCGCGGACCTCGGCGAGCACACCCACGTCAACGCGATGGGCGCGGACGCCGAGGGCAAGCAGGAGCACGAATCGGAGATCCTCCAGGACGCCAAGCTGGTCATCGACGACTACGAGCAGTGCGTCCACTCCGGGGAGGTGAACGTCCCCTGGAGCGAGGGGTTGCTCGGGGACGACGACATCCACGGCGAGATCGGCGAGATCGTCGTCGGGGAAAAGCCCGGTCGGACCGACGCGGACGGCGTCACCCTCTTCGACTCGACCGGGCTGGCCATCCAGGACGTCGCGACCGCCCGGATCGTCTACGAGCACGCCGACGAGAACGACAACGGGACGCCGTTCGACCTGCTCGGCCTGGGCGCGAAAACGCCCGACTAAGTCGGACGACCATCCTTCGCCACGTCGACCGCCCGGCGTCGCCCCGGCGATTCCTCTCCACGCTCGATAGTTCGCGAAAAACGAACTCACGACGCGTCGAAAGACGACGCCGTCGTCCGCTCATACTGTTTGTTGTCAGTTACTGTACGCGGACGACGTTCGTCGCGCGGGGGCCCTTGGGAGCCTGTTCGATTTCGAAGTCGATCTCGGTTCCTTCGGACAGATCCTCGCCGCCAACGTCCTCCATGTGGAAGAACACGTCGTCGTCGGAGTCGTCAGTCGAGATGAAACCGTAGCCGCCAGTGTCGTTGAAGAAATCAACCTTTCCGTTTGCCATTGCAACTACACGTCGGGCGAGCACGCGGTTAAGGGTTCTCATACGTCCGCGAAAACGCGGATAAACCGTTCGAATATAACGTTTTGTCCTCTATCCCGGCTATCTGTCCTCGAATCGGCAGTTCCAGCGAACGGAGTGACTGGTTCGGCGGAACGAACGCCGGCTTCCGCGGGATCCCGACTTCCGCCGGGGCGACGGCGCCTCCGGCCTCCCGCTTCGACGGCCTTCTCGGCGTCACCCCGTGTTATCCACGAGAATCCCACTGACTACTCTTCGATGTAGATCGCCGGCCGGCCGGGCTCGGCCTTCCGGGCGAGGTCGTCGTCGGCCTCGTCGGCCCGGAGCACGCGCACCGGGGCGTCGAACTCCCGTTCGAGGAGCCACGCCGCCTCCTGGAGCGCCTCGTACTCCCGTTCCGGCGGCAGCGAGAGCGCGAGCGCCTCCCGCTCGGCGTCCAGCTCCTTGCCGTAGTTGGCGGCGTCGTCGCCGCGTTCCCGGATCTCCGGGTCGCTCATCAGCTCGGGAATCAGGTCGTCGGCGTCGCTCTCGACGGCGATCTCCAGCGCCCGGAACTTCCAGTCGGGGGTCACCGCGACGTCGATCCGCTCGGGCTCCTCGATCCCGGCGACGTCGACGATCTGGCGGACGTCCTCGCGGGTGTTCTCCACCAGCTGGCGGCGCTCGTCGGCCTTCTCGACGTCGCCCCCGGGTTCGGGCCAGTCCGCGTCGACCAGCAGCCTCTCCCCGCCGAGTTCGTCGTACAGCTCCTCCGTGAGGTGGGGCGCGACGGGCGCGAGCAGCGTTATCGAGGCCAGCAGTCCGCGCTCCAGCGTCGGCGCGTGCGGTTCCGCCCCGCGCTCCTCGGCGTATTCGCGGTAGCTCCGCAGCGTCCGCACCAGTTCCTGGGCCTCGCGCAGGGCGGTGTTGAACGTCAGCGTCCCGTAGTCGTCGGTCGCGTTCGCGACGGTCGCGTCGATCTCGCCTTCGACGTACGCCGCGACCACGTCGCGCTCCCCGGCCGGACGTTCGGCGACGAACGACTCGACGTCCTCCTTGAGCCGGGCGAGGAACCGGTAGGTCGACCGCACGCCCTCCTCGCTCCAGTCGAAGTCGCGCTCGGGCTGGGCCGCCTGCATCATGAACAGCCGGGCGGTGTCGGCGCCGTACTCCTCGACGATGCGCTGGGGGGAGACGACGTTCCCCTTCGACTTGGACATCTTGCTCCCCTCCAGCTGGACCATCCCCTGCGCGAGCAGGTTGGTGAACGGCTCGCGGTGCTCGAGCCCCTCGTGGTCGGCCAGCACCTTGGTGAAGAACCGCGAATAGAGGAGGTGCATCACTGCGTGTTCGATCCCGCCGACGTACTGGTCGACCGGCATCCAGTCGTTGGCCCGCTCGCGGTCGAACGGCGCCGCCTCGAGGTCGGGGGAGACGTACCGCAGGAAGTACCACGAGGAGTCGACGAACGTGTCCATCGTGTCCGTCTCCCGGACCGCCTCCCCGCCGCACTCGGGGCAGGTCGTCTCCTTCCACTCGTCGGCGGCGTCCAGCGGGTTGCCGGTGGTGTTGACGAACTCGGGCAGCTCGACCGGCAGCTCCTCCTCGGGCACCAGCACCGGGCCACACTCCTCGCAGTGGACGACCGGGATCGGCGTTCCCCAGTAGCGCTGGCGGGAGATGCCCCAGTCGCGCAGCCGGTACTGGGTCGTCGCCTCCGCGCCGGGCGTGTCGGCGGTGATCTCCTCGCGGGCCGTCTCGCTGTCGAGGCCGGTGTACTCCCCCGAGTTGACGAGGACCCCGTCCTCCGTGAACGCCGCGTCGCTCACGTCGGGCGCGTCGGGGACGGTTTCGCCGTCCCAGTCGTCGGGTTCGAGGGCGATCACCGGCTCGATCGGGAGCCCCATCTTCGAGGCGAAGACGTGGTCCCGGTCGTCGTGGCCGGGGACGCCCATCAGCGCGCCGGTGCCCACGTCCGACAGGACGAAGTCGGCGACGTACACCGGCAGCTCCTCCCCGGTGACGGGGTTGGTGGCGGTCAGGTCCGTCCGGACGCCGTTGGGCTCGTCGCCGTCGGGGTCGGCCTCGTGGTGGAGGAACTCGTGGACGTCCCCGTCGGCCTCGGCCAGCTCCTCGCTGATCGGGTGGTCGGGCGCGAGCGCGAAGAACGTCGCGCCGAAGACGGTGTCCGCCCGGGTGGTGAACGCCTCGACGGTGCCGTACTCCCGGCCGCCGCCGCCGTCGCCATCGCCGCCGTCGTCGCCATCGCCGTCTCCCGACCCGGAGATCTCGAACGGCAGCCGGGTCCCTCCCTGGCGGCCGATCCAGTTGCGCTGCATCTCCCGGACCGAGTCGGGCCACCCCTCGAGCTCGTCGATGTAGTCGATCAGCTCGTCGGCGTACTCGGTGATCCGGAGGAACCACTGGGCCAGCTCGCGCTGCTCGACCGGGGTGTCGCACCGCCAGCACAGCTCCTCGTCGCCCTCCACCTGCTCGTCGGCCAGCACCGTCTCGCAGGAGGGGCACCAGTTCACGTCGGCGTCGCGGCGCTCCACCAGCCCCTCCTCGTGGAACCGGCGGAACAGCCACTGGTTCCACCGGTAGTACTCGGGGGTACAGGTGGTGATCTCCCGGTCCCAGTCGTAGCCAAAGCCCATGGCGTTCATCTGCTCCCGCATCGTCTCGATGCAGTCGAACGTCCAGTCGCGGGGGTTGGTGTCCCGTTCCTTGGCGGCGTTTTCGGCCGGGAGGCCGAACGCGTCCCACCCCATCGGGTGGAGCACGTCGTCGCCGCGCATCCGCCGGAACCTGGCGTACGCGTCCGTGATCGTGTAGTTCCGGACGTGTCCCATGTGGAGTTTCCCCGACGGGTACGGGTACATTCCCAGCACGTAGGTCGGGTCCGACGCGTCGTCGGGGAGCCGATACGCGTCGGCCTCGTCCCAGGTCTCCTGCCACCGTCGCTCGACCGCCGTGTGGTCGTATCCCTGTTCGGACATGGTGATCGCTTGTATCCACGTCCTGCCGTCTGCGCCCTATACCTTTCCATCCGACAGCCCGGAACCGCCGGTCCAGCGTCCCCTGCCCGCGCATCCCGCGATCGACTCGGCAGGTATCTCAAACGCCTCTTTGTGCCATCGCTACGTTAAGTGTATCTCCGCTCTCACGAACGAGCATGAGACGCAGAGAACTGCTCGCGGCAGGCGGTACCGTAGCGGCGATCGGACTGGCGGGTTGCGTCGGCGGCAGCGCCGACGACGGCGACGACGGCGGGACCGACGACGGCTCCGGCTCCGCGTCGGTCGAGCAGGTCACCGAGGGCGACGGCACCCGGCGGTCGGTCGTCGTCACCGGCACCGGCGAGGTCGAGGCCGAACCGGACCTGGCGCTGCTCCGGGTCGGCGTCGAGGCCCGGGCCGAGACGGCGGGCGAGGCCCGAAACCAGATCTCGGAGGGCGCGGAGGAGCTGATCGCCGCCCTGACCGAGTACGGCATCGACGAGGACGACGTCACGACCCAGCGCTACTGGGTCCGCGACCGGATCGACCGGCGCGCGATGGAGGAGGACGGCGTCCGGCCCGACGACCCCGAGGCGAGGGAGGAGTACACCTACTACCAGGGCTCTCACACCTTCGAAGTGAAGGTTCGCGACGTGGAGGCGGTCGGCGAGGTGATCGACGTCGCGGTCGACGCCGGCGCCGACGAGGTCGGCCGGGTGACGTTCACGCTGTCGGAGGAGACGCGTGCCGACCTCCGGGAGGATGCGCTCCGGCAGGCGATCGAGAGCGCCCGGGAGGAGGCCGACCTCATCGCCGGCGAGGTGGGCGCGGAGATCGTCGAGGCCACCGTCGTCGACGCCTCCGACGGCCGGGTGTCGCCGGTCCACCGCGAGTTCTCGATGGCCGGGGCGGACGCCGCGGCGACGCCGACCGAGGCCGCG
>JAZKTH010000098.1:0-9712 GCA_036625675.1 Haloferacaceae archaeon
AACCCCGGACGGCGTCGCCGAAGACCTTCTCCGTGCTCGTGTACACGTTCCCCTCGGTGACGTACCACGCGAGCAGTTCGAGGAAGTCGTCGCCGTCGTACGTCCGCGGGATCCACTTCCGACCGGATTCGGCGTGGACGTAGCTGTACTCGCAGACGGACTCGACGTACGCACGGTCGTCTTCGAACTGGTCGGCGTCGAACACGTATCCAGTCTCGCCCACGTCGGCTTTCGGAACCCGTCGGGGCGTCCAGCCGAGATTGGCGGTGAACGTGTGGCCGTGGACCTCCGGCCGGACCCACATCTCGTACTCCCTGTCGACGAGCTCCGTGAGATCGACTCGTTCGATGCGTTCACCGTCCGGTCCGGACCAGTCGTGGGGGAGTTCGTAGTTCGTGGCGCGATCGAGGTGTCCGGCTTCGACGAACCGGTATTCCTCCTCGGAAATCCCGTTCGTCTCGTTCTTCCGGACGAGCATCCGGTGGTTCGGCGTCACACGGAAGTCGGTCTTCTCGGTCTCGATGTCGACGAGCTCCCCCCGATAGTCGGGATACTCGTGGGTCTCCTCGACCTCCTTGACCTCCATCTCGAGGGTGTCGGGATCGAGCGAGTACACCTCGTCCCCGACGTCGAGGTCGGTGATCCCCCGAATCCCCGCCGGCGTCAGGACCTCCGTGTCCGGCGTGAAGCAGTTCATAATAACCTTGACAGCTCCCTGCTGCCGGTCGTACTGCTCGTAGGCCTCGCTGTCGGGGTCGTGCTCGTTCCGCAGGGCTTTCTTCTCCTCGCGCTCGACCAGCAGCTCGTCGATCATCTCGCGCATCATCCCGTCCGGCTCCTTCCGGAAGTGAGTCCCGTTGGGCGCGACGTACGTCTCCCCGTCGTACGCGTCGGGATCGACCTTCGTCTCCGGCCCCGCATTAATTGTTATCATGCACATTGGGTACAAGCTTTTCAAATCTAGTACCGTTACCATCTCCCTGACCCCGGTCACGGGCTCGAAGACGGCCCCGCCCTCGAAGTCCTCGCTCTCCTGTTGTCCCTTCGAGGGGAGCGCGAACGTGCCGTACGCCTTGTGGAGGACGTACATGTCGACAGCGTCGCCGGGGGTGGGGGCGTCCTCCAGCTTGCAGCCGACCACCTTGCGCGCCTCGTCCCAGAAGGCGATCACGTCCTGCTTGCGATCGATTTCGACGCACAGTTCCACGTCGCGCAGGTTGTACTCCAGCAGCCGCTCGGGATCGTCCTCCCAGAGGTCGCCGATGTCGCCGGGGTACCGCTCCTTGCCGACGTCGAGTTCGAGTTCGCCGACCGCGTCGAGCCGGTAGGACTCCAGCTCCGTGAACTGCGTGCGCTTGTAGGCGTACAGCAGGTCGAAGACGACCCGTCCCTTGATGTCGGGGCCGCCCCAGCCCGAGCGCCACACCTCGTCGATCCGGGAGAGCCGCTCGATCGAGAGGTCCCGGTCGGTGTGTGGGTCCAGGCGTTCGAGCCGGTCGAGGAGGTAGGGGGCGTCGAAGTCGTCGAGATTCCAGCCCGACAGGAGACACGGGTCGGTCTCGGAGACGTACTCGAGGTACGCGTCCAGCATCGCGGCCTCGTCGTCGAACGTCTCGACCCGGACGTCGACGTCCCCACGAAGGGGCTCGTAGCCGTCCAGCTCGGTCGGCAGGGGGGCGTCGCCGTCGGGTGCGTCGAACAGCCAGGCGACGTACTCGTCGCGGTAGGAGTCGTGGCTCGTCAGACAGATGATGGGCTCCTCGCCGTCCTCGGGGAAGCCCGAGCGGTCGTCCACCTCGATGTCCATCATGTGTACCCGGAGGTCGGCGTCGACCTCGGCGGGCTCGAGGTGCCCCTCGTGGACCTGGAGGCGGCCGTCCTCGAGCCGGCGCTCCTCCACCCGGATCCCCCCCGAGATCCCGTTGTCGATCAGAAAGCGGTTGGGAAAGAGGATGTCGGCCTCGAACGTGGTCTCGAAGTCGTCGCGGATGTTGCCGACGTCCCGTGGCGTCTGCGTGATCACCTTCGTCAGCGGCTCCCCGCGGATGCCCTCGAACGGCTCCCCCTCGCGGTCGGTCTCGCGGGTGGCGACGACCACGTCGTACGACTCCACGAGGTCCCCGTGGATCTCGTCGGTCGGGACGTAGAAGTACGGCCCGACGCCCAACACTCGGACGTGTTCGGCCTCGTTGTCGGCGGTGCGCCCGAAGACGTGGACGACCGGGTACTCGTCGCGCCCGTCGCGCTCGACGGTGTAGTCGATCTGCGTCACCAGGAGTTCGAGGGTCCCCTCGCTATCGGGGAACCGCGCCTCCTCGAGGTCGACGACGTCGCCCACGTGGGTGTCGCCGTTCCCGGCGACGGCCATCGCCTCGGCGTCCGGTCGGTCCCCCTCGGCCGACGAACCGTCCCCCGAAGGAGAGGACGCCTCCTCGGCGTCCGGAGAGAAGTCGGAAAGCCCCGTCTGATCCATGGCGTGGCTTCGGCGGTACTGGGTAAAAAGTCCAGCCTTCGGCGCACGACCGCTGAAGCCTTTTGTAGCGCTGACCCCTATCCGTCGAGGAATGAATCGACTCGTGGACGGGGAGTGGCGGACCGACTATCGACTGACCGACGAGGGGGGCGCGTTCCGGCGCCAGCAGACGACGTTCCGCGACTGGGTCGCGGGCAGCGACGTCCCGGCACACGTCGACGCGGACCCGGTTGACCGGTTCCAGCCGGAGGTGGGCCGGTATCACCTGTACGTCTCCTACGCCTGTCCGTGGGCCCACCGGACGCTTCTCGCCCGGTCGCTGCTCGGCCTCGAGGACGCGATCGGCGTGTCGGTCGTGGATCCCTGGCGCGGCGACGACGGCTGGCAGTTCACGCCCGGGAAGGACGGCTGTACCCCCGACGAGCTCTACGAGTCCTCGTTCCTCCGGGAGCTGTACGTCCGTGCCGACCCCGACGTGACTGGCCGGGTGACCGTCCCGGTGCTGTGGGACGCCGAGGAGGGGACGATCGTCAACAACGAGTCCAGGGAGATCCTCCGCCAGCTCACTACGGCCTTCGCCGACCTGGGGAACGGGGTCGACCTGGCCCCCGTCGACCGGCGCGAGGAGATCGACCGGATCATCACCGAGATCTACGAGCCGATCAACAACGGCGTCTACCGGGCCGGGTTCGCCACCGAGCAGGAACCCTACGACGAGGCGATCGACGACTTGTTCGACGCTCTCGATCGCTGGGACGACCACCTCGCCGACCGGCGATACCTCGCGGGCGACCGGCTCACCGAGGCCGACCTGTGTATGTTCACCACGCTGGTGAGGTTCGATCACGTGTATCACACCCACTTCATGTGCAACGTCCAGCACGTCCACGAGTACGAGAACCTCTGGCCGTACCTCAGGGACGTGTACCAGACGCCGGGGGTCCAGCAGACGGTCCGGATGGATCACATCAAGGAGCACTACTACACGACCCACCCGGACGTGACCCCTTCGGGGATCGTCGCCCGCGGGCCCGAGATCGACTTCGAGGCGCCGCACGACCGCGACGAGTTACCCGGCGACCCGCCGGAACCGATCGCCGCGGACTGATTCCCCGAACGCACGGCCGTCGAACGCCTCACCCCTGGTCGACCGGGAACCGCTCCACACGCTCTGCAGTGACCTCGGCGGGGTCGATCGTCTCGCCGCCGACGGTGACGGGGTCGCCGGCCGCCAGCACCCCGAACGCCGGCCCTTCCGGAACGCCACGCGCCCTCGCCAGTTCGGGGTCGAACCCCTCGGTCCGGGCGACGACGACGCCGTTCTCCCGTGAGACCTCCTCGTACTCCTGCCGGAGGACGTCCGCGAGCGCGTCGACGAGCGCGATCCGTGCGTCGCCGTCGGGAGCGCCGGCGGGGTCGTCCCCGTCGCCGAGGAACGCGCCCCGTCCCGCCGCCCGGGTGCCGGCCTGCTCGGTCTCGAAGGCGACGGCGTGGGCCTCGACGGCCTCGCGTGCGGCGTCGGGGTCGATCCCCTGCGCCTCGACGAGCAGGTCCGACGGGAGGGGCGCGATTTCGAGCGACTGATCGTCGCGAGGTGCTTCCGGTCCGGGGCGCACCGTTCCGAACCGGAGCCCCCCTTCGACCGTCGAGAGCTCGGACTCGAGCCGATCGACGAGCGCGAGCGGCCGGTCGCCGACCTCCCGGACCCACGTTTCGGTGACGACGCGGTAGCCGAGCCGCTCGATCGCCGCCGAAAGCTCCGGCTTCGTCCCCTCGATCACGGCGTGTTCGGCCCGGCTCGCCGCGAAGGCCGCCTCGAGGACCGCCCGGTTGTCGGCGGGGTCGCCCATGGCCTCGAGCTGCCAGTCGGAGCCGACGTGGCCCACCGCCCAGCCGGTCTCCCGGACGATCCGCTCGTACCGCGGGGCGTAGTGGCCGCCGCCGAAGCCGACGAGGTGCCGCGGGTGCCCGTCGGCGCCCACGAGGTCCGGTTCACTCACACCGTCGCCGAGTGCCAGCACCGCCCGCGCGACCGCCTGTGCGCCGGCCGGATCGTCCCACTCCTCCTCGCCGCTCCCCAGTTCGACGAAAAGCGACGGGAGGTCGATCGCGGTGGGGCCGTGGTGGGTGCACTCGACGCCGACGTCGTATCCGTCGGGGGCGTGCTCGCCGAAGGCCCCGAGCAGCCGCTTCTGTAGTGCGGGCGCAGCACGGGCGAAGTCGCCGTCCTCGCCGCCGAACTCCGCGGGCCCGAAGTTGCCGGTGAAGTGGGCGGTCAACAGGGGTCCCGTCTCCCCCGAATGGCGGGAGACGAACGCGAGCGCGTCGATACCGGCGGGATTGCCGGGGTCGTCGACGGCTCCCTCGCCCGTCCCGAACGCCGGCGCGGGGTCGGTCATGTCGATGTGCAGTTCCTCGAACGTTCGCAGTTCGAACCCCGCGCGGCGGTAGTAGGTCCCGCCGCCCTCGGCGTCGGGACGGGAGCCGTCGGTCAGACGCTCCCAGTCGTCGATCGCGAGCAGCTGCTCGCCGACGTGTTCCGACGCGCGGTCGGCCCGGCTGACGACGATTCCGATCACGACGGCCAGTGGGGCGTCCGCCGTTGAATACCCGTCGTTTCGGGCGGACGTTCAGGGCAACAACAGCCACACGAACGCGACGTAACCCGCCAACAAGGCGGCTCCGTCCAGCCTGGAGAGCCGGTTGCCGCGCCACATGATCGCCACGAGGAAGAACGTGAACGCCAGGAGCGCGGGGAACTCGAAGCCCATCACGCCCGGCGAGATCCTGACCGGCGAGATGATCGCCAGGATCCCGATGACTGCGAGGACGTTGTAGATGTTCGAGCCCACGACGTTCCCGACGCTGAATCCGGCCTCGTCGCGGTAGGCGGACACCAGCGACGCGGCGAGCTCCGGCAGCGACGTCCCGAGCGCGAGCACGGTCAGACCGACGAACAGGTCGCTGAAGCCCATCGCGGTGAGGAGTCCCCGCCCGCCGTCGATGAGCCACCGGGATCCGATCAAAAGCAACACCAGCCCGAGGACGACGACCCCCCAGTCGCGAAGCGTCGGTTTCGGCTGTTCGGGCAACGCGTCCGGCGACAGCGCCTCGCCCCCCTTCACGCGCCGGGCGATGTAGTAGGAGAACCCCGAGAGCACCGCGAGCATGACAAGCCCCGCGGGGCGTCCGAGGTGCCCGTCCGCGCCCAGGACGACGAGCAAAAGCGCCGCAAGCACCATGAACGGGACGTGGCGACGGAGCACCGTCCCGGAAACCGGGAGCGGCCGGACGAGCGCGGACAGCCCGAGCACGAGGCCGATGTTGGCGATGTTGGACCCGAGCACGGCGCCCAGCCCGATGTCGGTCGAGGCGGCGACGACGCCGACGAGGCTGACGAACAACTCCGGGGCGGTGGTCGCGAACGCCACCACCGTGACGCCGACGGTCGCCCGGCGGAGGCCGAACCCGAGCGCGAGCGTTCCGGCGCCGTCGACGAGCAGGTCCGCCCCCTTCCACAGGAGAACGACCCCCGCCAGGAGGAGCAGCGTCTCGAGGGAGATCAGCAAGTCTGCCGGCACGTCCACCGATATACCGAGAGATCTGATAAGCCCGCCGATACTACGAGAGGAACGCGCCGGGACCGTGGTCGTCCTGCCAGGCGAACGCGAACAGCCGTCGGGACGGGACGCGAGTAAGGGGTTCGGCACCGGCAGCCCCGGATTCCCCGGTGTGGGCGGCCGGCGCGTCGATCGGCCTCCCGGTCGCCGGGTCGTAAAGCGCGTCGTCCCCCCGGAAGCCGCCGCGCGCGCGCCGCCAGTCGAAGCCCGGATCCTCGTAGGCGTAGAGCTCGCCGTCGGCCGCGAAGACGACGACGTCGAGCCCGCCGACGGTCGCAGTCGCGACGCCGCCCCGACGCTTCACGACCGGGAGCGGGAACCCCAGGGCGTCGTCGGCGCGCTCGATCCCCAGGACGACCGCCTTCGGAGCGAAATCGTCACGGTCCCACTCGCGCCCGCCGGTTCCGCGGTGGGCGCCCAGCCCGAAGCCCTCCCCCCGAAAGTACGCCTCGTACGGCGCGTCGTCGTAGTCGATCGGGGCGGGATCGTCGCCGTCGCTTGCGGCCTCCGACGCACCGCCGGGCGGCGCCATGACGACCCCGTCGGGGTACTCCGACCGGAACGCCTCGAACGCGACCATCGAGGCGGGAAGCACGGCGAGTTTCGTCCCCTCGAGCGGGCCGGCGATGGCCCGCCCAAGCGACTGCTTCCACTCGGATTCCGTCTCCCGATCGTACATCACCAGGTCGTCGTCCGCCAGCTTTCCGGAGACCCCGAACTCGAGGGTGCGCTGCCCGCCGTCGACCTCGACCCGGCTCTCGTACACGACCGCGCTCCCGCAGAGGGGACACCACGTCACCGCGACCGGTACGCCGGCGAGGGCGTCGTTGACGATCTCGTGGAAGTGGAGGTACCTGACCGGGTAGGCTTTCGCGGCTGCGTCGCCGGCACGAACGGCGTCGTCGGCTCGACCGGCGCCGGGAAGCGAGTCCGGATCGACGACGATCACGTCCCCGGGGTCCGGGTCGACCCGCTCCGGAGCGTCGACGGGGACGAACTCGGGGTCGTCGACGCTCGGGATGGCGTCCCTCGGGAGGACCCGTTCGACGTTCACGGCGCCCCCGGCCGGTCGGCGGTCGCGTCCCCCTCGCGGTCGAGATGCTCGGCGAGCGCGAAACGGACCCGTTCCTCCTGGCTCCCCTTGGTTTCCCGGCCGGTGACGACGACCTGGCCGATCTCGGCGGTGTTCTCGACGTGCGTCCCCGCGCAGGCGGTTCTGTCGTACGGTTCCGCCCCCGCAGCGCCGGGCGGCTCCGCGACCTGGCCGCCGGGGGCGTCCTCGCCGGCCCCGCCCACCTCGACGATCCGCAGCTCCCGGATGGAGTCCGGGAGGAGGTCGATCCGCGTCCGGTCGGTGTCGAGCGTCGCCTCCGCCCGCTCGCGGTCCATCGTGTACCACCGCACGGGGCGATCCTCCGCGACGAGGTCGTTCAGCCGGCGCTGGATCGACGCGAGGTCCCCGTCGTCGAACCGGTCGTACGCGCAGTCGAGGTGGGCGCGGTCGTGATACAGCTGATTTCCCGTGGTGGCGGCGTCGAACTCCGCCAGCAGCAGCGCCGACAGCAGATGCTGCGCCGTGTGGTACCGCATGTGTGCGTGCCGGCGCTCCCAGTCGACGTGGGCAGTGACGGTAGCACCCTCCGGCGGCGTCGGGCGGTCGGCGCCGTCGCTCGGCTCGAGGGTGTGGTAGATCGTGTCCTTCTTCCGGACGTCGACGACGCGCCACGCGCCGCCGTCGGCTTCGAGGCGGCCGGTGTCGTTGGGCTGTCCGCCGCCGGTCGGATAGAAGTGCGTGCCGTCGAGGACGACCCGGTCGTCGAGGGCGCGCTCGACGGTCGCTTCGAACGTCCGTACCGTCGAGTCCCCCAAATAGCGCTGTTCGGTCACGGGTTGGCTGACGGATTCCAGGTACTTATACCGTCGTTCGGCGGCCGCGTGGTTTCCGACCGCACTACTCGTCGGACGCCCGGACCACGAGTACGGGGACCTCGGCCCCGTCGACCACCCGCTCGGAGACGCTCCCGAGCGAGACGATCTTCTCGCGCGGACTCTTGCCGTGACTGCCGATCACCACCAGGTCGATCCCGGCCTCGGAGGTGTAATCGAGGACCCCCCGCCACGGCGTCGCGTTGCGGATCGAGGTGACCGCCTCGAGTCCGGCCTCGGTCGCCCGCTCGGCCACGGCCTCGACCGCGTCCCGGCCTTCCGCCTCCAGGGACGACTCGACCTCCCCGCGGACGTCCCTGTCGGCCGCCGCCGTGACCCGGGAGTCCACGACGTACAGCGCGTGCACCGTCGCGTCGTTGTCGGCGGCGATCGGGAGCGCGTGTGCGACCGCCTCGGATGCCGTCTCGCTTCCGTCCGTCGGGATCAGCACGTCGTCGTACATGGACGGGACGTTAGCCCACCGGATGGATAACTGTTCGCGATCGAACGGGGGGTCGAGGAACGGTCGCGTCGGGGCTCGATCGGCCGAAAGGACCCTGTCGGCGTCGTATCGGGACGCTCCGGTCAGTCGTCGACCCCGGCGGTCGCGTCTGCCGCCCCGGTGCCGACGCGCCGATCCAGAAACCCGTCGAGCAGCCGGAACATCCGGAGCTTCTGTCGGCGGTCGGACGAGGCGTGGCCCTCCTCGCCGAGTTCGCGGTACTCGAAGTCGCCGTCCGTCCCCTCCTCGAAGCCGGCGTCCTCGAGCGCCTCCCGGAAGATCCGGGCCTGGGAAACCGGAACCCGGCGGTCGTTGGCGCCGTGGAGAATCAAAAGCGGCGCCGAGACGTTCTCGACGTGGGTCACCGGGGACCGTTCGCGGTACAGCTCCGGGTTCTTGCCGGGCGTCCCGAGATACGTCTCCATCAGCTCGCTCCGGTAGTGAGGCATCGTGTTCTCGAACATGTCCTCGAGGTCGGTGAGGCCGATCCACGCGACCCCGGCGTCGTACAGCTCGGGATACTGCACGAGCTGCCAGTACGCCGAGTAGCCGCCGTAAGAGCCCCCGAAGACGACCACCCGGTCGTCGTCGATCCAGTCTCGTTCCGCGATGACGTGCTCGGCGGCGGTCGCGACGTCGCCCTGCTCGGCGCCGCCCCAGTCGTCGTGGAGCGCGCGGACGAACTCCCGACCCCGGCCGGTCGAGCCCCGGTAGTTCACCTGCAGGACCGAAAAGCCCCTGGCGGCGAGCACCTGCGTGTACAGGTCGAACCGCTGCGCGTTTCGTCCACGCGGCCCTCCATGGGGATTGACGACGAGCGGCGACGGCCGGGCACCCGAATCGTAAAACAGCGCGCCGATCTCGAGCTCCTCGTACGGCTCGTGTTCGACCGCCGCCTGGGACGTCTCCGGGACGCCGTCCGAGTCGACGGTAAAGTACTCGGCGTCGGCGAAGTCGTCGGGTTCGAACGGCCCGTGTTCGGCCTCGATCAACGTCCCGTACTCGTCGGCAGAGAGGTCGTACGCCAGCAGGGAGGGCCGCGTCGTGGGGGTCGTGTGCGTGAGGATCACCCGGTCGTCGTCCAGTACCGGCGAACCGCCGACGCCGAACTCCGCCACCCCTTCGGGAAAGGTGAACTCCCGACCCTCGCCCGTCTCGAGGTCGTACACTACCGGGACAGTGATCGCGTCG
>JAZKTH010000099.1:0-9688 GCA_036625675.1 Haloferacaceae archaeon
GCTGAGACTCCCACGGAGGAAACCCCGTCGTTCACGACGGGGAGGATGTCATTCGAGCATGTAGTCGGCGAGGCTGTGGTGGTGCTTCCAGTACCCCGTAACCTCGTCGGTGTCGAACGTGAGTTCGCCGTCCGAGAGTTCGAGGGTCACGCGCTCGCCCTCGAAGGCGGTGTCGTGGAGGTGCAGTTCCAGCGGCGTCTCGAACTCCTCGACTTTCACCATCAGTTCGCCGTTCTCCTCGAGCTTCGACTGCAGCGTTTCCGAATCCATGGCGGTATGTTCGAGTGCGCGTAGTTCGAACATAAAGATTGATCGACTTCCCAGTAGCTGACGTTGGTCACGCGGCAGCGATCGGCCGTCGACGCCGGCGGAGCGATCACCGTCTCGCCGGCGGAGCGATCACCGTCTCGCCGGCCCGGACCCGTTCCCCGCGCTGGACGCGAAGCTCCGCCCGGTCGACGTCCGGCGGAAGCAACACGTCGGCGCGCGACCCGAAGGAGACGTGCCCGACGCGTTCGCCCCGCCGGAGCTCGTCTCCGGGCGCGACGTAGGGGTGGATTCGGCGGGCGAACGCGCCCGCAATGAGGCTCACCTCGTAGTCGCCACAGTCGACGTCGACACGCTCGTTTCGGTCCGACTCCTTGGAAAACGCGGGGCGGTGGGCGCCCGGTCGGTGGTCGACCGAGTCGACGACGCCGTCGGCCGGCGCCCGGCAGACGTGAACGTCGGTGACGTCGAGAAACACCCCCACGCGGACGCGGTCGCCCTCCGTCCGGACCACTGACACCCGACCGTCGGCGGGAGAGACGATCCCCGAGTCGGGCGGGTGACGGGGGGGATCACGGTGAAACCACAGCACGAACACCCCCCCGAAGAGCCCGGCGAGCGCCACGGCAGGCGCGGCCGGGAGGAGGACGCCCAAGGCGAAAAGCGGGACCGCGTACCGCCACGCCCCGGGCGCGACCGCGACGCGGTGGATCCGGTCGGGGAGCACTCTCACCGCCCTCCGGAGCCTGCCTCGCCCCGGCTCCCGGTCCCGCCCCCGCGGATCGGGGGCGGAGCCGTGGTCTCCCGGCCCCGGCTCCAGGCCGCAAGCAGGTGGGTCAGGTGGACCAGGTCGTCGGTCCCCGCGGCGATGTCCCGGTCGACGTCGCCGGCGAGCCGGTGGAGCCGGGCCAGATCCCGGCCGCTGCAGTTCGACCCCGCCCGGGCCACTCGCAGCAGCTCCCGGAGCAGTTCCTGCCCGCCGTAGCCCTCGTCGAGCAGGTCGTCGAGCGTCGATCGCGCCCCGGCCAGGTCACCCTCCCGGGCGGCCGACAGCGCCTCCCGGATCGCCTCGTCGTCGCCGACAGCGCCGAGCGTCTCGTAGGCGGCACCCATGGTCACCTCCCCCTCGGCGACGGCGGTCGCCTGGGCGCTCAGCACCGCACGTCGGAGGTCTCCCCCGGCCGCGCTCGCGACGAACTCCAGGCCGTCGTCGTCGTGCGGGACGTCCTCCGCCTCGCAGATCCGGGCGAGAACCTCCATCGTCTCGTCTGTCGTGGGCGCGCGCAACCGGATCGGGAAACACCGCGAGCGGATCGGCGGGATGAGTTTCGTGGGCTGCCGGGTGGTGATCACGAACTGCGTGGTGCGGTGGTGTTTTTCCATCACCCGCCGGAGCGCCTGCTGGAAGTCCTCGCGGATCTCCTCGGCGTTGTCGAGCAGGATCGTCTTGAACGAGCCGGAGACGGGGGCGTAGCCCGCCGACTCCTTGAGCACCCGGTTTATCATGTCCCGCTTTGCCATCCGGGAGCGCCCCGCGAGGAAGGTGGCGAACCGCGGGTCCTCGCGGATCTCCGTTTTGCTCCGGGAGAAGAAGTCGGCGACGTTGATCTCGACGAGGTCGGCCTCGGCGTCCTCGTGCGTCCGGCGGGCCAGCGCCCGCACCGCCGCGGTCTTGCCGACCCCCCGGGATCCCTGCACGATCAGGTTCATGGGTTCGTCGACCGCCCGCAGGAGCCTGTCCCGGGCGTCGGCCTGCGGCAGCTCCTCGAGCGTCGGGGCGTGGCGTTCGGTCCACAGCGGGCCGTCCATCACCGGTGGCTTGCCGACCGACGGACATGAATCGGTCGGTCCGACCGTCGGCGGCATTCGACACCGGTTTAAAAGCGGGCAACCCACGCACGTCCATGTCCTTCCGCGTGACGTTCCTCGGGACCGGGGGAGCCGTCCCGACGACCGAACGGGGCCCCAGCGCGCTGCTCGCGAACCGCGAGGGCGACCGGCTGCTGTTCGACTGCGGCGAGGGCACGCAGCGGCAGATGATGCGCTTCGGAACCGGGTTCGGGATCTCCCACGTCTTTCTCACCCACCTCCACGGCGATCACGTGCTCGGGCTGCCGGGGCTCGTCCAGACGTGGGACTTCAACGACCGGACCGAGGCGCTGTCGATCCACTGTCCGCCCGGCACCCGAAATCACGTGAAGTCGCTGCTGCGGGCCGGCGGTCACGAGGCCGGGTTCCCGATCCGCGTCAACGAGGTCGCCCCGGGGAACGTCGCGCTGCGCGCGGAGGAGTACGAGGTGCGCGCCTTCCGGACGAACCACCGAACCCGAGCGCAGGGGTACGTGCTCGTCGAGGACGACCGTCCGGGGAGGTTCGACCGGGAGAAGGCGGAGGAGGAACTGGAGATTCCGCCGGGGCCCGTCTACGGTCGGCTCCACGAGGGCGAGACCGTCGAACTCGACGACGGTCGGGTCATCCACCCCGAGCAGGTGGTGGGCGATCCCCGGCCGGGGCGGCGGTTCGTCTACACCGGGGACACCCGACCGGTCGAAGAGACCGTGGAGGCGGCCGAGAACGCCGACCTGCTGGTGCACGACGCGACCTTCGCCGACGACTACGCCGACCGCGCCCGCGAGACGGCCCACTCGACGGGTCGGGAGGCGGCCCGGATCGCCGACCGGGCAAACGCGAAGCGCCTCGCGCTGGTGCACATCTCCTCGCGGTACGCCGTCGACGCGTCCCCGATCGAGCGGGAGGCGACGGCCGTCTTCGAGAACGCGTTCGTCCCCGACGACGGGCGGCAAATAGAGATCCCGTACCCCGACGCCGAAGGGGAACGCGACGACTGAGTCGGCCGATCCCCGTTCGATAGCGATCCCGGACGACGACTCACTCGAAGGCGGCGATGCCGGTGAGGTCGTGTCCCAGAATCAGGGTGTGGATGTCGTGGGTGCCCTCGTAGGTGTAGACGGTCTCCATGTTCTGCATGTGCCGCATCGGCGGGTAGTCTGTGGTGATCCCGTTGCCGCCGAGCATCTCGCGGGCGACCCGGGCCTGATCGCGGGCCATCCTGACGTTGTTGCGTTTCGCCATCGACACCTGCTGGGGGCGGAGGTCGCCCCGCTCCTTCAGCTCCGCGAGCCGGTGGGCGAGCAGCTGGGCGGTAGTGATCTCGGTGGCCATCTCCGCGAGTTTTCCCTGCTGGAGCTGGAACCGGGCGATCGGGCCGCCGAACTGCTCGCGATCCAGCGCGTACTCCCGGGCGGTCTCGAAGCAGTCCCGCGCTGCACCGACCGCGCCCCACGCGATCCCGTAGCGGGCCTGCGTAAGACACGACAGCGGCGCGCCCATCCCGTCGGCGTCGGGGAGCCGGTTCTCCACGGGAACCCTGACGCCCTGGAGGCCGATCTCCCCGGTGATCGAGGCGCGAAGCGAGAGTTTCCCGTCGATCTCGTTGGTGGTCACGCCGTCGCGGTCGGTTTCGACGAGGAAGCCCCGGACGGGCGAGCCCTCGGCGGTCGTCTCGCGGGCCCACACGACCGCCACGTCCGCGATGGGGGAGTTGGTGATCCACGTCTTGCTCCCGTCGATGACGTACCCGTCGCCGTCCGCCCTGGCGCGCGTCTCCATGCCGGAGGGGTTCGAGCCGTGTTCCGGCTCGGTCAGGCCGAAGCAACCGACCGCCTCCCCGGACGCCAGTTTCGGAAGCCACTCCTCTCGCTGGGTCTCGCTGCCGAACGCGTGGATCGGGTACATCACGAGCGCGCCCTGCACGCTCGCCATCGATCGCAGCCCGGAGTCCCCGGCCTCGAGCTCCTGCATCAGCAGGCCGTAGGACGTTTCGCTGACGTTCGCCAGCCCGTAGCCGTCGAGGTTCGGCGCGTAGAACCCCAGATCGCCCATTTCGGGGATCAGCTCGACCGGAAACGTCCCCGCCTCGTAGTGGTCGGCGATCTCCGGCCGGACTCGTTCGTCGACGAACTGCCGGGCGGTGTCCCGGATCAGCCGTTCCTCTTCGCCGAGGTCGGCCTCCAGGTCGACGTAATCGAGCATCTCAGACACCGTGCGTCGCCTCGTCGGGATCCTCCACGACCTCGAGGCCGCGGTTGTTGACCGCGTACGGGTCGATCCCGTTCTCCTCGAGGAACTGCTTGTAGAGTCGCTCGCAGGTTTCCCCGTCCTTCTGTTTGTCGCTGGCGCGGTCGCAAAGCGCCACGAGGTCCTCCGGGACGTCGTTCGTGTAGACGATCCAGTGATTCACGAGGTCGGAGAGGCGCCGGATCGGCGAGGTGAAGTGGCCGTAGATGTCGAAGTTGAGCGCGTGGTGGCCGCCGAACGGGTCGTTCATGTACTTCGCGCGGGGCATCACCTTCAGGACGGCGCGCTGGATCTTGTTCAGCTGTCGGTCGGGGGCCTCCTCCAGGGCAGCGTTGACCGCCTTCCGGGGATCGTCCCACGAGTCCGCCGGGATCGAAACGCCCTCGAGCTCCTGTATCTCCACGAGCGCGTCGTTCCACTGATCCGGGGTGGGCTGGGGGTGAACCCGGTACATCGCCTCGACGCCCCGGTTCCACATCAGCTCGTGGGTGACGGCCTTGTTCGCCTTCAGCATGCATTCCTCGATGATCGTGTGGGCGCGGTCCCGCCGGGGGTTCAACACGAGCGAGCCGTCCTCCTTGCGCTGTTCGTGCAGCCGTTCGGCGAGCTCGTACGCCAGCGCGTTCTCCTCGTGGAGCGGGGCGTCGGGGTCGTCGAGGCGGCGTTCACACTGGGTGTACGTCAGGCGCTCGTCGCTCCGGATCACCGACTTGTAGATGTCTATCGACTCGAAGGAGAGCGTCTCCCGATCCAGCACCATCTCGACGGTGTGGGCCAGCCGGTCCTCCTCGGGGACCAGCGAACACACCGTCTCCGCGAGCACGGCCGGCAGCATGTGGATCGTGTACGCCGGGAGGTAGACGGTGTTTCCCCGCTCGACGGCCTCTTCCCACATCGACGTCTCCGGGTCGACGTAGTGGGTCACGTCGGCGATGTGCACCCACAGCCGGTACGTCTCCTCGTTCTCCTCGATGCTCAGCGCGTCGTCGAAATCCTGTGCGTCGATCGGGTCGGTAGTCCACGTCGTGAGGTCTCGGAGGTCCCGGCGGTCGTCCAGTTCGGTTTGGATCTCGTCTTCGACCCCTTCGATCCGTGCCTTCGCCTCCCGCCGGACCTCGGGCGGGAACTCGTCGCGGATCTCGAACTCCTCGAACAGTTCCTCGCGCTTGTTCTCGAGTCGCTCCGCCATCTCTTCGGTGATCTTCACGGGCCCTTGCCCCTCGGCGGTCCCGGCGGCGGCCTGTGCGTCGTTCGACATACCGGGTACAAGGGTGACCGGGTAGAAAGGCGTGTCGTCACCCGCGATCAGAGCCGATCCACGCGCCCGACCGTCCGAACGTCAGGAGCGCTCTCCCGCGTCGGCCGATCCGTACTCCTCCTCGACGGCGTCGACGTACCGGCGGAGGAACTCCTCCCGGGAGAGCCCGTCGGACTCGATGGACAGCAGAAGGGACTCGAGTTCGGCGCGGGGCTGGTGGCAGAGCTCGTCGTGACAGTCCTTGCAGAGGTGTTCGAACTCCTTCCCGTGTCGGTCCCACCGGTCCCCTTCCTTGTCGTACTCGCGGGCGTCCGAACGCAGGATCGACGTACCACAGGCGATACAGACGACCGTTTTACGATCCCGGTTCGCCCCGGAGCGCCACATACGACCACGCATGACCCCCCGATACTTAGCGCTTGTCGTGGTGTGCAGTCGACGGGCAACCGTCGGGCGCTCGTCGACCGGCAGTCTGCCCAAGGCCGACGGACCCTCGCATGCGGGGGGAGAACAGTCGATTTATCGGTCGGCGGACCGACTGCCCCGGTATGGACGTCAAATCCCGCCACCACCTCCGGAGCGACGAGGTCGACGCGATCAGGACGGCGGTCCGCGAGGGGCTCGGAGTGGAGATCGACGGGGAGCGCTTCGAACGGGTCACCTTCACCGACAGCGACCGCGAGGTCGTCCTCGTCGACGGCGAACCGGCGGTGGTCTACGTCGACGACGACCCGTTCCTCACCGTGCAGGGCGCGAACGCGTTCCCCCCGGAACGGCGGGTCGTCACGGTCGACGCGGGCGCCGTGTCGTTCGTCTCGAACGGCGCGGACGTGATGCGTCCGGGGATCGTCGAGGTCGACGACGCGATCGAGGCGGGCGACCTCGTCGCCGTCGCCGAGGAGACCCACGGGAAGGTGCTCGCGATCGGTCGGGCCCTGGTCGACGGCTCCGAGATGCCCGGCGACTCCGGGAAGGTCGTGGAGTCGATCCACTACGTCGGCGACGAACTGTTCGAGTTCTCCGTGTGACCCGCCCGGTCGGTCCCGTCACTCCCCGTCGTCGTACTTCGCCGCCGCGTCCTCCCACCCGCTGAGCGTCAGCTCGTAGGTTTCCCGGAGGTCGACGACCGGCGTCTCGGTCGCGTCGACTCGCAGGTCGATTTCGGAGGGAGACCGCTCGTCTTCGACGTCTTCCGTCGTCTCGACCAGCAGCGCCGCCGACTGGACCGGGAGGTCGGTCCGCTTGTCACCGCCCTCGGCGTGGCCCGCCGCGAGCGCCTCGATCAGCCGGGCCGCGAGCGGGCGCTCCCCGAACGCGTCGGACTCGTAGGCCGCCGCCGTCGCTTCGACGACCTCCGGGCCGGTGAGGAGGTTTCCCGCGACGGTGTAGTTCTCTCCGACCTCGTGGCCGTACCAGTCGCGACACTCCTCGCCCGAGAAGGCGAACGTCCCCTCGGCGTCGACGCCGTGGAGCTGCCGCTGAGCGCGCCCCTCGTCGGCGTTCAAAAGCGCCTCCAGCGCGTCCTCGACCGCTAGGCCGTCAGCGAGGTACTCGATCCCCTTCCGGCCGAGTTCGACGTTGACCAGGCTCTGTGTCGCGACGGCACCGTGTTCGGACGCGAACGGACACAGCGTGCCCACTCCCGGCAGGCGCGTGGTGACGCCCACGCCGAACTGCCGGTGTCGATCCCCCTCCCCGTCGGTGTACGGTTCCCGCACGCAGATGCTGAACGTCACGGAGGGAGGTCGGAGGGGGCGGAACAAAAAGCTCCCCGTCGAACCGTCAGCCGTTTGTACGCCGGTGGCGAACCTCCGCCGATGAACGACGCGCTGGATCACGACCTGTACGAGCGGACGAAGGCGCTCCTGGAGCCGGGTGAGATCGAACTCGCGGGCTGTATCGTCCACACCGACCTCGACGGGCAGTCCGACCTCGAGATGCAGGAGCTCACGGTCGACGTCCACGAGGTGATAGCCGACCACGCCGGGAAGGGCGAGGCGTACGTGTACGCCGGCAACGACGACACCGACTTCGCGTCCAACCAGTTCCAGGGGCTGACGCTGGAGGACGAGGAGTTCGTCTGGGAGTGCCAGCAGCTCCTCCGGGAGGGGAGCTTCGACCTGGTTTTTTATTACGAGGCGGACGTCGATCAATCGGCGCTGACCGACGAAATCGCGGAGCTGGATCGCGTGGAACGCGTCACGCCGGTTCCCTGATACTGACGGGAGGGTAGGCGGCGGTCGGGTCGCCCCGGTCGCCCGATTCGTGAGACCGCTAGGCTTAAGACTTCGAACCGGGTAGATCCGGCTGCGCCAAGGTGGCAGAGTTCGGTCAGACGCAGCGGCCTGCAGAGCCGCCCTACGCCGGTTCAAATCCGGCCCTTGGCTCTCACACGTTACCCTAAAGCCCAAGACGACATTCTCTTGGTATATTTTCGCTTTTGAAGGCAGTATCTCGGGAATACGACTGAAGTTTCGGACGCACATTCGTCGAAGGTCCACAAGCGACGTTCACGGGTGTCTCGCAGTACCGCCGCAGGGACAGAATCAGCGCGTTGCGTCGCCCTATCGAGTATTTGGACCGATATCAAAAATGATCCTTCTCAGTAGACGGTCCGTTTTCACCTCGGCTGGGATACGTCATCGTCGATCTTCGAGGGTGCCGAGCGCACGTCGGAACTGCTCCTCGTTGATTCGCGGTTCGGACATCGCCTGTGCTTCGAGTGCGCCGGCGAATCGTTCAAATTCGTTGTCGCTTGGGTCGGCCGCGAGCACGCAGTCGACATACCCTTCAAGCGCAGACCGCAAGGCCTTGGCGTAGTGATCGTACGCGGCGTCGATGCGGGTCTGGTTGTCGTCGATTCCCTCGAATAGCGCACGGTAGACGGTCGCAGCGCCCCGGTAGCGCCCGCGATCGCGGTACTGCTCGGCTACTTCGAAAAAGTGTGAGAAGTCGATAGCTTCCGTGACGACTGGATAGTGCTGTGTGTGCTGGTCGAACATCTCCTCGACCTCGTCACGGTACGCTTTGACCGACTTGCCGCCGTCGCCAAACCGTGCGAGGAACTGCTCGCGCAGGTCCGGGTTTTCGGCGAGTACATCGCGCACGAACGCACGTAGGTCGTTGGACGAGACATCTTCCATGACCCTTTCGACGCGTTCGCTCTCGTCTTGGGGCGGATCGGCGACGACTTCCAGCATAACCGCGACGACGTGCTTGCACTCGCCCGCTCCTTCGTAAGGACACGTACACCGCGCATCGATGGTGTGTCCGCCTAGATCGACGGTCACGTCGTACAGACTCGTCCCTCGAACCGCGGCTGTAACCACGTCGCCAAACCGCTCAATTCGCTGAATGCGCCCTTCGTCGCGGTAGTCCCGCCCGCGCTCGAACACCGCGTCGGTACAGGTCTCCCGAATTTTTGCGTTGTTGAGGTCCACAACTGGAAGGAACTCGTTGGTCCTGTTCTCGTCCGTTCGCGGCTCTATTCATCTAATAGTTCGGTGACGCTCTCGACGGGGGCGTAGTAGCCGCGTTCGTCCCGCCAGACCTCTAGCCATTCGTCCGCAGTTTCGCTGTCGATATGCTCGCGTTTGTTGCCGAGGACGAGGAGGCCTATTGATCCAGTGACCGGCACATCCAGTTCCGTCGCAAGACGGCGTGCTGCGAGGTCATCAGTGACGATCGTCCCGTCGCGTTCAACGGCTCCCCGCAATGCTTCCCTTTCTCCCGGATCAAGTCGCTCATGGAGGCTCACTCTTCCTATCTCGGGTGGAACGTCACTGACTGCCAGTTCGTTGTCGAACGCCTCGACGGCACTGGTCAGATACTCGTGACCGTGTTCGACTCCCCGTTCAATCTCGTCACGGACTGCGGGTACTACGATCGGGGCTTCGAGTAGGTGAACGAGAAATTCGACCGAGCTCGTACTGGCGAAATTACTTACGACAGTTGCGTCGAGGAAAACCGGTTGCGGGTATCCGTCCGGCATCTATTCGTCGAGGTCGAGTGCAACGTCGATCTCCCGCTGTAACTGGTCGTCAGTTCGTGGCCCGTAGAGCGACG
>JAZKTH010000100.1:0-9664 GCA_036625675.1 Haloferacaceae archaeon
GAACCCGGGCCATGAGCTTGGAAGGCTCAGGTCCTACCACTAGACCACCGGCGCCCACCTACAATCAACCGGGCGCGGTTTAAGGACCTTACCATTCGGCGTCTCCGTGGCCCCGGATCGCCCGACTCAGCCGCCGGTGTCGTACTTGTAGGTCGCCTCCTCCGGGTCGATGCCGAAGTCCTCCGGGCGCTCCTGGGGCCCCTCGTCGTCGCGGCGCTCCGCGGCCGACTTGAACCGCTCGCGGAGCCGGGAGGGCATCTCGAACCCGTCGACGCCGATACGCAACGGCTGGACGCCCTCGCCGACCGTCTCCCGCTTCTCCGAGAGACGCTCCCGGATCGCCACCGGCAGCTCCTCCGGATCGGCAAACTCGAACCCGAACTGGGCGAGGTACTCCGGCTGGTCGGTGATCGAGTACACCTGCTCGAATCCCTCGTCGCCGGCCTTCTGGAGGAGCCGTTCGATCACGTGGGCGCCGACCCCCTGATCGCGCCAGCCGTCGAGCACGCCGATCCCGGTGAGCTCGCAGGCGTCGGGGTCCTTGTGGATCCGGATTCGACCGAACCCCGCCCGGTCGTTGGATTCCTCGTCGACCGCGATGACGTAATCGCGCGATCGGAACGCGGCGTCGTCGAGGCCCATCGACTCGATGTGGTCCAGAAGCCAGACCTCGTCCCGGTTTCGCGCGTCGCGGACGTACATACAGGAGCTAACACCCCGGCGGGAGAAATCGTTTGTGGCACGCCCGACGTTCGAGGCGGGGCCGCCGGTGGACAGCCGGACCGATCGACGCCGCGAGCGATCGGGAAGTCACTCCTCCCCGAGCACGCCGCGGGCGACGATCTCCTTTTGGATCTCGGTCGTCCCCTCGTAGATCTCGGTGATCTTGGCGTCGCGGTAGAGTCGCTCGACGTCGAACTCCGTGGTGTAGCCGTAGCCGCCGTGGATCTGGACCGCCTCGTTGGTGACGGCCATCGCGGTCTCGCTGGCGTGGTACTTCGCCATCGAGGCGGCGACGCGGTTGTCCTCGCCGGCGTCGGACTGTCGTGCGGCCTCCCGGACCAGGAGCCGCGACGCGCCGATCCGGGTAGCCATCTCCGCGAGCTTGTGCCGGATCGTCTGGACGTCGGCGATCGAACTGCCGAACTGCTCGCGCTCGCCGGCGTACTCCCGGGCCTCGTCGAAGGCCGCCTGCGCGAGCCCGACCGCCTGGGCGGCGATGCCGATGCGTCCCCCGGTCAGGATCCGGAACGCGGCGGAGAGCCCCTTCCCCTCCTCCGTGAGCCGGTTCTCCGCCGGGAGCCGAACGCCGTCGAGCCCGAGCGACGTCGTGTCCGAGGCGCGCAGCCCGAGCTTCTCCTCTTTTTTCCCCACGCTCACGCCCGGCGTGTCCCCGGGGACGAGGAACTGGGTGACGCTCTCGGGATCGTCCGGATCGGTCTTCGCGAAGACGACGTACACGCCGGCGCGCGCGCCGTTGGTGATCCACATCTTCTCGCCGTCGAGAACGTACTCCTCGCCCTCGCGCCGGGCGACAGTCGACATCTCGGCGGGGTTCGAGCCGGCCTCCGGCTCCGAGAGCGCGAACGCGCCCACCGGCCGGCCGTCGACCATCTCCGGCAGCCACCGCTCCCGCTGTGCCTCGGAGCCGAACGTCGCGATGCAGGAGGTCGCGAGACAGTGGACCGAAAGCGCCGTCGCGACCGCGAGCTGCCCGTAGGCCACCTCCTCGTTGACCAGGCTGTAGGTGACGCGGTCGGCGTCGAACCCGCCGTACTCCGCCGGCACCGTCAGCCCGGTGAGGTCGAGCCCGGCGAGGCCGTCCCAGACGTCCTCGGGGAACGTCTCGGTCGCGTCCGCTTCGCGCGCCCCGGGACGGATCTCCTCGACGGCGAACTCCCGGACGACCTCCCGGATCGCCCGCTGTTCGTCGGTGAGGGCAGACTCGCTGGGTGGCAGTGACATGGCCGGCGTTTCGCTCCCTCGGGGAAAAAGCTCACCCCCTTCACCGGCTCACTCGCCGCGGAACCAGGCGAGCACGTCCCCGGAATCGGCGTCGAGACCGCCACCCTGGGCGAACGTCGGCCCGCCGCCACCGCCGCCGCCGAAGCGATCGGTGAGCTCCTCGACGACGTCGCCCGCCCCCGGCTCGCCCGTCGTCGCGACGACGACGAACGGCGCGTCGCCGGTGCCGACCACCGCGGCGGCTTCGCAGTCCTCGCCGTCCCCGACCAGCGCCTGGAGCCGGTCCCCGACCTCGTTGGGACCGAACCCCTCGACCGCGCCGACGCGCCACCGCGTCCCGTCGCGGGAGACGACGTCCAGGGAGTCGAGCCGGGCGTCGAGCACCTCCCCCTTCAGCGACTCCAGCTCCGCGGAGAGCGACTCGTTTTTCTCCGTGCTCCGGGCGACGGCGTCCGGGAGGTCCTCGACGCTCGCGTCCACCTCCCGCGCGGCCGCCAGCGCCGCCCGGTGGACCGTCGCGTCCCGCCGGATTCCCACCGGCCCGACCGCGAACTCGATTCGGGTGAGCCCCTCGCCGGGATTCGACCGGGAGAGTACCTCGACCGGGCCGATCTCGGCGGTGTTCGACACGTGAGTTCCCCCGCAGGCGGCGACGTCCCAGGCCGCCCCGTCCAGCGCGAGCGCGTCGACCGCCTCCTCGGCGTCGAGTTCGCCGAGGTTCCCGACCGCGTCGCCGCCGACGGTGACGATCCGGACCGCGTCGGCGCCGGCCATGACCCCCTCCTCCGTCTTCGTGTTGAACGCGACCGCCTCGTGCTCGCGGGCAGTCGAGACGTCGATTTCCCCCCACGAGACCGGATGCGACTCCCACACCGCGCGGTTGGTCAGCCGTTCGAGTTCGACCAGCGCGTCGTCGTCGACCTCGCTGGGGGTCGCCAGGTCGACCCGGACCTTCCGCTCGTCGATGTCGAAGCCGCCGTAGCCGAGGTCGTCGAAGAGCCGCCGCCCGGCGCCGTACAGCACGTGGCTCGCGGTGTGGGCGCGCATGCAGTAAGTGCGGAACTCCTCGTCGACGATGCACTCGACCTCCCGACCTGAGTCGAACGAGGAACGGAGGTCGCCGTCGTCCGGGTCGAGCCCGTGGTGGACCTCGCCGTCGACGTCCCACACGTCGGTCACCTCGATCCCGTCGACGAAGCCGCGATCGGCCGGCTGTCCGCCCGAGGCGGCGTAGAAGTACGTCTCGTCCAGGACGACCGCGTCGTCGGTGACGCGCTCGACGGTCGCCGTGAACGTGTGAACCGACGGATCGGCGGGTGCGAGGGAACCGGTCATGTCCGCCGAAACGGGACCGGGTTCGATAAAACTGTCCGCGCGGGCGGTACCTGCCGGTGCCGCCGCGGGGGGGTCGCCCCCCGCCCGGGGCGGTCGAGAGCGCTACTCGTCGACGAGTTCGACGTCGAGCCGCTCCTCGAGGGCGCGAACCACGGACCCGCCGACGTTCGCCCGCGCTGCCCGCCCCTGTTCGATCGCGAGCAGGTCGTCCTCCTCGACGTCGAGTTCCCCGGCCAGCTCCTCGATCCGCAGCCCGGCGTCCTGGCGCGCGCGCTCGGCCCGCTCGCCGTAGTCGGAGACGAGATACGGCAGCCGGTCGCTCTCGTAGTCGGTGCCGTGTTCCTCCCAGTGTTTCGAATCACCCTTCCCGGCGTCGTACATCTTCGCCGCGCGCTGGGCGGCGCGCTTCTTCCGGCTCGGCTCCTCGTCGTCGCGGGACCCTCCCCGCTCGCGCTGCTTCTCCGCCTGGTTGCGGTTGCTACCGTGGGGTTCGCAGTCGCGACAGACGAGCAGCTCCGCGCCGGCGACGTTGGCGGGCCGGAGGTCGCCGGTCTCCCGCCCACACAGTTCGCAGGCGTCGCCGTCGCCCCCGCCGCCTCCCCCACCCGTCGAGTACTTGGCCATGTGTCGAGGTACGCGCCCGCCGTTTTAAACTATGCGTCGAGGAGCCCGGAAGAACCGGAACGCGCGCGTCGTTCCCCCGATGGCCTCCGCGGTCGCAGCGACGCGCTCGAGGGCCCAAAACCTTATAAATAACTCCTGGTTATCCACACCCATGGAACTACCGACGCCGCAGGACCTCCGGGAACGGCGGACCGCGCTCGATCTCACGCAAAGCGAGCTCGCGGACGCGGCGGAGGTCTCGCAGCCGCTGATCGCCAGGATAGAGGGAGGGGACGTCGACCCGAGGTTGTCGACCCTCCGCCGGATCGTCAACGCGCTCGAGGAGGCCGAAGGCGACGTGGTCCGGGCGGAGGACCTGATGCACGAATCGGTGGTGAGCGTCGAGCCGGACGACGCCGTCGGGGAGGCCGTCGACCTGATGGAGCGGGAGGCGTACTCCCAGCTACCCGTGTTGCAGAACGGGATACCGGTGGGCTCGATCAGCCAGGCCGACGTCGTCCACGCCGGGGAGAACGTCGGCAACGAGCCGGTCAGCGAGGTGATGAGCGAGTCGTTCCCGACGGTCTCCCGGGACGTAACGGTCGACGAGATCAGGAACCTGCTGGACCACTACAAGGCGGTAGTGGTCACCCAGGGGGGAGAGGCCGCCGGAATCATCACCGAGGCGGACATCGCGGGGTACCTCTCGTGAGCGGGGTGGACGGATGACCGACCGGAACGCGACGGTGACGATCCGCGGGGAGCGAACCGTCAGACTCGCCGACACGCCCGCGGTCCGCGAGGAGTACGGCTGGGAGTCCCGGCGCTTCACGATCCGGTGTCACACCGGCCGCGTCGTCACCGGTCGGTGGGGCGGGGTTCCGCTCGGGCCCGCCATCGAGGCGGCGAACTTCCCCGACGACACGACCCACCTGCTCGCGACCGGCGGGGACGGGCACCGGGCGTGCGTCGAGGTAGAGCCGGCGCTGGGCGGGCTCGTCGGCTTCGTCTGCGAGGAGATCGACCGCGGTCACGACGAGGAACCCGACGAGGAGTTCGAGGACGACTGGCAGGACACCCCGCGCCTGCTCGCGCCCGGGATCGACTCCGCCCGGACGGTCAGGGACGTGGTGGCGATCGCCGCGCTGTCGCTGTCGGCCGAGGAGGACCCCGAGGCCTACGAGGCGATCACCTGATCACCGGACGCGGAGCATGATCCGTCCGAAGCGACGTTCCTCCCGCCGAAGACGGGGAGTCGGCCGCGTCGAAACCGCCGGTAATCCCTCGTTACGCCCCAAATTCGACCAATAGTTAACTGCGGGATCCGGGTGGATAGGCGTATGCAGACGAACGGGCAGTCGACTGTCTACCGTAGCTCCGTCCCAGTCGTCGACGCACGGTACGAGGAGGACGGCGACGCGACGATCACCGAAGTACTTGTCGAGGCGCTGGCCGAGGCCGAGGGCGAACCCCCGACCGACCTCGATCCCCTGTACGAGGTCGTCGACCCCGAGGCGCTCTCGCGGCTGGTCGGCGACAGCGGCGGGGAGCCCGACGGGGAGAGGCTGGTCGCTTTTGCCGTCGAGAACTGGAACGTGTTCGTCCGGGCCGATGGCCGGATCAGGACCTGCGACCGCAGGCGCACTACCGATCCGGTTCCGGTGTTCGTGGGTCCGAGTGACCCTCCCGGAAGGCCCCCGCGAGTCGGTGGGGAACGGTCATAACCTGGACACGTTCTCGGAGGGTATGCCGGTCTTTGCCGTCGACTTATGCCGTCGGCGCCCCTACCTGGGATATGAACGATCGGGAAGCCGGCGAGACGCGGGCGGTGCTCGTCTACGACGGCGAGTGTCCGTACTGTTCGGTCGCCGCGGCCGCGGTCCGCCGGCTCGAGGACGTCGCCGTCGTCTCCTGGTACGACGAGTCGGCCCAGGAGTTCCTGGCGGCGCAGTTCGGGGAGGTCCCGTTCGCGATGGTGCTCGTCGACGCCGACCGCCGGCGAGTGTACGCGGGGCGGAGCGCGGCCCGGGAGCTGGCCGACCGGGCGGGCACCCCGGAGTTGGTGGGATCGCTCGTACGGGACAACTACGAGCGGATCGCCTCGGCAGTCGGAGTCGCGAGCGGTCGCGATCGGGATCCGGACCCGTATCACGGCGAGTACCCCCTCCGGGAGGATGCGGCAGGGACCTTCGGAGCGCTCGCGGCGGCCGCCTCCGCTGCGACGCCGGGGGAACTTCAATGACCGGGACGGGAAACCGCGACTCGGACGACCTGCCGTCGGAGGGCACCTACACGCTCGTGATCGGCCTCGAGGAGCCGGTCGAGATCCGGGTGGGCGCGCTGGGGCTGCGGCGCTTCGACGCTCCGGCGTACTGCTACACCGGGAGCGCCTTCGGGACCGGGGGATTCAGCCGAGTCGACAGACACCGACGCCTCGCGGCCGGCGAGCACGACGCCCGCCACTGGCACGTCGACTACCTCCTCGGCCACCCGGAGACGAGGCTGGCCGGGGTCGTGAAGAGCCACGGCGCGGAGGCGGAGTGCCCGATCGCCCGCCGCCTGGGCGAGGGACCGATCGAGGGGTTCGGGGCCTCGGACTGCGACTGCCGGAGCCACCTCGTCGACCGCCAGAACGTCCGCGAGGCGCTGGCGGAAGCGAAGGCCGTCCACGTCGAGGAGACTGATCCCGCAGCCGTTGCTCTCGAGACGGCGTAATACCGTTTGCTGGAGGGAGTTACCGCGTCGACCGCCCGAGGGCGTAGCGGTCGACCGGTACCTGTCTCCAACAAGCAGTATGAAAACGGCCGATCCGCCGGTCGCCGGGCAAACGACCGATCGGAGCGGCGTTATAAGGCGCGATCGTCCGGGCGAACGATCGCACGCCGGGCACGACAGGACGGTCGGGCAGAACGACCTGTCGCCGACTGCCGGATGTCAGAGGCACCCCGGCATCGACGTTCACGAAGCGGTCCGTATTTACATCACCTGTTGCAGATTGGCTCACAGCGTTATCCCTCACATATATAGATTTCTTTCTTTTATATCAAAATCCACACTATAACGGTTATTTAAGTATTACCCGGGCTACGGGGTCGGCGGGGAGGCCACTCCTGCGGGGGCCACAGCGTGGTCAGTCGTACAGCGAACACACGAACGGTGCCAGCGCCCCCGCGACCGCCGCGGACAGCGCCTCGGCTCGATCGATCCGCCCGGCCGTGAACACTCCCGCGGCGCCCTGGTTTTTGGCGACGTCGCTGGCCCCGAGGATCTCGTCCATCACGGGGCCGAGTTCCTCGCCGCCGTCGATCCGGGCCGCGATCGCCGCCGGGAGGGCGATGCTGGGGCCGGCTCCCACGCCCGTGCGGTCGCCGTCGGTGGCGGCCGCCCACATCACCAGGAACGGGGTCGCCCCTCCGTCTCCTCCCCGATCGGGGAACCCGGCCACGCCGCCCTCGATCCCGACGCCCAGGTCGTACGCCCCCGCGTCGTAGGCGCGCTCGGCCCGGATCTCCGCGCCGGTTCGCGTCTCGCGGTGGCCCGTCGGCTGCTCGGACACGCCGGAGTCGACCGCGACCGGGTCCACGACCGCCCCGTCGCCGAACCCGTCGGCGTCGCTCTCGATGGCCATGGCTACCGCCTCGCGTTTCACCGGGTTTCCGCTCCCGACGGCAACTCGCATGGAAGAGAGGCCGGGAGGGAACGCGTTCAGTGTTTTGGAAGCCCGCGTGGGTGGCGTTTTCCGCCGCGGCGTCCTCGCTGGCCGCGAGCGTGGTCCAACCGAACTACCGGCAACAGCGACCCGAAAAAATCGGCCACGGGGATATATAAACAGATTTTTTATCATTCAAATCATCAGAACGGTCGTGAACGGCGGACCTTCATCGTCTTCGCAAAGATGGGTCGCTGGAGCGCCGGCGTTCCCCGTGATTTGACATGAATCTCGAAGGTCTGACAAACGCATCCAGGGGGGTAGCCGATTGGTTGCGTACCTCTACAGATACGATCCGGGAGAACGGCTTCGAGGGGCTCCGGGACGTCGGTCAGGACCTGTACGGGAGCGTCTGGTGGCTCACGTGGCCGCTTCCGATCGGAACGAACGTCTACGACCGGGAGTGGGACGTGCTGGTGATCCTCGACGCGTGTCGGGTCGACCTGCTCCGGTCAGTGAGCGACGAGTACGACTACCTGGGAGACGTCGACCGCCTCTGGTCGGTTGGAAGCATGTCGAAAGAGTGGATGGCGAAGACGTTCGTCGACGATTACAGCGCGGAGGTGCGGGAGACGGCCTACGTGACGGCGAACGTGTTCTCCGAGCGAATGACGTCGGCCGACTGGTTCCGGGCGCTGGAAGAAGTGTGGAGGAACGGCTGGGACCGGAACCACGGGACGGTTCCCCCTCGCGCCGTGACCGACAGCGCGATCCGCACAGCCCGGACGGTCGATCCGGAGCGGTTGATCGTGCACTACGTGCAGCCCCACCACCCCTTCCTCCCGCTGGACCGGGGATACGACGCCAGGCCCTTCGGCCCGGACGCCGAGGACACGGTGGTCGACGCCCTCCGGAAGGAAAAGATCGACCGCGACCGATTCTGGAAGGCGTATCGCGACAACCTCCGGCTGGTGCTCGACGACCTCGAACTACTGTTGGCCAACGTCGACGCCGATAATGTGGCGATCACTGCAGACCACGGCGACGCGCTCGGAGAGTGGGGGATCTACGACCATCCGGTCGGGTTCCTCCACCCTGCCGTCCGGTCGGTCCCGTGGGTGACCACGACCGCGACGGACGAGAGGACACACGAGCCGGAGGGGAAGGCGAAGGCGGACGGCAACGGCGTGTCGGTTCGGAAACGGTTGCAGTCTCTCGGCTACCTCGACTAGCGTCGAAGTTTCTCCAGGCGTTCCTCGACGAGGATTCGTATGCCGGCGAGTGACGACGCGTGGGGCTCGCAGTACACCATCGAGAAGGGTTCGGGGGCGGACGAACCGGCCGACGACTGACCGGTCTCTTCGTCCGTCTGGTCGGATTCGTTTTCGCTGTCTTCGTTCGGTACGGTGAACTCGCCGAAGTCGTGGACATTCTCGTCGACGAACACCTCATCCCCCGTCGCGAGCGTGGCCACCCCGGCCTCGATCGCTCCAGGACCGGACCCGGCCGGCAACCGACCCTCGAGGGACGTCCACTATCGGTCTCGATCCCGCCGCACTCCCCACCGCCCACACCCCCCACCCCCCTCCGCCGCCGCGGTTAACGCGTGGTTTAACCCGATCTCCCCACTGTCGACGCCGGACCGGAATTCGGGCCGGCGACGGCAGGGCGCTCCCGAACCGGCGAGAAAGCGCCCGACGGGCCCGAATCGGGCGTCGAGGCGGGAGGGACTGCCGAGTCGGGGACTGGTGGAGTGGGTGTGTTCTCGGTGGCGGTTCAGGACGGTCGATCGGGCGAGGTCGGGGCGAGGTGGCGGCTCTCAGGGCGTGCTTGATGGGTGTCGGGTCGGTTTCAGCGATGGCCTGAGGGTTCCCCCGGTCGTTTCGGTCGGACAACAGGTTCGGTCTGAACTTTCTCAGGCAACTCAACACAATACTCCCCTGGGTTATAGGGGGAAGTGAGCGCGCCGGGTTGGCGCGGTGCGGTTCCGCGCCATGTGGGCGTGCGTGCAAACGAAGGTGAGATAACCTATGGAACGACGCAAATTCCTGGTCGGAATGGGATCGCTCGCCGCCGGCGGGGCGGCTGCAATGGGTAGTGGTGCGTTTACGA
>JAZKTH010000101.1:0-9599 GCA_036625675.1 Haloferacaceae archaeon
TGGTCGCCAGGCCGGGTGGTCGCCCGGTCGGTTGGTCGCCCGGTCGGTACCCCCGGCGCCGCTTCGCATACCTGTGAACCGCAATTCGACCTCTCTGTCCAAATTATCGGAAATAAAACCCGGTATTCCGTTCACGTATGGCGTTTACGTTTTACAAAACATTTAAATACTGTACCGCCTAACCTGTAGTTAGGACGCACATGAACCAGAACCTACGAACCGGCCGCGACGACGCCTTTCTCCGCCGCTACGACTACGGCGATCGGGTCGTCGTCGCCGCCGATCTGCCCGTGTCGGACGAGGCGGTCGACGTCGACGTCGTCGACGAGACCGCCATCGTGGTGATCGAACGCGACGGTCGGATCTCGGAGTCGGAGTTCGAGGTCCCGGCCGGCGACGCCCGCGCCGACGTCAAGAACGGCGTGCTCACCGTCGCCGTCGACCTCGAGCGGACCGGAGACGTCTCCGGCTCGGACGGGACCGAAGCCGCTATCGAAACGGACGACGAGACATCTGAACTGGACGAAAACGCATGAAACTCACCGTCAAACCCCTGAAACAGAAGGACGCCGGACGTCGCCTCGCGGCGGTGGACCGAGTCGCCGCCGACGAGATGGGACTTTCGGGCGGAGACTTCATCCGCATCGAGAGCCCCGAGGGCACCGCGATCGCCAGGGTGTGGCCCGGCTATCCCGAGGACGACGGCACCGGGATAGTTCGGATCGACGGTCAGCTCCGACAGGAGGCCGGCGTCGGGATCGACGACCGGGTGACCGTCGAGGGGGCGGACGTCCAGCCCGCCGAGCGCATCACGATCGCGCTCCCCCAGCGGCTCGGCATCCGCGGGAACCTCGACTCGCTCATCCGGCGCGAGCTCGGGGGCCAGCCGGTCACCGCGGGCCAGAACGTGCAGTTGCCGCTCGGGTTCGGCTTCATGGGCGGGCAGTCGCAGGCGATCCCGCTGAAGATCGCCTCCACCACGCCCAGCGGCACCGTCGTCGTCACCGACTCGACGGAGGTCGAGATCAGCCAGCAGCCCGCCGAGGAGATCCGCGAGGCCGAAACCCCCGGCCAGGCCGCCACCCCCGACGTCACCTACGAGGACATCGGCGGCCTCGAGGAGGAGCTCGAGCAGGTCCGTGAGATGATCGAACTGCCGATGCGCCACCCCGAACTGTTCAAGCGGCTCGGCATCGAGCCGCCGAAGGGGGTGTTGCTCCACGGGCCGCCCGGGACGGGGAAGACCCTGATCGCGAAGGCGGTCGCGAACGAGATCGACGCCTCGTTCCACACCGTCTCCGGCCCGGAGATCATGTCGAAGTACTACGGCGAGAGCGAGGAGCAGCTCCGGGAGGTGTTCGAGGAGGCGACCGACGAGGCCCCCGCCATCATCTTCATGGACGAGCTCGACTCTATCGCCGCCAAGCGCGAGGAGGCCAGCGGCGACGTCGAGCGCCGGGTGGTCGCCCAGCTGCTGTCGCTGATGGACGGCCTCGAGGAGCGCGGCCAGGTGGTCGTCATCGGCGCGACCAACCGGGTGGACGCGATCGACCCGGCGCTGCGCCGCGGCGGCCGGTTCGACCGCGAGATCGAGATCGGCGTCCCCGACCGCGACGGTCGCAAGGAGATCCTCCAGGTCCACACACGGAACATGCCCCTGTCGGACGACGTGGACCTCGAGGAGTACGCCGAAAACACCCACGGCTTCGTCGGCGCCGACCTCGAGAGCCTCGCCAAGGAGGCCGCCATGACCGCGCTCCGGCGGATCCGTCCCCAGCTCGATCTCGAGAGCGACGAGATCGACGCCGAGATGCTGGAGTCGATCCAGGTCCGCAAGAGCGACTTCAAGGAGTCGCTGAAGGGGATCGAGCCCTCCGCGCTCCGGGAGGTGTTCGTCGAGGTTCCCGACGTCACCTGGGAGGAAGTCGGCGGCCTGGCCGACACCAAGGAGCGCCTGCGGGAGACGGTCCAGTGGCCGCTGGAGTACCCCGAGGTGTTCGACGAGCTCGACATCCAGTCGGCGAAGGGCGTGCTGATGTACGGTCCGCCCGGGACGGGGAAGACGCTGCTGGCGAAGGCGGTCGCCAACGAGGCGGAGTCGAACTTCATCTCGATCAAGGGCCCGGAGCTGCTCAACAAGTTCGTCGGCGAGTCGGAGAAGGGGGTCCGCGAGGTGTTCTCGAAGGCGCGCGAGAACGCCCCGACGATCGTCTTCTTCGACGAGATCGACTCGATCGCCACCGAACGCGGCAGCCACACTGGCGACTCGGGCGTCTCCGAGCGCGTCGTCTCCCAGCTGCTCACGGAGCTCGACGGGCTCGAGGCGCTGGAGGACGTGGTCGTGATCGCGACGACCAACCGGCCGGACCTGATCGACTCGGCGCTGTTGCGCCCCGGTCGCCTCGACCGCCACGTCCACGTGCCGGTGCCGGACGAGGACGCACGCCGGGCGATCTTCGAGGTGCACACCCGGGAGAAACCCCTCGCGGACGACGTCGACCTCGACTCGCTGGCCCGGCGGACCGAGGGGTACGTCGGCGCCGACATCGAGGCGGTGTGTCGCGAGGCCGCGATGGCTGCCTCCCGCGAGTTCGTCAACAGCGTCTCCCCCGAGGAGATCGGCGAGTCGGTCGGCAACGTCCGGATCACCGCCGACCACTTCGAGTCGGCGCTCGACGAGGTGAACCCGAGCGTCACCCCCGAGACCCGGGAGCGCTACGAGGAGATCGAGCGCCAGTTCCGGAAAACCGACGTGGAGCGCGACGAGGGGCAGCTGGGACGGACGTTCCAGTAACTGACTCGCCGGTCACTCTCCCCTCGCGGTGTCCGGATCCACGATGGTCATGCCGATGAGCCTCGTCAGTCCCCGGCGCAGCCGACCGCTCGTTGCCGCCGGCGAGATCCCCAGTTCCTCGGCCAGCTCCACCAGCGAGATCCCTCGGGGCTCCTCGAAGTACCCCCGTTCGTACGCGGTCACGAGCGCCTCGTGCTGTTCGGCCGTGAGGCCGTAGCCGTCGTCGTGTTCCCGTTCGCTTATCTGGTGCAGTTCCAGGACGTCGAACGCGAACGAGTGCTCCCGGGCGTGTTCCCAGATCTCGGTCAGCGCCTCCCGGCTGGGTAGCTGCCACCGTTCCAGCCAGCCGTTGGAGAAGGACCGCGCGTCGAGGGACATCCCGCCGACCTCGGTCACCTTCGGGGAGATCAGTTTCGTCCCCTCGGTGAACCGGATGCCGTACACGAGCTGTTCCCCGTATTCGGACATTAGCTTCGCCTCCTCCACGGTGTGGTCCGCCGCGAGGATCTCGTCGATCGGCTCCTCCATCGACCCCTCGAAAACGATGAAGTACATGTTGTGCTCCGGGTCGGTTCCCACCTCCGGGAGCACCCGGACGTCGCCGTCCGAGAGGGTGCGGATGGTGTGAGAAAGCGCCATGTCGGGGTGAGAAAAATGGATCTTCGTTATCGTGGTCATTGGCTGTCCCTTCTGTGAGGGTGAGTATAATTGTTCACCATTTTCGCAGGCGGCCCCCTCGCTGCTCTCGGTTGCGCCCCTGCACCCGGCGCACCGCGGGAAATTCGCGGAGCGGTCGTCAGACCGTCTCCAGGTCCCCGTCCGCAAGCGACGCCTCGACCGCCTCGACCGCCGCGACCATGTTCTCGAGCTTCTCCCGGGCGACCGGCCGCTCCACGGGCTTGAGTCCGCAGTCCGGCGTGATCGTCAGCTGCTCGGGCGGGAGCAGCGACAGCGCCTCCTCGATCCCCGCCTGGATCTCCTCGACGGATTCGACGCTCCGCCGCTGGGGGTCGACGACGCCGAAGCCCACGTCGACGGAACCGTCGTGGTCGGCGAGCACCTCCGCGGGGTCGTCGGCGTTCTCGCTGGCGAATTCCAGGTCGACCTCGTCGACGGGGAAGGAGAACAGGTCGGGGACGAGGTCGGCGTAGTTGCCCGAACAGACGTGGACGCCCAGCCTGACTTCCGGGGGGACCTCCTCCGCGATCCGGGAGAGACACTCGTGGGCGAGCTCCCCGTGGGGGGAGACACCGAGCCCGGGCTCGTCGATCTGGATCCACCGCGCGCCGGCGTCGACGAGCCGGGCGACCTCCTCGGCGACCAGGTCCGCGAAGTCGGTGGCGAGCTGCCCCACGTCGTCGTACGCCTGCGGCTGGCTGAACGACGCGAGCGTGAACGGGCCGGTGACGGTGACCTTCACCGGGCGGTCCGTGACCGTCGCGGCGAACGAGAAGTCGTCGACGAGCCACGGCTCCGCGGAGGAGACCCGGTCGACGACCGTGGGCATCCCCGTGTTCCAGCCGGTGCCGTCCCCGCCGCCGTCGCGTTCCACGTTGTCGATGTAGCGTGCGAAGTACTCGACCATCCCTTCCCGCCGGACCTCGCCGTCCGTGACGACGTCCAGCCCCAGCCGGTCCTGGAGGTTCACCGCGGCCCGGCTGGCGTCGTCGAGCGCCTCCGCGAGGACCTCCTCGGGGACGTCACCCGCCGCGTGGGCGTCCTCGATCTCCGGGAGCCAGGCGGGGCGTGGATAGCTGCCGACGACGGTCGTCAGGAGGAAGTTCTCCGGTTCGCGATCCGGCGGACGGAATTGCTCGCGCGTCATCGTGGGACCGTACGGTTCCGCTCGGTGTAACCGTTTGGTCTTCGGCGCGACTGGCGATCGCGCAGGACGAGAATAACAGTTTTCTGTGATGTATTTATATAAAACAGTAATCGGGAAAAACTGAGGGGACAGATTCTGTGTCTAATTTTATTCGATAAAATCAGACGTATATTTGCTATTTAGATAAATATCTAATCGAAAAAACGCTTATAAAGTTTTTATCTGTAGAGTACGTCTGATTTTATATTAGGAGAAACAGGCGTAGTGTAATCGTTGATGGACCTACGTCGAAATACAAGATAAAATATATAAAGTCTCGCCGGTCGAGCGGGAGCCTATTCCTCGAGTTCCTCGGTAATCCGAGGAATGACCTCGTGGAGGTCGGCGACGACCGCGTAGTCGGCTTTCTGCATGATCGCGGCGTCGGGGTCGGTGTTCACCGCGATCACGGTCTCGCTACCCTTGGCGCCGACCCAGTGCTGGACCGCGCCGCTGATGCCGGCGGCGAGGTACACCTCGGGCGCGATCTTCGCGCCGGTCTGGCCGATCTGATCGTCGTGCGGCCGCCATCCCTCGTTGACGGCGGCGCGGGTCGCGCCGACCGTGCCGTTGAGGAGGGACGCCAGCTCCTCGAGCTGGTCGAAGTCCTCCGCGCTGCCGACGCCGCGGCCCCCGCCGACGACGACGCGGGCCTCCGACAGCGGGATCCCCTCGTCGTCGGATTCCTCCTGGCGGACGACCCTGACTGCGACGTCCTCCTCCTCCAGCGAGGGCGAGAACGACTCGACTGCCGGCTCCGTGCCGGCGTCGGCCGGCTGTGCGGACACCTCGTGGGGAACCATCGAGAGCAGCTTGGGATCCGCCTCGAGTTCGGCGTGTTCGAGGAGGCTGCCGCCCCACCGCTGTCGGACGAGTTCGTACGTCTCGCCGGCGTCCGCGTCGGTGGTGCTGGCGGCCATCGGCACGTCCAGCCGGGCCGACAGGTGCGCCAGCACCTCGTTGCCGCGGTCGCTCCCCGGCGCAACGACGGCCGGCACCGACAGTTCCTCGACCAGCTGGCGCAGGCTCTCCGCGTACCCTTCGGGGGCGTAGGCGTCGAGCAGTTCGTGCTCCACCGCGTGGACCGTCTCGACGCCGTACGCGCCGAGGTCGTCGGCCGTCGCCGCCGCACCGTCGCCGAACGCCACGACGACGAGTTCCTCGCCCTCCTGGCTCGCGAGGTCCCGCGCGAACGTGACCGCCTCCAGGGAGACGTCGTCGACCTCGCCCGCGTCGTGTTCGACGAGCGTGAGCACCATTTCAGACCACCTCCAGATCCTCGAGCACCTCGACCACGTCCGCGGCTGCCTCGGGGCTCTCCCCGAGCACCTCCGCGGGGCTGTCGTCCCGTTCGGGCACCTCCAGCTCGACCTTCCGCACGTCGTTCGCGTCGGCGGCGTCGGGGGAGCCACGCTCGATGTTCGCCTGGCGGGCCTGCATGCGGCTCCGCATCGACGGGTACCGCGGGGTGTTCACGCCCTCCTTGACGGTGACGATCGCCGGCATCGGCACCTCGAAGACGTCGTGGCCGCCCGGGACCTCCCGCTTCGCGACGACGGTGTCGCCCTCCACGTCGACGGACTTGATACCGGTGACGACCGGCACGTCGAGCTGGTTCGCGACGCGGATCCCGACCTGGTAGTTCTGGGCGTCGGCCGACTCGTTGCCGAAGAACATCACGTCGTACTCCGGCTCCCCGTCCTCGTCGGTGACGGCGTCGGCGATCGATCGGGCGGTCGAGATCGGCCCCCACTCGTCGTCGCCGGCCTCGAGCAGCATCGCCTCGTCGACGCCCATCGCGACCCCGGTCCGGAGCTGCTCGGTGGCGTCTTCCTCGCCGAGCGTCAGCACCGTCGAACTGCCGCCGTATTCCTCGACGAGCTGGACGGCCGCCTCGACGGCGCACTCCTCGTGGGGGCTGATGGTGTAGCCGATGCTGCTCGCGTCGACCTCCTGCTTGTCGTCTGTCAGTACGATCTTCGCGCCGGTGTCCGGCACGCGCTTGATACTGGCTAGTGTTTCCATAGTTCTCTGTTGGAGTGTCCGGTGGGACGCTGAAGAAACCGACGGTTTCAGCGTCCTCGCGGGGTTACTGGCGGATCCGCTCGTTGTTCGGGTCGAACAGCGGCTTGCTGCCGACGCGCTCGACGGTCACCGGGTACTGCTGGCCCATGTACTCGACCTGCAGGCTGCGACCTTCCTCCGCGTACTCCTGCGGGATGTACGACATGAGGAGGTGCTTGCCCAGCGACGGGCCGGTGCCGGCGCTGGTCACGTACGAGCGACGGCCCTCCTCGTCGACGAGCACGTCGCCGGCCTCGTCGAGGACGGGCTCGCCGCCGGTCATGAACCGCGGTTCGCCGCCCTCGGGGGCGTGGTCGTCGACCGAGAGGGTGCAAAGCTCCGCGGCGTTCTCCTCCTCGATCGCCTCCGCGTACGCCTCCTTGCCGATGAAGTCCTCGTCCTTCACGCCGTGGAAGGTGAGGCCGGCCTCGGAGGGGTTGTACTCCAGTTCCAGCTCGTGGCCGTAGAGCCGGTAGCCCTTCTCCAGGCGACCGGTGGTGCCGTACACGCCCATGCCGACCGGGCGGATGTCGTACTCCTGGCCGGCCTCGTAGATGCGGTCCCACAGGCGGCCGCCCTGCTCCATCGGGGCGTACAGCTCCCAGCCGAGTTCGCCGACGTAGGAGATCCGGAACGCCCAGACGTCCACCTCACCCAGCGTGAGGTGCTTTGCGGTGTACGGCGGGAACGCCTCGTGGGAGACGTCCTCCTCGGCCAGCTCCGAGACGACGTCCCGGGCGTTGGGGCCCCAGACGCCCAGCGTCGCGAGCGACGACGTCCGGTCGACGACCCGGACGTCGAGGTCGCCGATGTTGTTCCGGAACCACCGCGTGTCGGGGCCGGTCTCGCCGCCGCCGGTCATCACGCGGAAGTGATCGTCGTCGAGGCGGGCCATCGTCAGGTCGGAGATGAACCCGCCGTTCTCCGCGAGCACCGGCGTGTACACGGACTCTCCGACGTCGATGTCCGTGTCGGCCACGAACACCTTCTGGGTGAACTCCTCGACGTCGTCGCCGACCAGATCGAGGATGCCAAAGCCCATGTCGCCGATCATGCCGACGTTGTCGCGCATGTGGAGGTGCTCGGCCAGGATGATCTCTGACCACCACCGGCTGTCCCACTCGTTGGGTCGCTCGAGTCCCTCGAGTTCGTCCTCGTACTTCTCGACCAGGTCCGCGTTCGACTCGTACCACTGCGGACGCTCCCAGCCGGCGGACTCGAAGAACTCCGCGCCGAGCTCCTCCTGGCGGTCGTAGAAGGCGCTTTGCCGCAGCGGTCTCGAGGACTGCCACTGCTCGCGCGGGTGGACGATGTCGTAGATCTTCTGGAACCCCTCGTGGGCACGGTTCTCGACGAACTCCTTCGAGGTGCCGTACCCCTCGAAGCGGTTGACGTCGGACTGATGGAGATCGACCTCGGGGTAGCCCTGGGTCATCCACTGGGCGGTGTACTTCGCGAAGGCCGGTGCCTCCTTGATCCAGATCGCCGAACACGTCCAGAGGCCGTCGACGTCCTCGAGCGGACCGACCAGCGGCATGCCGTCCGGGGTGACCGACAGCAGGCCGTCGATCGCGTGGCGGATCTCGGCGTCCTCGAGGATCTCGGGCATGATCTCGAGGGCGTGCTCCATCGACGGATCGAACGCGTCCTGGGTCAGGGGCGGCTGCGTCGGCGACAGCGGCGCCTCCTCGTTGGACGGGACGTCCTCGACGTCCCACAGGATGGGTCGGTGCTCGTAGGAACCGACCTCCATGTCGTTCCCGCTGGGTCGCTCGTACATCTGGGTGTCGACGTCCCGGACGATCGGGTAGCCGACCTCCTCGCCGGTCTCCTCGAGCACGTCGATCGGACCGACGCTTATCATCTGGTGGACGGCCGGCGTGAGCGGGATCTTCGTCCCGGCCATCTCGGCCAGCTTCGGGCTCCACAGGCCGGCGGCGATGACGACCTCGTCGGCGGCGATCGTTCCGCGGTCGGTCTCGACCGCCTGGATCTCGTCGTCCTCGACGTGCAGGTCAGTGACCTCGGTGTTGGCGAACGACTGCAGCACGCCCCACTCCTCGGCTTCCTTCCGCTTGATCTCGCCGAACCGGAGCGGGTCACAGACCCCGGCGTCGGGTTCCCAGAAGCCGCCCTCGACGATGTCCTCGTTGATGTACGGGACCATCTCCTTGACCTCTTCGGCGGAGATGAGTTCGGCCTCCTGGCCCCACGCCCTCGCGGAGCCCATCTGCCGGCGGAACTCCTCCATGCGCTCCTCGGTACGCGCGACCTCGATCCCGCCGCTTCGGGTGAACAGGTCCTCTTCCTTGTACTGTTCTTTGGCGTCCTTCGTCAGGAGCGCCATCTCCTTGTTGTGCTCGACGGGCATGATGAAGTTTGACGCGTGGCCCGTCGATCCGCCCGGATCCGGGAACGGCCCCTTGTCGATCAGGACGATGTCCTCCCGGCCCTGGTCCGCGAGGTGGTACGCCAGGCTCGTCCCCACGATGCCCGCTCCGATGATTACCGTTCCCGCCTGGGACGGTAGCTCGTCGCTGCTCATTCGTGACCCTCCGTTCGCTCCGCTCGTCGATAGACGGTTCCGGAACTCCCGTACGTGGTCGGTGACATAACCATACGTGTACTGTATTACTCGCCTTCCCTAAAAAATACTACCCCATCAGGATTTCACGTCTTTATTACCTGTCCCCCCGGGGCGACTCAACCCGGGTCGATTTCCCGAGCCCGCTGCCGGAACCGGCTTCCCGCGCCTCCGGTTCGCGATCGCCCCACCCGATCGTGAGGCCGGTCGCTGCGCCAGTCGGCGTGGACGAGACGTCGATGGTCGGCGTGGACGAGACGTCGATCGCTGAGTGCGCGACTGGCGCCGGCTCC
>JAZKTH010000102.1:0-9456 GCA_036625675.1 Haloferacaceae archaeon
TTTCGGAAGATACCGAGCACCAAACAGTCCTCGGGATCGACCTCGGCGTCAACAGCCTCGCGGTCGCTTCAACCGGTACGTTCTGGCAAGGCGACGAGTACGACCACTGGTGTCGTGAATTTGAGAAGCGACGCGGTGAGATGCAACAGCGCGGGACGCAAGCTGCGCACAACGCGCTTCTTCGTCTTGGCAAGCGCGAAGAAGCGTGGCGAAAGCAGTACATCCACACCGTCGCCAACGAGATCGTCACGGAAGCTGTCGAACACGACTGCGACGTTATCGTGTTCGAGGACTTAACGGACATCCGTGACCGTCTTCCGCAGGCGAAGTGGCACCACAGATGGGCGTTCCGTCGCCTATACGAGTACGTCGAGTACAAGGCACCAGAGCGTGGCGTCACAGCAAAGCAGGTTGCGCCGAACCACACGTCCCAACGCTGTTCGCGGACGGACTGTGGGTTCACGCACGACGGTAACCGTGACGGCGAACAGTTCCATTGCCAGAAGTGTGGCTATGAGGTCAATGCGGACTACAACGCAGCGAAGAATATCGGGCTACGCTACGCTCGAAAACGGCAACATAGACTCCGTTCCTCGCCCAAGTCGGGGAACGGAGACGCACCAGTAGACGTGCGTTTGAATGGTGGGGCGTTGAACGGCGAGAGTCACCAGCCTATTGCCGGTGACTGATTGCCGGGAGTCCACATCAAAGCCCTACCCTCAACGAGCGAACCCCGTATGGGGTGAGCGAAGTAGGGTAGGGTAGTTTACTCAGTCGATCCGCTCTTGCCACTCCTGGACTTTCGCCATCAGCTCGACCGGCGGGGTCCGGCTCACGTCGGTCTCGGACAGCTCGCGGAGTACGGCGACTGACTCGGGATCGACCTCCGTTTCGCTCCCCTCCTCGTCCCCGTCTTCGCTCTCGTTCCCGCCGTCTTCGCGCTCGCCGTCTTCGCCTTCGCCGTCGCTCCGTTTTCCTCTCCCGGCGTCGCTGGACCGGAACGATCCCGAGGAGAGGTCGAACACCGCCTGCACGGGTTCGCCGCCGCCGTCGCCGCCGCCTTCCCCGGCCCCTCCGCGCCCGGAGCCGCGGGCCTCGATCGCCTTCTCCTCGCGGAGGCGTTCGAGCACGCCCTCCGCCCGGGAGACGACCGGCTCGGGGACCCCCGCCAGGTCCGCAACGTGGATGCCGTACGACCGGTCGGTGGGGCCCTCGCGGATCGTCCGGAGGAACGTGACGTCGCCGTCGCGCTCCTCGGCGGCGACGTGGACGTTCTCGACCCTGGGGAGGTGTTCCGCGAGCGTCGTGAGCTCGTGGTAGTGGGTCGCAAACAGCACCTTCGCTCCGACCTCGTTGTGGAGGTACTCGGTGGCGGCCCAGGCGATCGAGATGCCGTCGTAGGTGGCGGTTCCGCGCCCTACCTCGTCCAGCACGACCAGCGACTCCTCGGTCGCGGAGTGGAGGATGTTCGACAGCTCCTGCATCTCGACCATGAACGTCGAGCGCCCCTGCGCGAGTTCGTCGAGCGCGCCCACGCGGGTGTAGATCCCGTCGACGGTGCCGACCGTCGCCTCCCGGGCGGGGACGAAGCTCCCGGCCTGGGCCAGCAGCGCGATCAGCGCCGCCTGGCGCATGTACGTCGACTTCCCGCTCATGTTCGGCCCGGTGACGAGCAGGAACCGCCGGTTCTCGTCCATCGCGAGGTCGTTGGGGACGAACTCCGTGGTCTGCTCCACGACCGGGTGGCGCCCCGCCTCGATCGACAGCTCGTCGCCGTCGGTCACGGTCGGTCGCGTCCAGCCGTTGACCGCGGCGTGTTCCGCCAGCGCCGCGACGGCGTCGACGGTCGCGATCGCCCGCCCCACGTCCTGCAACAGCTCCGCCCGGTCGGCGACGCGCTCGCGGAGCCGACGGAACAGCTCGTGCTCGAGTTCGCCCCGGGCCTCCTCCAGCCGGAGGACCTCCCGCTCCCGCTCCTCGAGCTCGTCGGTCGTGAACCGCTTGGAGTTCTTCAGCGTCTTCACCTCCCGGTAGCCGTCCGGGACCCGGTCGGCGACGGACTTGCCCACCTGGATGTAGTAGCCGTCGGTCTTGTTCCGGTCGACGGTGACGTGCGAGAGGCCGTGTCGCTCCCGCTCCCGCTCGGCCAGGCCGTCGAGCCACTCCCGGTGTTCCTCGTGTCGCTCCACGATCTCGTCGAGCTCCTCGTCGTAGCCCCGGCGGAACAGCCCGCCCTGCGTCACCGCGTCCGGCGGGTCCTCGGCGAGCGCCTCCTCGAGTTCCCGGCTCACCTCCCGGGCGGCTTCGAGATCGAGCCCCCGGAGCGTCTCCGCCGTCGGCGAGTCCTCGAGTTCGGTCCCCTCGATCGCCCCGAGCAGCCGGTCGGGAACCGCCAGCGTGTCACGGACCGAGAGCAGGTCGCGCGCGTCCGCGCTCCCGCTCGCCGTTCGGGAGGCGAGTCGTTCGAGGTCGGCTGCGTCCCCGAGCACGTCGCGGACCCGATCCCGGGCGAGCGCCGCCGTCGCGAACGCCTCGACGGCGTCGAGACGCCGCCGGATCTCCGTCCGGTCCCGACGCGGCCGGGCGAGCCACTCCTCGAGCCGCCGTCTGCCGGGGGTGGTGACCGTGTGGTCCAGCGTCGCCAGCAGCGATCCCTCCCGGTCGCCCTGCATCGTGCGCGTGAGCTCGAGGTTGCGCTGGGTGGTGGCGTCGAGCGCCACGTGGTCGCCCGGTTCGTACGCCCGCAGCCGCGTCATGGCCGCGGTCACGCCCGCACCCGTCTCCTCGGTGTACCCCACGATCGCGCCGGCCGCCCGCACCGCAAGCGCCGACTCCAGGCCGATCGCCGACGGCGTCTCGCGGCCGAACTGCTCGCGGAGCGCGTGGCGTGCGCGCCCCGGCGCGAAAAGCTCCGCCTCCGCCAGCGACACCGTCGCCTCCGTCTCCTCGCGGATCGCCGAGAGCATCGGGTCGTCCGTCCTGACCGCCGGGCCCGGAAGCACCTCGGTCGGCGCGAAGCGGTGCAGCTCCGCCCGGGCGGCGTCCCGCCCCTCGACGGCGGTCGCGAGGAAGCGGCCCGTCGTGACGTCCGCGAACGCCAGGCCGTAGCCCCGGTCGTCGCCGTCAGTGACGATCGCGGCGAGGTACTGCGCCTTCGCCTCCCGCGACCCGAGGAACGTCCCCGGGGTCACGACCCTGTCGATCTCCCGGGCGTGGCCGTCGTCGGTCTCGTACTGTTCGGCCACCGCAACCCGGTATCCCTTCTCCACCAGCGCCTTCAGGTAGGGGGCGAGCTCCGAGAGCGGTACGCCCGCCATCGGATACGAGGAGCCGTGGGAGGACTTCTGGGAGACCTTCAGGTCGAGTTCCTTGCCGACCGTCTCGGCGTCGTCGGCGAAGAACTCGTAGAAGTCGCCGCACTGCATCGTCAGCAGATCCGCGTCCGTTCGCTCCTTCAGCGAGAGGAACTCGCCGACGATCCCGTCTGCCATACTCCCCCGTCGGGCGGGCGGCCGGTAAAACGCTGCGGGTCGACCCCGGCGCTCCCCCGACCGGTCCCGGCGCTCCCCCGGTCGATCTCCCACATTTATGATCTACCCCGTCGAGCCAACGGACATGGGTTTCCAGGAGATGGACGTCGACACGATCTGGATGAACGGCGAGTTCGTGGACTGGGAGGACGCCACGACGCACGTCCTCACCCACGCGCTGCACTACGGGACGGGCGTCTTCGAGGGCGTCCGGTGTTACGACACCGAGGAGGGGCCGGCGATATTCCGGTGGGAGGAACACCTCGACCGGCTGTACGACTCGGCGCAGCCGTACGACCTCGACGTCGGTTACACCCGCGAGGAGCTGACCGAGGCGACCCTCGAACTCGTCCGGCGGCAGGACCTGGAAGGCTGTTACATCCGTCCGATCGTCTACTACGGCTACGACTCGCTTGGCGTCTCGCCCAGGGAGTGTCCCACGGACGTGGCGATCGCCGCCTGGCCGTGGGGGACGTACCTCGGCGAGGACGCCCTCGAGAACGGCGTCGACGTGATGGTCTCCTCCTGGCGGAAACACGCCTCCTCGCAGGTTCCCACGAACGTGAAGACGACCGGGCTGTACGTCAACTCGATGCTGGCCGGCGAGGAGGCCCGGCGGAACGGCTACGTCGAGGCGATCGTCCTCAACAAGGAGGGCAACGTCGCCGAGGGTCCCGGGGAGAACCTCTTCATGGTGAACGACGGGGAGATATACACCACCGGCCCCGCCCAGAGCATCCTCGAGGGGATCACCCGCGACACCGTGATCACGCTGGCCCGCGAGCACGGCTACGCCGTCCACGAGGAGGCGGTCATCTCCCGGGGACAGCTGTACACCGCGGACGAACTGTTCTTCACCGGCTCGGCCGCGGAGGTGACCCCGATCCGGAAAGTCGACAACGTCGAGATCGGGGCGGGAACCCGGGGGCCCGTCACCGAGGAGATCCAGGCCGCGTTCTTCGACCTCGTCGAGCGGAAGACCGACGCGCACGACGACTGGTTCACGTACGTCTACGGCTGAAAGTCCCCGGCTAATTTATCATCTCGACGGACGGACCGTTGAGTATGGTCGTCGGCTTCCCCGAGCGGTACGAAGATCGATTCTGGGCTCGCCACTCGAATCCAAAAAGCGGCTGGACGCGGGTCCCGGTGGGTGCGGTCATCGTTTACGCCATCTATCGCCGCAACTGGCGGCTGCTCGGTGCCGCGCTCGCGTGGACGGCGATCAATCCGTTCCTGTTCCCGCCACCCGAAACCGAGGAGGCCTGGATGACTCGCGCAGTCCTCGCCGAGCGGTGGTGGGTCAGGGAGGAGGCCAACCGGACCGTCGGACTCGGCTACCCGAACGTCTGCAACACGGTTGCCGCGTTCGGATTTCTCTTCGCGCTATACGCCGCGTGGCGGCGGTCACCCGAGGGAGCGACGATCGGCGTCGTCGCCAGCGTTGGTCTGAAACTCTGGTGGATCCGGGTGCTGGTCGAACGCTACGATCGACGCGCGGACGGATAGGGATCTCGGCGTTCGACGCCGACTTCTCCCCGTTTCACAAGACGCCGAGAACGAACGACAGCCCCACGAGCACGAGCACGGCGGCGGTCAGCGCCGGGAGATACGGGGTGTAGGCTTCGATGCGTTCGCGATGGGTCTGGTAGCCGGCGATCAAAAGCAGCGTCGGCCCCAGGATGGCCAGGATCACCGCCAGCGAGTAGATCAGCATCAGTTCGAGACAGAACCGGGTGCCGGCACAGATCGCGAGGATCTGCAGCGGCTCCTCGTGGGCGAAACCCAGGACCAGCGCGGTCGCCCCGAGGGTCGCGATCCCGGCCTCCGCGTGGCTCTCCTCGAGGTGGACGTGACCCCCGTCGCTTCCTCCCGGGAGACGCTCACGGATTCCGGCGAGGAGCCCGTCGTCGTGGCCGTGGTCGTCGTGGCGGTGGCCGTGATCGTGGTCGTCGTGGCCGTCGTGATCGTGGCCGTCGTGGCCGTGGCCGCCGGTCAGATATTCGTGTACTCCGAGCAGTATCAACAGTCCGCCGGCGAGCGGCTTCATGTAGGGCCCCTCGGCGAACTCGGCGAACCGGTTCACCGAGAAGTACGCTGCGACCAGCGCCACGCTGCTGACGAGATGCCCCACGCCGAGCACGATCCCGGCGGCGGCCCCGCTGATCCACTTGCGGGGTCGCTCGATCGCGTAGGCGGCGGCGATCGGCCAACCGTGGTCGGGCAACACCCCGTGGACGGTCCCGAGGGCGACGACGCTGGCGACGAGTTCTCCGTTCACGTTCGCCCGTGGCCCGCACGGGGTAATGTTAGTTGTTAATATCCGATCGGGAAGCGCGTAGTACCGTCACCCGCCCGTCCCGGTCGCCGTTTCTTCGCCCGTCCCGGTCGCCGTTTCTTCGTCCGCCCCGGTTTCGTTTCGACGCGAGGAGTCGCGCGGCGATGGCGAACAGTATATTTCCCTCCGGGGCGCAGCCACCGTGTATGCGCACCAGCTTGACCGTACCCGAGGAGCTCCTCGACGAGTTCGACGAGACGTGGCAGTCCGAGGGGCTCGACTCCCGGTCGCGCGCGATCCGGCAGGCGATGTCCGAGTACGTGGAGCGACACCGGACCCTCGAGGCCGCGGAGGGGGAGGTCACCGGCGCTATCGTCACCGACTACGAACACCACGCCGCGGTCGAGCAACTGTACGACATCCAGCACGAGTACGACGACGCCATCATCTCGACTGCCCACGCCCACCGGGGCGACTGGTGTCTCGAAACGATGTTCGTCCACGGCGAGGCCGCCCGGATCAGGGAGCTGGCCTACCGTCTCAAGAACTTCGACGGCGTCCGGCGGGTCCGGACGATGACGCTTTGAGCCGCGTCAGTCGACCGAATCGCGCTCCGGCGTCCCTTCGTCGCTCCGGTCGCGGCTTCCGTTTGGGCTCCGGTCGCGGCTTCCGTTTGGGCCCCGGTCGTCCCCTCGATCCGTCCTTTCATCCGCCGCCGGGCTTTCGCGGTGGTCGACGTTGACGGCCGTGTGTTCGGCGGCGGGCGTGGCCTCGTCTATTCGCCCTTCCTCGTCCTCCACGGGGATCTGGTGTGGCGAGTCCGCGAAGCCGGCCGAGAGGATCCGGGTGAGCGCCTCCTCGCTGGTTTCGCCGGTCTCCTCGATCCGTTCGGGCTCGACCTCGATCACGAAGCCGGTGGTGATGTTCGGGGCCGTCGGCATGAACAGCACGACCTTCCCCTCGCGGGTCCGTTTCCCGGTCTTGAACGCGGTCATCCGGATCCCCGGCCAGGTCTCGATGTACACCGGGGACTGGAGGTCCTCGGTGCCCGAAAGCGCCGTCTCGACCGCCAGCTTCGAGGCGTTGTAGACCACGCGCAGCGCCGGCAGTCTGTTCATGAAGTCGTCGATCTCCTCCTCCGCGACGTTTCCGAGCGTGGTTCGCATGAAGTACCCCGCTGCGAGGACGACGGTCGTGAACACCGTCAGCGCGATCACGGTCCTCACGAGCGGAACGATGCTCGAGGGGATTCCGAGGTCGACGAGCTGGATGGTGCCGATGAGCGGCACCGCGGCGATGTACGTGTAGATCCACCTGACGATCACGAGGACCACGAGAAGCGGGACCAGGAGAACCAGGCCGCTGGCGAAGTCGCGCTTCCAGGTGGACATCAACCCTTCTTCGGTCGCCTCGCCATAAGGACCTTTCGAGGGATCGACACGCCGGGACGCGGCGGTCGGTGGCCCGGCGTGGAGTAGAGCGTCCGCCTGGCGTGGAGTATTTACCGCCGGATCGCTTACGCCTCCCCGTGACTGCGCGGCCGACCGCACTCGACGGACCGGTGTTCGGCGTCGACGTGCAAAGCGGCGACATCCGCGGGGACGCCCCGTCCTACGCGCTCGTGGTTCTCGAGGAACGGGAGGAGGACGGCGACCGCGTCTTGACGGCCGAGCGGGACGTCGTCTCGTTCAGGAAACTCTGCCGCCTCATCGAGGACCGGGAGCCGGCCAGGGTCGCCACGGACAACGCCTACGAACTCGCCGCGGACAAGGACGCGCTGGTTCACTTTCTCCAGTCGCTCCCGGCGGGGACGAAGCTGGTGCAGGTGACCGGCGCACAGCGGCCGGAGCCGCTCTCCCGGGTCGCCGACCGCCACGGCGTCCCGTACGGGAAAGAGCCGATGGCGGAGGCCGAGGCCGCCGCCCGGCTGGCCGCCGCCAACGTCGGCCAGGAGGTGACCGCGTTCGCCGACACGACGACGGTGAAAGTCTCCCGCGGGCGCTCGACCGGCAAGGGCGGCTGGAGCGAGGACCGCTACACCAGGCGGATCCACGGCAACGTCAAAAAGCGGGCGCGCGAGGTCGAGTCCGAACTCGAGGCGGCCGGCCTCGAGTTCACCCGGGAGGTGACGGAGAAGTACGGCGGCTTCTCGAACGCTGTCTTCACCGTCGAGGCGCCGCCGGAGGAGATCCCGGTGTCCAGTTCTCGGTCGGGCGACACCCGCGTCGAGATCGAGCGCGAGCGCCGGGACGGCATCGAGTACGAACCCCTGGTGAAGCGGCGGGACCGCGTCGTCGTCGGGATCGATCCCGGGACGACCACGGCGGCGGCGGTCGTCGACCTGAACGGCGCGCCGCTCGACGTCTTCTCCTCGCGGACGGCCGACTCGGCGGCCGTCACCGAGTGGATCGTCGAGCGCGGCCGGCCGGCGCTCGTCGCGGCGGACGTGACCCCGATGCCCGAGACGGTCGAGAAGTTCCGGCGGTCCTTCGACGCCGCCGGCTGGACGCCCGACGCCGACCTGCCGATCGACGAGAAGCTCCACCGGACCCGCGAGGCCGCCTACGACAACGATCACGAGCGGGACGCGCTCGCGGCCGCGCTGTTCGCCTACGACGCCCACGAGCCGCAGTTCGAGCGGATCTCGCGGAAGGTACCCACCCGGATCGACACCGAGGAGATCATCGCGCGGGTGCTCGCGGAGGAGACCAGCGTCGAGGTCGTGCTCGACGACGTCCTCGAGGAGGAGGGGAACGACGACGCGGAGTCGGAGCCCCCCCAGGAGCCGGAGCTCACCGAGGAGGAACGGGAGATCCGTCGGCTCCGGCGTCAGGTCGACCGCCTCGAGGGCCACGTCGAGGACCTCGAACGGCAACTGGAGGGGAAGGCGGAGACGATCGAGGAGTACGAGCGGAAGCTCTCGGAGGCCCGCCGGAAGGAGCGCCGGGAGGCGCGCCGCCACCGGGCGGTGACGCGGCTCGAACGGAAAGTCGAGCGCGTACAGCGGGAACGCGACGAGGCGCGCGAGACGGTCGAGGAGCTGGAGCGGAAGCTCGAACGGGTCAAGACGCTGTGGCGGCTCGACCACGACGACTTCTCGGACGTCGCCGAGGGGCGGGGGCTGGTGTCGGTGAAGGTGCTCGACCAGTTCACGAAAGGCGAAATCTCCCGGGTCCGGGAGGAGTACGGCCTCGTCTCGGGCGACGTGGTGTACCTCCGGGACGCCTCCGGCGCGGGGCGTTCGACCGCGGAACGGCTCGCGGAGGTCGAGCCCCGGATCGTCCTGCGGGAGGGGGGCCTCTCGGAGATCGCCGACGCCGTGCTGTTCGACCGGGAGATACCCGTCGCTCCCGCCGGGGACGTGACCATTCAGGAGGTGGACGAGCTGGCGGTGGCCCGCGAGAGCGAGGTCGAGGCGGCCATCGCGGACTGGGAGGACCGGGCCCGGGAGCGCCGTCGCCGGCAGAAGGCCGACATGGTCGACCGGCTCATCAGCGAACACCGGGCCGAGAGCGGCGGACGGTAGCCTCGCCGATCAGCCTTCCGCGCCGATCAGCCTTCCTCGCCGATCAGCCTTCCGCGCCGCTCTCGCCGTCCATTTCCTCCCGGATCTCCCCGACGAGGTCGTATGCCGGGCTCGCGCCGCCG
>JAZKTH010000103.1:0-9435 GCA_036625675.1 Haloferacaceae archaeon
TCGCCATCGTGACCGCCATCGTCTCGCCGATCGCCCGCGAGATCGCGAGCACGTAGGAGGCCACGATGCCCGAGGTGGCCGCCGGGACGACGACCTTCGTCGAGACGTCGAACTTCGTCGATCCGAGTCCGTACGCCCCCTCCCGGAGGCTGTCGGGAACGGCGCTCAGCGCGTCCTCGCTGATCGAGGAGACCATCGGGATGATCATGATGCCGACCACGATGCTCGCCGACAGGACGTTGAACGTCCGGAGCGCGGGCATCGTCGCGGTGAACTCCGGCAAAAACGGCACCCACGACGGGATCAGCGTCACCGAGATCGGGAGGATGCCCTGAAACAGCGGCGTGATGTACACCAGCGCCATGTACCCGTAGATGACGGTCGGGACGCCGGCGAGGACCTCCAGCGCCGGCTTCAGGACCGAACGGCTCCGGTCGCTGGCGTACTCGCTCAGGTAGATCGCCGCGGCGAGGCCGATCGGCAGGGCGATCGCGGCCGAGAATATCGTCACCAGGAGCGTCCCGCTCACGAGCGGAAGCACCCCGTAGGTCCCGTTGATGATCGGGCTCCAGTCGGTCCCGGTAAAGAACGCGATCGGCGATACTTCGGACCAGAACGTGAGCGCCCGGCCCGCAAGCGAGAGGATGATCCCGACGGTCACGAGGATCGTCAACACCGCGCTCGCGGCGATCAACCGGCCGTAGAACCGCTCCTTCCGGACGACGAACCCGCTCCGTTGGAGCGGCGTCGTTCCCGTTCGTTCGTTGCTCATGATGTGGCAGGATATGAGTGAAATATGGGGCAGGTCTCAGTTATTGCGACGACGGAGATCGTTCATCATCGCGTAGATATCGGCTCGTACTCGTACTCGCCGGCGACGGCCGCATCGAGGTTGTCGAGGTTGGCCTGTACCATTTCGTCGCTGGACGGGACGTAGCCGATCCGTTCGGCGATGTAGTCTTCGTCGCCCTCGTTGATGTAGAACTCGAGGAACTCCTGGAGGTGGTTCTTCTCCTGGATCTTGCTCATGTTCCCGTAGAAGAACAGCGGGCGGGCGAGCGGGTAGTTCCCGCTCTTTGCCCCCTCGAGGCTCGGCTCGACCGGGTCGCCGCCGTCCACGCTGAGGCTCAGCGCTTTGACGCTGTCGGGGTTATTGGTGTAGTAGGCGAACGGCAGGTAGCCCATCGCGTACTCGTTCCCGTCGACACCCTGCGCGATGAGGTCGTCCTCCTCCGTCCCTTCGAAGTCCTCGCGGATCTTGCCTTCCTCGCCAATGACCGTCTCGGTGAAGTAGTCGAACGTCCCGGACGTCGTCGCCGCACCGTAGAGGTCGAACGGCTCGTCCGGCCAGTCGGAGTCGACGTCGGACCACAGTTCGGGCCGAGTGTCCGGCGACCAGATTTCGGCGAGGGTCTCGAGGTCCATCGAGTCGACCCAGTCGTTGTCGTTGTTGACGACGACGGTGAGAGCGTCCTGCGCGATGAAGAACTCGACGGGTTCGAATCCGGTGTCGCGGCACCGCTGGACCTCCTCCTCGGAGATCGGCCGGCTCGCGTTGTTGAGGTCGCTGTCGCCGGGGATGAAGACGTTCTCGAACCCGCCCGAACTCCCGTCGCGGGTGAGGTTGAACTCCACGTCGGGGTTCTGTTCGGCGAACTGCCGGCTGACCTCCTGGGCGACCGGGAACACGGTACTGCTCCCGGAAACCCGGATGTCCCCCGACAGCTCGTTGCCGCCGTCGTCGTTGCCGCCGTCGTCGTTGCCGCCGTCGTCGTTGCCGCCGCCGCTGTTTCCGCCGTCGTCGTTGCCGCCGTCGTCGTTGCCGCTTCCTCCATTATCCCCCACGTCGTCGGACGTACAGCCGGCGATCCCGAGCGTGCCGACGCCGGCTATCGTCCCGAGTGCTTTCCGCCGCGTGATCTGCCCAACTCTGAATTCCTGGCTTGGTGCCATCACCCGATCGTATCCGGAGCGGGTACAAGAAGTATTCTAATATTGATATATTCGTGTTTGGAGAGGAACGGACCGGAACAAACCGGAACGTACGGAACCCCAGAAATGGGTACTGATACGGAGGCGTCAGGGGGCGCAGGTGTGGCTACGTTCCACACGGAGTCTCTATATATCCAAACGGCGGAACCGGAGAGGCGCCTAAACACCTAAAATATACAGGCAAAGAGTTGCCGGTGGAGGCCACGTACCGTCTCCGATGACTGCCACCGACACGCCCGAACCGAAGTCGATCGCCGCGGCGTCCGTCGACGATCTCGTGGGCGGTACGCCCCTCGTCCATCTCGACACGTTCGCGGACAACCTCTTCGGCAAACTCGAGGCCGCGAACCCCTTCTCGGTGAAGGACCGCATCGCACGCGAGATCGTCGACGCCGCCGAGCGGGACGGCTCACTGCAGCCGGGCGGCACCGTCGTCGAGGGGACCAGCGGGAACACCGGCATCGGACTCGCGTCGATGTGCGCCGCACGCGGGTACGACTGCGTGTTGACGATGCCCGAGTCGATGTCCGAGGAGCGTCGGACGATGCTCTCGGCGCTGGGGGCGACCCTGGAACTCACGCCCGCCGACGAGGGCATGGGTGGGGCGAACCAGCGCGCCGAGGAGATTGCGAGGGAGCGCGACGGCGCGATCCTGGCCCGTCAGTTCGAGAACGAGGCAAACGCGACGGCCCACCGGCGGACGACCGGTCCGGAGATCTGGGAGGACACGGGCGGTCGGGTCGACGCGGTCGTCGCCGGCGTCGGAACCGGCGGGACGATCACCGGAGTCTCCGAACACGTGAAAGAGGAGCGTGGCAAGGGGGAGTTCACCGCGGTCGCAGTCGAACCCGCCGCCTCGCCGACGATCTCAAAGCAGTGTTCCGACGGCCACGACATCCAGGGAATCGGACCCGGATTCCTGCCCGACGTGGCCCGGACGGAGCTGATCGACGAGGTCCGGGCCGTCGAGGGCGGGGAGGCGAAGCGAGCCGCCCGGGCGCTCGGACGGCGGGAGGGGATCCTGGTCGGAGTCTCCTCGGGCGCGGCGCTTGCGGCCGCCCGGGAGTACGCGACCGATCACCCGGACGAATTGACGGTGGTCATCCTCCCGGACACGGGGGAACGGTACCTCTCGACTGACCTGTTCGTGGACGAACCCTGAACGCGGCGGTCACTCGAGACGGAGTACCGATCCCACGCCGACCGACTCGAACGCCGCCGGCAGTCGCTCGGCGAAGATTCGCTCGGCGGTCGCCCCGGTGCAGTGTGTCCCCCCGAACAGGTGGAGGCGTCCCTCCAGCCAGTCGGCGAGTTCCCGGACGGCGTCCTCCTCGAACGCGACCAGGTGGGTTCCACCGACGACGTACCGGACCTCGTCGCCGAGCGTCGATTCCGCGTACTCGATCGTGTTCCGGAGTCCGGCGTGACCACACCCCAGAACGAGTGCGATCCCGTCCCCAGCCTCGACGGCCAGCGCCTGATCGTCGCGGACTGGGTCCTCGCGCATCCCGGATCCCTCCTCGATCAGTCCCACTGAGGCCTCCGGGTGGGGACGCGGTATCTCCCCCAGCGCGTACACCCCGCGTGAGACCTCTACCGGATCCGTGTGCTCGACGATCGTCGCCTCGGTCGCGATTTCGGATCGGGCGTACGGGAGGCCGATGTGGTGATACTCGCCGTCGTCGTCCTCGCCGTATCGCGGCCTCCAGACGGACGGGTGACAGTAGACGGTCGGCTCCTCGAGTCGGGCGAGGACGTCGGGCAACCCGCCGGTGTGGTCGTAGTGCGCGTGGCTGAGGACGATCGCGTCGAAGTCGAAGTCGACGTCCATTCGCGCGGCGTTGTCCGCGACGAGGCCGGTCTGTCCGGTGTCGAAGAGGACGTCGTCGACGGCCGCCGAGAATCCCCACTCGCCGCGTAGCCCCCTCGGCCTGGACGTTGCGACCCGGTTGTCCGACAGGATCGAAATTTCTCTCACGTCGGGTGTCTCACTCGCCCCGCGCGTATTGCTGTGGCGGTTCCGTATTCCCCCGGTAGGGTGTCGATCTGACCTCCTCTCCGCGTGAAAATCGACTTCTCGACCTCGTTCCCTCGATCTGTTACTCGTTGCCGAACATCTGCCGCATAAAAGGAGAGGTGTGTTCAGCTTCTGAACATAGCGGCGTTTTTGTCCGGATATGCTGTGAGACCTGAACGCGGTTCCGTGCGTTCTGGAACTGTTGAATAGCAGTGTCGTCGCAAGCGGTCACGGTCGGGGTTGCCGCCTGGCCGCTCAGATCAAGACACGCGTCGGAAGCCCCGATAGACAATTTCAAATTAGCCTATTTTGAAATAGGCTATTCGGAAGTATTATTTCCTCTCGCGGTGGAATAGGCGTATGGACCACTTCGTGGATCGAGACGATGAACTCTCTCGGCTACGCGGATGTTATGAATCCGACGACGCAGAGATGGTCGTGGTTTTCGGTCGGCGACGTCTCGGAAAGACACAGCTCGTCCAACACTCTCTCTCGGACCGGGACGACGCAGTCGTCTATCAGGCCACGGAGACCACCTCCCAAATACAGCTTGACGAGTTCGTCGATGTCGCCTCCGAAAGCTTTCCCGGCATCACGCAGATCAAACAGAACTGGGAAGCGCTGCTCGGATATCTAGGAGATCAGGACGGGATCGTGGTTCTGGACGAATTCCCCTACCTCATCGACGCCGACGAGAGCCTCCCTTCGGTCATTCAGCGACTGTGGGACCAGCGGCTCCAGAACACCTCGGGAACGCTCATTCTGGTCGGATCGTCGATCAGTATGATGGAAGAAGCGACGCTTCTCGGGAACAGTCCATTGTACGGACGGTTCACCGAACGACTTGACCTCCGGCCTCTCAGTTTTGCTGCTGCACAGGAGTTCGTTCCGGACGAATATTCGGCCGAAAAACGGGTTTTTGCGTGGGGCATCTTCGGTGGCGTCCCGTACTATCTCGATGGCGTCGATCTCGAACAGGACCTCGAAACGGTTCTCACCGAAGAAGTGCTCTCCCAGAAGGGATACCTCCATAACGAACCGGAGTACGTACTCCGGACCGAACTCACGGAACCGAACCGGTACTTTGCGATCCTCACCGCCATCGCCGCCGGAAAGACGACGTCGAACGAGATCGCCCAAACGATAGGGATCGAGGGAAAGCAGATCTCGACGTACACACAGAAGTTGGAGCGTCTGCGGCTCATCGAGCGGGAGGTCCCGATCACCGAAGAGAAGGCGAAGTCACGCCGGGGGCGCTATCGAATCCTCGATCCCCTGTTCCGGTTCTGGTTCCGGTTCGTCTACGGCAAGGAGGATCGATACGAACGGCTCGGAGAGAACGCGTACGACGCCGTCATCGAACCGGAACTCCCGGACTTCGTGAGTCACGAATTCGAGGGACTTTGCCAAGACGCACTCCCGGGCCTCTACCCCGACGAAGCGTTTCTGGATCTCGGACGATGGTGGTACAAGGAGCACGAAGTTGACGTCGTCGGATTCACCACGGACGGCACGGTAGTCGTGGGTGAATGCAAGTTCACCAACGCTCCGCTCAACTACGGAGCTCTTGCTTCCCTCGAAGACCATGCCGCCGAAATTCGCTGGACGCCGGACATCGGTGAGAAAGACATCGAGTACGCGTTATTCTCCCGGAGCGGTGCGACGCAGTCGGTTCGGGAAGCGGTGTCCGAGCGCGATGACGTACAACTATTCGAACTCGAAGATGTCACGAGACACGCGTAGGCTACAATCAAACGCCAAAATAGCTATAGAACCGCGATAGCCGCTGCTCAGCGCGAACTGATCGCAGAACACACTGTGAGGTTTAATAAAACGGCGTGAGAACGTTCAAAACGTGTGTTTGCGTTCTAGAACTGTTCTTATTCATTCCCAAACATCTGGCGCATCATCGGGTGCATCTCCATCAGTTGCTCCTCGGCGATCTCCTCGTACAGCTTGTACGTGATCGAGACCGCAAGCAGCAGCCCGGTTCCGGAGACGCCGCCGATGGTACCCAGCATGTTGGCCATGACCGCCAGGAAGCCCACGAGCGCGCCGCCGATGACGGTCACCTGCGGGATGTACCGCTCCATGACCTTCTCGACGACCTGCGGGTTCCGACGGAACCCCGGGATCTGCATCCCGGAGTTCTGGATCTGTCGGGCGGTGGCCTCCGGCCCCATCCCGGTCGTCTCGACCCAGAAGATGGCGAAGATCGCGCCGCCCACGACCATGAACGTGAGGTCGATGCCGACCCGCGTGGCGATCATCCACGGCTCCGCCGTGGTCTCGCCGAGGAACCACATCCACTGCTGTCGGGACTGGATCGGGGCCGTGTAATAGAAGAAGCCGGCGATCGGCTGTCCCTGATCCCCGTAGGCGCCGAGCCACGCGGGCATGTTCTCCCACTGGGAGTGGAGGATCTGCCCGAGGAACTGCAGGTTCGCCTGTAGCGCGCGCACGAGGATCATCGGCAGGACCGACGCGTAGATGAGCTTCACCGGGAACCGCCCGCGCGCGCCCTTCACCCGGGCGTGCGAGAGGGGGATCTCCACGCGGACCGATTCCGCGTAGACGACGATCCCGAAGATGAACAGGGTGGTGAAGATCGCGAGGAGTTCGCCGGGCTCGAACAGGAGGGCGAACAGCCCCTCCGTCGTGAACGGCGACCCGATCGTGGTATCGCCGACGATGATGCCGTACCAGCTCGCGAAGAAGCCGGTCGCCCCCAGCCCCGACCAGCTGAAGAGGCCGCCAACGAGCTGCTGGCTCACGCTGGCGATGATGAAAAGCCCAACACCCGAGCCCACGCCCCACTTGCTCACGACCTCGTCCATGAACAGGATCAGGATCCCGCCGACGAAGATCTGGAGGAAGATCAGGACCTGGACGGCGGTCAGGCTCACGTTCAGCGCCTGCGCGACGCCCTCGTCCGGCGGCAGGAACTGCCCGGTGAACACCATCGGAGCGGCGGTCATCGCCGTGACGACGACCACGAGAAGCTTCTGGAGCCCCTGGTAGAGCACCTGGTCCCGGGGATCGTTCGTGTCCAGCCCCAGCAGGTTCGCCCCGCCGAGCAGCTGCAACACGATCGACGCGGTGACGATCGGGCCGATCCCGACCTGCAGCAGCGAGCCTTGCTCGCCCGCCAGGATCGACCTGAACTGTCCGAAGAAGTCCGCGCCGCCGCCGGCCACGAGCCCGAACGGGTTGATGTTGGTGAGGAAGAAGTAGACCATCAGGATCCCCGCGGTCCAGGTCAGCTTCCGTTTGAACGGGACGTGCCCGTCCGGCCGAGCGACCGAGGGCATCCGGGTGAGGACTGGTTCGGCGACCTCCTTCCAGCTCATACGTTACGATTCGTCCGTCTGTTCGTCGGATAGGTCTTCTGATTCTGCCGCCTCGGCACGGTCGGACAGGACCGCCTCGCCGCCGGCCTCCTCGAGGAGTTCGACGGCGCCCGCGGAGAAGGCGTCGGCGGTGACGCGGAGCTCGTTGCGCACCTGACCGCCGCCCAGCACCTTCACCACGTCGGCCTCGTAGCCGTCCTCGGCCACGTCGCGCGCGTCGACGACGTACGCGTCGCCGTCGCGTTCGGCGGGGCCGTCGGCGGCGTAAAGCGCCGCGTCCTCGTCGAGTTTCCGGACCTGGACTTCCACGACGTCCTGCGTGACGTCGTCCGGGCGGGTGAAGCCGTGCTTGCCCAGCGGCTCGTAGTTGTGCATCTCGTGTTTGTCGCGCCCCGCCGCGCCGCGCCCCCCGCGGTTTCCGGCGCCGCGCCGGTTCTTCTGGGAGCCGCCGCCGTGCGTCCGGGAGCCGCGCTGGCGTTTCTTCTTGTTCGTCATCGCATCGCCTCCAGGAGCGCGTCGATGTCCTCGGTCGAATGTCGACCCAGTTCGCCGCCCTCTTTCGTCGGGTGCTTCAGCCCCTTGTGGCCGCCTCGGGGCGGGTGAAGGCGGAGCGCGGGGGACAGGCCCTGTTCCCGCAGCGTCGTCTCCTCCTCGACGATCGCGGTCGCGAGCGCCTCGATGTCGTCGTAGTCGGTGTGTTCCGCGACCCACTCGTCGTCGACGGTCGCCGACCCCTCCTCGGGTTCGCCGCGACGCTCGAGCAGCAGCGCGACCGTCTCGACGCTGGGTTCGCCGAACGCGACGTAGTCGTTTACCTTCGTGATCATTCCCCGGTAGGAGTCTGTCTCCGGCACGAAGGTGGCGTGGTTGACGCCGTGCAGGTTCAGCATCTCCAGGGTGTCCCGGACCGATCCGCTCGTGTTCACCTCGCCGCGGACCTGGACGATCGCCTGCATCATTCGCTCACCTCCAGGTCGCGCTGGACCTCTCGCGCGTGCCGGGGCATCCGCGCCTGTGAGGCGTTCTCGAGCGCCTTGAACGTCGCCTTCGCCAGGTTCACCGTCGTCCGGGTGTTCCCGTTGGACTTCGTCCAGGCGTCCTGGATGCCCGCCAGCTCGAGGATGTTGCGCACCGTTTCGGCGCCCGCCAGCCCGAGCCCCTGCGGGGCCGGGATGATCTCGACGGTCACCGAGCCGGCCTTCCCCTCGGCCTTGCGCGTCAGGGAGTTCACGCCCCCGGGCTGGTCCTCCCAGGACCCGGAGCCGCGGTCGACTTCGATTACGTTCAGCTTCGCCACGTCGATTGCCTTCTGGATCGCCCCGCCGACCTGGTCGTCGCGGGCCTGCGCGAAGCCGAGGTAGCCGTCGCGGTTGCCCACCGCGACGACGACCCTGAACTTCACTCGGCGTCCGGAGTCGGTCATGCGCTGGACCATGTTGATGTCCAGCACCTCGTCCTCCAGCCCTGGGAGGAGCTGGTTGACGATCTCGGGCTCCTTCAGCGGGAGTCCCGTCTCGAGCGCCTGTCTCATCGACGTCACGTCGCCGTCCTGTACCTTGCGGCCGAGCCGCGTTCGCGGTTCCCAGCCTTCGTCGTTACTCATAGTCTTCCTGGATGCGTGCGAGCACCTCGTCGAAGTGCTCGGGTAGTTCTGTGGCGTCGAACTCCCCCGAATACAGCGGCTCGTCGAGCTGTTCGGCGTACGCGGCGATGTGTTCGCCGCGATTGCGCGACCAGTCGGCCAGCACGCTGTCGTTGTGGGGGACCTCGAGCCCCGCGTCGATTGCGCCTTCCTGTACTGCGAACGTCTTGTTTCCGGGCGACGCCGTGTTGAGCCCGATGTCGAGGACTGCCTCTTCGAGGCCGGCCTCGAGGGCTCTGGCACCGGCGAGATACCCCGTCAGATACGCGCTGGGGTGATTCCCCGTGGGTGCCTCCCAGCCGTACTCCGCCAGCTGTTCGCTGGAGGCGGCGGCGTGGGTCTCGTCTCCCTGCGGTCCGGGAGTGATCAGCTGCGCCCTGACGTGTCGGTTGCTCACCCGGGCGACCAGGCGAGGCTTGCCGGATTTCAGCAGG
>JAZKTH010000104.1:0-9408 GCA_036625675.1 Haloferacaceae archaeon
CCGTCCGCGGTGCCCCCCCACGCCTCGAGGTCGAGAACCATCACCAGCGCGTCCTCGCCGTCCGCGTAGTAACGCGGGACCCGCCGCGCCGGCTCGAACCCCTCCGAGCGGTACAGCGACACGGCGGCCTCGTTGCTCGGGCGAACCTCCAGTTTCGCGACGGACGCTCCCTGGAACAGCAACGACACCAGCGCCCGGCCGAGGAGCCGTCGCCCGATCCCGGCTCCCTGCTCGTCCGGCCGCACCGCCAGGTCCTTGACGTGGCCGATGTCCCGACCGAAATTCGGGGTCACGTCGGCGATCACGTACCCGAGCACGTCCACGTCCGTCTCCCCGTCCCCGTCGCCGAGGGACGGCTCCCCCCGCACCGCAACCAGGAACGCGGCCTCGCCCAGGAATCGCTCGAACACCGAGAACGTCCACGGCTGGGCGAACACCGCGCGCTCGATCCGGGAGACGGCGAGGAGGTCGGCCCGGCTCGCGCGCCGGACGTGCACGCCGTCCCGCCGGGACTCGGGAACGGTCGTCACGGTGTGCCGTAGAGAGGGGCCGGTGAAAAGAGGCTCGCTCCCGGCGGCGGCGGGAACCCGTCGTCCGTGGGGACGAGGGAGTTCAGTCGTCCGCGGGGGCGGCGTCGGCACCGCCGTCGTGGCGCTGCTTCGTCCAGGACAGCTTACCGCCGGCCGCGAGGATCTCTCGCTCGCGGTCGGAGGCGTCGAGCTCCGCGGTGAACTCCCAGTCGTCGTTCACGCGGACGGCGAACGTCTCCTTCCCCGAGCTGACGCCCTCGCCGACGTCGTCGACGATCGCCAGGTCGTCGCCCTGGTCGATCCGGTCGTAGGTCTCCTCGTCGATCGTCAGCGGGACGAGCCCGAAGTTGAAGAGGTTCGCCTTGTGGATTCGGGCGAAGCTCCGGGCGAACACGCCCTGGATCCCGAGGTACATGGGACACAGCGCGGCGTGCTCCCTGGAGGAGCCCTGCCCGTAGTTCTCGCCGGCCACGAGGAACCCGCCGTCGGCCTCGAGCGCGCGGTCCGCGAACGTCTCGTCGACGCGAGAGAGGGTGAACTCCGAGAGCTTCGGGATGTTCGACCGGTACATCAGGATGTCCGAAGTGGCGGGGATGATGTGGTCGGTCGTGATGTTGTCGCCCATCTTCAACAGCGCCTGGCCCGCGAGGTCGGCCTCGAGCTCGTCGCGCAGCGGCACGTCGGCGATGTTCGGCCCCTTGATCAGGTCGTCGTCGATCGCCTCCTCCGGTGCGATGATGTCGGGGTCGGACTCGCCCATCCCGGGCGTGTAGTTGTCGCCCATCTCGAACCCGGGTGCCTCCAGGTCCCCCAGCTCGTCGGCGAGGTCACGGGGATCGACGATCTCGCCGGCGATCGCCGAGGCCGTCGCGACCTCCGGGGAACACAGGTACACCGCGTCCTCCTCGATGCCCGAGCGCCCCTCGAAGTTCCGGTTGAACGTGCGCAGCGAGACGGAGTCGGACGCGGGAACGTGGCCGATCCCGATGCACGCCCCGCAGGTCGCCTCCGAGAAGTTGACGCCGGCGGCCATCAGTTCGGCGGTCCACCCCTCGCGGGCCAGCATCTCCGAGGCCTGCTTCGAGCCCGGCGCGACGATCGTCTCCGTCCCCTTGGCGGTCTCGCGTCCCTCCAGCATCTTCGCGGCCGGGAGGATGTCCTCGTAGGCGCCGTTGGTACACGAGCCGACGATCACCTGGTCGACATCCGTGCCGGCGACCTCCCGGACCGGTACCACGTTGTCCGGCATGCTCGGGCACGCGATCAGCGGTTCGAGAGCCGAGAGGTCGACGACGATCTCGTCGTCGTACTCGGCGTCCTCGTCGGGAGTGATCTCGACGTACTCCTCCTCTCGCCCGATCCGCGCGAGCCAGTCTCTCGTCTCCTCGTCGGTGGGGAAAATCGAGCTCGTGGCCCCGAGTTCCGTCCCCATGTTGGTGATGGTGGTCCGCTCCGGGACGGTGAGCGACTCGACGCCCGGACCGGTGTACTCGAGCACCTTGCCGACGCCGCCTTTCACCGTGAGCTCGTCCAGCAGGTGGAGGATGACGTCCTTCGCGGTCGCCCACTCCGGGAGTTCGCCCTCGAGTCGGACGTTGACGATCTCGGGCATCTCGACGAAGTAGGGTCCGCCGCCCATCGCGACCGAGATGTCGAGTCCGCCGGCCCCGATCGCGAACTGTCCCAGCCCCCCGGGCGTGGGAGTGTGGGAGTCCGAACCGAGCAGCGTCTTCCCCGGGGCCGCGAAGTTTTCCTTGTGGACCTGATGGCAGATCCCGTTTCCGGGGCGGGAGAAGTACGCTCCGTAGATCCCCGCCGCCGACCGCAGGAACCGGTGATCGTCGGTGTTCTTGAAGTCGAACTGGTACGTCTGGTGGTCGCAGTACTGCGCCGCCAGTTCGGTTTGCACCTCGTCCATCTCCAGCGCCTCGAACTGGAGCCACACCATCGTGCCGGTGGTGTCCTGGGTGAGGACCTGATCGATCTCGATCCCGATCTCCTCTCCCGGTTCCAGCTCCCCGTCGACGAGGTGATCCGCGAGAATCTTCTCCGTGACTGTCTGTCCCATATCGTCCCCACCTCCGGCTGCCTCGTGTATAAATCCCTTGAGTTATTAGCCCGGAGGGTCAGGCGCCGGAAAAACCGGAATCGTCCTCCGGGACAGCGGAACCGTGCTCCGGCTCGGGGGAGCTGTGGGCTCCGTTCGAACTGTGATCCCGAGGATCAGGCGCACCCTCCGGGAACCGTCTCACGTTCAGGTCCCGTTGCGGGAACGGGATTTCGACGTCGTGCTCGAGGAGCGTCTTGTAAATCGCGCGGTTGAGCCGGTGGGCCGCCTTTCCGACGCTGACGGGCGATTTGACCCAACAGACGAGTTCGTAGTCGATCGAGGAATCGCCGAATCCACGGAATCGCATCGTCGGTTTCGGGGTGTCCAGAACCAGCGGCTCCGCGAGCGCAATGTCCGTGATCAGGGACTCGAAGCGGTCGATGTCGGTGCCGTACGCGACCCCGATCGGCACCTTGTGACGGGTCCGGAGTTGCGGCGCCGACTGGTTGATCACCTTCGCGGAGTTCAACACGGCGTTCGGGACCGTGATGAGAACGCCGTCCCGCATCATCAGGGTGGTCGACCTGACCCCGACCTTCACCACGGTTCCGGCTTCGCCGGAGTCGAGCGTGATGTAGTCGCCGATCTTGTAGGTGTTGTCGAAGTACAGCGCGATCCCTCCGAAGAAGTTCGCGACGGTGTCTCTGGCGGCGAACCCGACGGCGATCCCCGCGACGCCGGCCGCGCCGAGGAGGGGGGAAATGCTGTACTCCCAGATCGACAGCAGCAAGCCGACGGTACCCAGGATGACGATCAGGGTCCAGACGTTCGAGAAGACGGGCGCAAAGTCGTAGCGCGATCCCTTGTCCTTCACCTCCTCGACGAGCCGGTTGACCACGCGGTTGCCCGCGAACGCCCACGCCAGAACGATCACCGAAAGCGACGGCTTCCCGAAGAAGGTGTCCAGCTGCTGTGGCGTCAAGACGACGCTTTCGACCACTGCTGGGACCTGCGTGAGCAGAAACACGCCCGCCAGCGCGACGGTGACCACGACGGGCAAGCGGAGTTCGCCCACGACGATGTAATCGTACTCGGTCTCCGTCCGGCTGGTGAAGCGCAACAGCGAACGTAGCACGAATAGTTCGAGAAGCATCGCCGTCCCGACGGAGAGCCCGAGCAACACGAGGGTCGCCTGCCAGGCGGCCAACCCGTCGAAAAGCGTCCAGACCGACTCTATTCCGGGTGTCATACGCCCCCCAGACGCCGCGAGAACAAAACGATGTCTCAGATCCGAAGTTCGGTTCCCGGCGTCGGCCCGGACAACAGTTCTTCCGCCCGTTCGACCTCGGGACTGCGCTCCGCGACGTTGCGCAGCAGCACCGTCTCGCTCGGGAACAGCTGTTCCCCCACCACGAGCCCGTGTTCGCGGGCGGTGCCCCCGGTGACGGTGAGGTAGACGCCGAGCCCGGCCTCGGCGATCGCGCGTTCCTCTTCGCGGTCGCCGTTCGCGAACGTGAACTCCAGCTCCCGCACCGTCTCGGTCCCGAGTACCGCAGCCACCAGCCGCTCGTACCGTGGCGAGATGCAAAGCTCCCCCGCGTACCCGCGCAGAAACGAGCGGTCGAGCGACGTCCCCGGCGGAACCGTCTCGGGCGTGGCAAGCAGCGTGTGATAGACGGTGTCCCCGAGCCCGGTCGCGACCCGAACGTCGGTCTCGCGGGGGTCGATCCGGTCGTTCACCGCCGCGAGCGACCCGATCCCGTCCGGCTGCAGGGAGACGACCTCCTCGAGAACGAGGTCGGCGCTGTCGAACCCCAGCGCGAACTCGTGGGTCCGGAGCGCGCGGAACGGTTCCTCCCGGCCCACGAGCCGGAGCGGCACCCCGTCGACCTCGATCCGGGCGGAGTCGAACACGATCCGTCGGGGGAACCCCGGGCGGTCGTCGCGGTAGACGGTGTACTCCGGGGCGGCCTGGGTGTCGGGATCGCTGTACGCAGCCAGCCTGGCGTAGACGTCCCGGTCCGGCTCCGCCTCGCCTTTCGTGATCGCCTTCTCGTATCGCAGCGTCGAACTAACCCCGTCGGCGAGCGACTCCGCGCCGGCGACGGTCGCCAGCCGATCGAGGATCGCCTCCAGCGGTCGCCCCTTCCGGGGCACGGCGACCGCGACCGACTCACTCATTGCAGGACAGCAGGAGGTGCCGAACTAAACAGGTTGCGTTTCGTCGCGACGATCGAGGAGGAGGACGCCGCCTACATGCCGCCGAACGCCTGGTTGAGGCGGTCGCGGAACTCGTCGAACGTCTCGAGCCGGTCCCGGATCGCCTCGACGTCGTCCTGGAGATCCGCGACGCTGTCGGCCAGTTCCTCGTCGACGTCGCCGATCTGCGCCTCGAGGTCGTCGACATCGGCGCGGACCTCGCCGACGCGTTCCTCGACGGCTTCGAGCTCGTCCATGCGGGCCTCGATCCGCTCCAGGTCGTCGATGCGGGCCTCGATCGTCTCGAGGCTGTCGTCGACGTCCCGTTTCGCCGTGAACAGGTTGTCGACGTGTTCGCGGAGCGACGCCACGTCGGCCGCGACCGACTCGACCGTCTCGCCCGTCTCCGCGGCGTCGGTGGCGACCGTCGAGAGTTCGGACTCCACCTCGTCGACGGCCGTCTCCAGTTCGGACAGCGTGGATTCGATCGACTCGACGGACGACTCCATCGTCGCGGTGGTCTCCTGAAGCGCCTCGGTCCGTTCCTCGTTTTCGAGGGAGCGCTCCTCGGCCGCCTCGACCCGGTCGGCCAGCTCTTCGGCCGTCGCGTCGACGTCGTCGACCCTGTCCACGAGTTCGACTGTCGTGTCGTCGAGGTCGGCGGTGATGTCGTCGAGGTCGGCGGCCTTGGCCTCCACCGCGTCGGTCCGCTCGGCAAGTTCGTCGGTCTCGGCGTCCAGTTGCGCCGTCGTGTCCCGGAGTTCCTCCCGTTCCCGGGCACCCGCCTCGACGTCGCCTTCCAGCTCCCCCATCTCCGCTTCGATTTCGGAGACGGTTTCGGTCACGCCCTCGACCTCGGTCTGTACCTCCGCCAGGAGTTCCTCGGCGGTCCCGTTCTCGTCGATGAACTCCTCGAGGGCGTCCGTGTAGGCGTCGAGGTCGGCGACCCGCGACTGGAGGCGGCTCAGCCGCACGTCGACGCTTTTGGGCACGCCGACGTCGAGCTCCTCCCGCAGCACCTCGAGGTCGGACTCCGGAACCTCGCCGTCGCGGAGTTCCTCCGCGAGCGCGGCGGCGACGCCGTCCGCGACAGCCCCGGACGGCGTCTCGGCCGGTTCCTCATCCGCAGCGGGACCCTCTTCGGCCGGTTCCTCATCCGCACTCTCCTCGTGCTCCGTCACGGCGGCCGTCGTCTCGTCGGGTACAGACTCGGGTTCCGGTGGGTCATCGAGCTCGATCGGTTCCTGGGCCTCCGCCGCAGAGTCAGCGCCTTCGACCGGCACCTCTCCTCCGGCCGGTTCGTCTTCTTCGGCCGGCCCCTCCGCTTCGACCGGCCCGTCTTCCTCCGGGGGTTCCTCGAGTTCGATCGGTTCCTCCTCGTCGGTCGGTTCGGGCTCCTCTACGTCCTCGGCCAGATCGAGGTCCTCCTCCTGCGTTACCGGTTCCGACTCGTCCTCTAGCTCGATCGGTTCCGGCTCGTCCTCCTGCTCGATCGGTTCCGGCTCGTCCTCCTGCTCGACTGATTCGGCTTCCTGGGGCTCTCCGAGGTCGAGCGGCTCCTCCGCCTCCCCGACCGGCTCGTCTGCGTCCGTCCCTTCGGCGGCCTCTGCAGGTTCGCCCGGTTCGTCCCGTGGCGGGTCCTCGAGTTCGATCGGCTCGGGGGGCTCCTCCTCCGAGCCGGCGTCCGCCGGTTCCTCGGCCGGATCGGCCTCCGTCGCCGCGCCGGATTCCCCGAGGTCGGTTCCCAGGTCGGCTTCCTCGGGATCGGCGAGCGGATCCGCCGCCTCCGATTCCGCGACCGGTTCCTCGCCGGCGGGTTCCGCGAGGGGATCCGCTTCCCCTCCGTCCTCCTCGTCGTCGAGGTCTTCGAGCCCGGGGAGCGTCGACCGCTCGCCCGCGAGCACTTCCCGGACAGCCTGGCTGTTGTCCGAACCGAGCACGTCCTCGACCGACTCCGGGGCGGGGTCTTCTTCCCGCACTTCCTCGACGAGCGGTTCCGTCCTGAACGCGTCGAGAGCCGACGGGTCGTCGGTTCGCACCCCGTACACGGTGGTGATGCTCTCGTCGGGCTCGAGCGTCGTTCGGAACTCGACGCGGTTGTCGCGGTAGGCCGTCCAGTTCTCGCTGCCGTAGTCGGGATGGAATCCGATCCGATCCATCGGGAACGACTCCGGGATCTGATCGACGAGACGGACGGTGACCGGTCGGTCGTGGGTCGAATGGATCAGGAACGAAACCGCGGGCACCGGGAATTCGTCCGTGCTGAAGGACTTCCTGACCTTCAGCTCGGCGTTCGAAACGGTAATGGCGCCGTCGCTGGGGCTCATGCATAGCCGTTCAGCAGAAGCCCTTGTAAATGGTGTGGGCCGATTGTCGCGCGTGATACTGGAGGGACGCGCGGCTCTCCCCGGCGAGTCCGATCGGCAGCCATCAGGCCGTCAACACCGTCACCGGGCCGTCGAAATCCAGGATGATCTGCTGGGTATCGTCGCCGAACAGCGCCTTCCCCGTCGGGGATCGCGTCCGCCCGCCGACGAAGACGTGATCGCATTCGTTTCGGTCGGCGTAGTCGAGAACCGTGTCCACCAGGTCCCCGAGAGCGCCGGCGGCCTCGTACTCGATCTCGACCCCATCGAGCACCTCGCGGCCGATGTCCTCGGCGAAGTTCGCCGCCCCCTGTTCCGCCTGGTAGACGCTGTACTCGGTGTCGTAGTCGGAGATCGATTCAAGCTGCCGGTACGTCTCGGTGTACTTCTCCTCGGTCGTGACGTGCAGCAGCGTCAGTTCGGCACCGACCCCTGCCGCGAGCTCTCCAGCCTCTCGGACCACTTGCTTCGAGGCTTCCGTCGAGGACACGACCGCAAGCGCGTGACGCATGTTTCGGGATCGTTCGTGAACTATTATAAACACAAGGATTCTACAGGATGATCCGACCGGATCCGCCCGAAACGCCGGATTCCGGGAGGGCGGACGGGCTCATACTGTTTGTTGTCGGAAGTTACCGTGTCGACCGCCCGAGAGCGTGGCGGTCGACCGGTAACCGTCTACAACAAACAGTATCAGAGATCGACTCTGTCCCCGATCTCGACGGTCCGGAGTTCGCGGGGATAGTCGAAACTCCTGGCGTGGTCGTGCAGCGCCGTCGGATCGGCCGTGAGCCCCTTCCACATGTCCCAGTGGGACGGGAGCAGCCGATCGATCCGGAGGTCGTTTGCGGCCTCGACGAGCTCGTTCTCGTCGCTGTACCACCGGGTGCGGGTCGGTTCGCCGGTCTCCTTGTCCGGGATCGTCCCGACGCTACCGAACGCCAGCACCCCCAGGTCGATGTCGTAGCGCCGTCCCAGCGACTCGAATCCGTCCGAAGGCTTGGTGTCCCCCCCGTGGAAGAAGGTCCCGGCGTCGTGCTCGACGACGTAGCCGACCGGATGGGTCGCGTCCGGATCGGACACCTCGACCACGTCGATCGTGAACTCCCCGACCTCGAAGGAGTCGCCCTCGGTTACCTCCACGAACTGGTCGTCCGAGACACCCCAGCGCTCGGTCCATCGTTCCTCCTCCCGAGCGACCGCGAGGGAGTCGTCCGGGGCAAAGAACCTCGCTCCCGTTTCGGCCAGGATCGGGGCCTGGGAGGGGCCGTGTACGTGGTCGGTGTGTTCGTGGGTAGCAAGCATCGCGTCGGCGTGCTCGACGTCGGACGGGTCGAACGGGACGGGGATCATTCTGATCGTCCGCGGCGGATCGCCAAGCCCCACGTACGGATCGATCCAGATCGTCGTCCCCTCCCGCCCCTTGAGCACGAACCCGTTGCACCCGAGGTACCACACGGCGACGGTGTCCGGCTCCGCTTTTGCGATCGCTTCGGGCAGCCAGTCGCCCCAGTCTGAAACTGTCATGGAGTGGCGTCCGACCGCTCGCGTCCTAACCGTTGCGGATTGACATTATCCCCGCGCTGAAGCGCGAGGCTTGCGCTCGAAATTCACGTCAGTACTCCCCGCACGTCGTGTCCGAGCTGAATCACTCGTCGCCGTCGTCCCTGGGGAACTCGACTGCGATCCGATCGCCGGGTTCCAGGCCGAACGCCTCGTCTCCCCTCCCCTCGCGGACGTCGCACTCGAGGTATCCGTGGCTGCCGACCGTGACGAGCTGCCGACCGGGCTCCACGTCCGCGAACGTCTCGACGACCGGAGCCGCCACGCCGTTCACGACCGCCAGGTCGCGCCCGCGGGCCAGCTCGCCCGGGAGGTTCGTGATCGCGTTTCCGAACCCGTCGACGACGAGCACCTCCCCGACGACGTGCTCGCTCCCGCCCGATCTCTCGACGGGTTCGGGCTCTGGGAACCGGAGATCGACGAACGAGTCGGTCGGCTCCAGCCCGTCGACCGCCTCGAGGTCGTCGATCCCCGCCTCGTGAACCCTGGCTGCGAGGGGCGCGAACACGTCCCGCCCGTGGAACGTCGCCGAGGCCGGATCCTCGATTCGGTATTGGAACACCTCGAACGGGGGCCCCTCGTCGGGGTCAGCAGTGCCGCCGGAGCTAGCTGCGGCGGTATCCGGGCGGGAGACGGACCCGGAAAGCGCCCGCGCGGGGGGGATCAGCGATCCGTTGTCCGGCCCGACGAGGGCGTGCTC
>JAZKTH010000105.1:0-9080 GCA_036625675.1 Haloferacaceae archaeon
GCCGCCACGAGCAGCGTGTGGTACTTCAGGCTCGTGTACGGGTAGTAGATGCTCTCGTTGAAGCCGCTCGCCACGTCCGACGTGAGCCACGCCCGATGCATCGACTCGGGGTCGGAGCCCGTCAGCAGGTCGTCTATGGCCTCTGTGAGGCGTGGGCGTGAGAACTCCTCGGGGTCGTAGTGCGATTGCCCGGTGAGCAGCGAGAGGCGGTAGTGCGTCTCGTGGGTATCCACGGTCTGCTCGGGATCTCCACTGGGCCGAGAGAGGGCCGATGCGTCGCCGTCTGCGCCGTGCGGAACGGTCTGGTTGACCGGGACACCGTGGAAGGTGTCGGGCGCGTAGTCGTGTGTCTCGCCGTTCAGCTTGTGGGCGTCGTGGCGGTAGGCTACGACCATCACGTCCTGGCCGCCGTCGCCCTGGAAGTCACTGAGAGTGGCGTTTTCAGTCATCTACGGTCCCTCTGCGATGCGCTCTTCCAGTGCTTCCACGAACGTCGGGCGGTACTCTTCGGCCCACTGGTCGTCTTTCTCGTCCATTTTCTGGGTGGTCCCCTTCCCGCGGTCGAAGACGCGCTTCAGTTCGCGCTCCTCGTACAGCGGGTTGATGAGGTGGCAATCGACGATCCCCGCGCCGAAGTTGCGCGCGCCGCCCAACTGGTGCATGAAGTCCGTCTTGTGCCCATCGAGGAAGTCGATCCCCTCCGCGAGCAGGCCGATGAACTCGGGCTTCGTCTCCCGAAAGGAGAGGTGCCAGCACCCGTCAAGATTGGCGACAGCGTCGATCTCCGCGTTCCGGAGCGGTTCGCGGTTGTCCTCCCGATTCCGTGAAACGACGTTCCGGTTGAGCCGCCGGTAGTGTCCCTCTGCCTGTCCGCGCGTGTAGTCCACGCTGGAGCGGACAGGGTTGAACTTGATCGGGCGGCGCATCACCTTCCCAGGCTGGTTGCCGAAGCCGCCGAAGAGGTCGAAGACAACGCAGCCGTCGTCTTCTTTCGGATCTTCGACGCACGCGCCCTTCTCGTGGTAGCCGTCGTCGAGGTCGCGCTCGTAGACGCCGTCCCTCATGAAGTTCGCGTTGGCCTCGCCGGGATGGCAGGCGGTGCCGTCGTACTCGTGAACGACGCGCTCCATCCCGTGACGGAGCCAGCCCGAGAGCGGGAAGGCAGGGATGATGCCGCCGATCTGGTTCTGCGGGTCGTCGTCCTTGTAGTTGCCATTCGAGGCGTGGTGTCTGTCCGTCATGATGCTATCCCCGACCACCAGCAGGTCGGTCTGGATCCGCACGAACACGTCGCGGTCGATGTCTTCAATCATACTGGTGAATTAGTTTCATGAATCTTTCACTTTTAAAGGTCAGCGACCGTTGAGCGCTGCTCTCTGGGCATCGAGAGAGCCGTAGGCGACGCCGCCGACCTCGTACTCGTGGAAGGTCTCGCCGTCCTCGGTGCGGACGATGCGAGCCGTCACACGAGCGCTATTCATCTTCTTCCCTCGCTGCGTGGGCCTGTTCGAGGAGATCGACTGCCAGCGCCTCAGCCTGCTCGGCAGAGAGGTGAACCAGCGTCCCGACAGACTCGTCGTCGTCGGTGCTGACCTCGAAGCCGAGAGGGATGCCGTCCGGCCAACGGGAAGGGTTTCGACGACGCCGAGGGGCTCTTCGCACATCGCGTCGAGTTCGGCGTTCAGTAGCCCGGAGCGGACGTGCGCGAGGTTGCACGCAGTGTCGTATTCCCACCGCTCCTCGTCGTCATGATCGGCCAGCTGGAACAGGCGGTCCTGTTGAGATGGGATCTCTGCCTCGGGCACGTCCCCGGCGGCCACACCGGCGACCGCCGCGGCCGCCTGCAGGAACTCGCGGCGCTGCATCAGGCGGCCACCTCGGTTACGATGTCCTCGATGAGCGCGGCGATCGGGTCTTCATCGTCAGCAATGTAGCGGCGGTTCTCCCACTGGCGGCCGTCCACTTCATCTCGGACGAACTTCACGTAGTCATCGACGGAGCGGCCGTTCAGAACGAACTTCTGGACGCGCTTGCCGTCCCGAACGACGTGGATCGTCTCGTCGGTCGTCCGGTAGACGTGGAACGCGTCGTTGGTGTCCTCACCCAGCTGGATGTAGGCTGGGCGGGGGTCGATACGTTTTCGTGCGTTGGAGTTGGATTTCTTCATGCTTCGTGTCCTCCACGAAGCGCGGTCGGGCGTGTTCCCGCACGCCCCGGCCAACTTCTGACCGGCGTCCCGCACTTCACATTACTCTATAGTGTACACACCGACTTAAAGATTACTCTATCAGGTAACGTTACCCTATATTGTACACTAAGTAGGGTAGACCATATAGAGTAATGTGTATGGCGAAGCAAAGCAACGACATGGCCGAACGCGGGCTTCTAACTGACCGCGAGCGAGAAATCATCAAAGGAGAGGCAGAAGTGTCAGATGACTACCGATACCGCGTTGCCAGTCGAATTCGGAACAAAATCGAGAGGGTCGAGGGCGATGTCTCTATTCTTGAAGAACATCGTGCCGATCTCCTTGAAGAGCTTCGAGAGGTTGTGTGTGACGAGGAATGACGGACGAGCCTCGGGACTACGACCGCGAGTTCACCACACCACTCACCTACCGAACACGGCGGCGAATCGGGTACAGCCACGACCATGGGGACGTGACACGCTTTGTGGTGCAGCTAGAGTACTGCCTTGACGATGGATGGGTCGAAGTGGCACGCTTTGACCACGATCCCGAGGGCGAACAGAGCCACGACGTGACGACCGAAGGCGTTCACATGGATGTCTACCGGGATGGCGAAAAGATACGATCACCGGAGGTCTTCCCGCCAATGCCCGCTAGCGACGCGCTCACGAGCGCCGAAGAACACTTGACCCAGCACGGCGAACGGTACATCAAGAGATTTGAGGAATGGCACGAGATCAAGAGCCGATGACCGACGAAGAACTCGAAGAGTTCCAGGACGAGATGGAGAAACAGGGAGAGGAACTCCGCGAAGCCCTCGCTGAAGACCTCGGTGGCGATCCCGAGGACTATCGGAAACATCCGGTTGCGGACGGCGGCGAATAACTCCGACTCTGGCGGAATCTGACTTTCCAAATCTACTTTTGAATCCGGGAGCAATACCTATCCGGCCTGATCAAACGGCCCCAGGCGCTGGAACCGCCGGGAACCAAGGTGCTGCCAGATGACAGCAAGAGATTCTAAGAGCGGTCAGAGTATAAACTCTGTTCCGCTGATCCTCGACGATACACTCGAAGCGATTTCCAACCACCGCCGGCGGTTCGTGATCCGGTCAGTTGACGAGATGGCGATCCCAGTCGAGACCGACGACCTCGCCGATCAGTTGACGAAGATCCGGAACGACCCGCCGCGGAAGGCGCAGGATAGGAAGCGAGAGTACGTCGCGTTGACGCAACATCACCTACCCAAACTCGACGAACTCGGGGCGGTCGCATTCGACAAACGAACGAAGGCGTTGATGCCGAGTCCCGCGACCCGGAAGCTGGCGATGCTAATCCGGCTCTTGGAGCTGCTCTGCACGGGCGAGAAATAGAGGTTCCCGGCTATCTCGCCGCTTCACCGGCTGTATGATTTAAAAGCTCTGAGAAACATCTTTCCGTGTGGACGACTCCGATTTCGACCCCGAAAAGACCCAGTTCAAGTTTGATCCAGAGAGTGAGGACGGGGACGAAGAGGAGTCACCGAAGGTCCGGGTTCAGTCGATTGAGGACCATTTCAGGGAGTTGTATGAGGTGGACATTGGCTAAATTGCCAACGACTGTTAAACGCTCCCGTGGGGGGCGGCGCTGCCGGGAGTCGGAGCCGATCGATCCGGGAACAGGCCGCTCACCGCGCGCTTCCGCTCCCAACGCCGGGGATCGCGGTCCTGTCCTCGATCCATCCCATGACGTTGGACGCGGTCAACACCAGCGCGAGATACAGCAGCCCGACCAGCACGAAGATCGCCGTGTACCGGAACGTGTCCGACGCGACCGAGAACGCCCGGTAGTACAGTTCGGGCACGGTGATGAAGGCCGCGAGCGAGGAGTACTTGATCAGGTAGACGAACTCGTTTGTCCAGGAGGGGATCGCGTACCGGAGCGCCTGCGGCAACACGACGTAGTAGATCGTCTCCACCTTCGAGAGCCCGATCGCCCGGCCGGCGGTGAGCTGTCCGACGTCCACGCTCTCTATCGCGCCGCGGATGTACTCCGCCTGGTAGGCGGCGCCGTTGAGGATGAACCCCACGATCGCCACCCAGACGACGCTCCGCGGGAACACGCCCTCCAGGAACGCCGGGAGGTACTGCCCGACGTCGAGCCCGAAGTGGAGCACGAAAAGCTGCGCGAGCAGCGGCGTCCCCCGGAGCAGTTCCGTGTACGCCAGCGAGGCGTACGCCAGGTAGCGGCCGTACACCCGGGTCACCGCCAGCGGCACCGCGAGCAGGAACCCCACGACCAGGCTCGACAGCGTGATCACCACGGTGAGCCACAGCCCCCCCGCAAGCTGGGGGAGGGTCTCCACCGCGAACGCGATCCCGTCGGCGGCGCCGCCCACGATCGGCACGCCCGCCAGCGCCGACTCCACCGCCGCCGGGGAGACGAGCGGCTCGCTGTCGGCCACGAACGGCTCCCCGAGCCACCGGTTCGTCCATCGGAACAGCACCCAGCCCCAGAACACGGCGCCGGCGAAGTAAAGCAGCGTCCGCGCGGTCGAGGGCGTCGCCTCGTCGACCCGATCGCGGATCGTCACCGGGCGGGGCGCGTCCGTGGGCGGTGTGGTGCCGGACATGTCAATCGTGGAGTTCGGTGATCCGGCGGAGGAACTCCGCCGTCCGGTCCCGCTCGGGGTCCTCGAACAGCTGTTCCGGCGGGCCCCGCTCGACGACGGCCCCCTCGTCCAGGAAGACGATCTCGTCCGCGACCGACCTGGCGAAGCTCATCTCGTGGGTGACGACCAGCATCGTCATCCCGTCCTCGACGAGCCCGTGCATCACCTCGAGCACCTCCCCGACGAGTTCGGGATCCAGCGCGCTCGTCGGCTCGTCGAACAGCATCAGCTTCGGCTCCATCGCGAGCGCCCGCGCGATGCCGACCCGCTGTTTCTGCCCGCCGGAAAGCTCCGCCGGGTACGAGTCGGTCTGTGCCGCGAGCCCGACCTGCTCGAGCTGTGCCCGGGCCCGGTCGCGGGCGGCCTCGCGATCGAGCCCGAGTACCCGCTGTGGCCCCAGGGCGACGTTCCCGAGGGCGGTGAGGTGGGCGAACAGGTTGATGTCCTGAAACACCATGCCCACGTCGCGCCGGAGCCGGTTGACGTCCATGTCGGGGGAGTTGACCTCCTCGCCGTCGAGGTAGATGTCGCCCTCCTGGGCGTCGGTGAGCCGGTTCACGCACCGCAGCATCGTCGACTTCCCGCTGCCGCTGGGCCCGATCAGGACGGTGACGTCGCCTTTCTCCATCTCGAAGCTCACGTCGCGGAGCACCTGCTCGTCGCCGTACCACTTCGAGACGTTCTCGACCCGCAACAGGTCGTCCGATTCCCCAGCCGTACGCGTGTCGGTGTCGCTACTCATGTCGTCTCACCCGAGGGGATCGCGTAGTAGTCGCCAACGTAATCCAGCGCGCGGTTCGTCGTGAACGTGAGTACGAAGTAGATCCCGCTGATGAACAGGATGATCTCCAGCACTGCGGTGTTCCCCTCCGCGGTGGTGAAAAGCTGGTAGCTGCGCGTGAGCAGCTCCGCCAGCCCGATCGCGAAGACGATGCTCGTGTCCTTCAGCACGATCGTCACCTCGTTCTGGAACCCCGGGATCGACCGCCGCAGCGCCTGCGGGACGACGACGTGCCACACCGCCTGTCGCTTCGTCATCCCGATCGCCCGGGCGGCCTCGAGCTGGCCGCCGTGAACGCTTTGCAGCGACGCCCGGAATATCTGCGACTGGTACGCGCCGCTTCGCAACCCCAGCCCCAGGATCCCGGCGACGACTGCGCCGGAGACCTCGGCGACCCCGAAATACAGGTCCGGAACCTGAAAGATGAAATACATGAATATCAGGATCACGACGATCGGCGTCCCGCGCAGGACGACCCCGACGGTTTCCACGATCCCGCGGCTCACCCGCCCGCCGTACACCTCGATGGCGCCGGCGGGAAACCCCACGGCGAAGCCCAGAAGTAGGCTCGCGACCGTGAGACCGACCGTGACGACCAGCCCACTGAAGAGGAAATCCAGGTTGTCGAGGACGTACAGCCAGTCCTCGGTCTCGCCCACGAGCAGGGCGGCCTCGGCCATCCCGTCGGCGACCGGCCCGGTAGCCGTCGCGAATCCCGCCGCGAGACCTGCCCCCGGCGACATCACTCGGCGAACCAGCTGCTCGTGATCTCCTCGTACGTTCCGTCCTCCCGAACCGTCGCGAGGCCGTCATTGAGCGCGGACTGCACGTCGGCGGCGTCCTGCCGGATGCCGAACCCGAACTGCTCGCCCGTCTCGAAGACGAACGCGACCTCGACGTCGCGCTGGGCGGCGAACGTCTCCGCGACCGGCTGATCCAGCACGATCGCGTCGATGTTCCCGTTCTCCAGGTCCTGGACCGCCAGCACGTAGTTGCCGTACCGGCTGAAGGCGTCCTCGCTGATCGTTTCTGGAGCGATGAGTTCGTCCTCGACTACGCCCGCTCCCGTGGTTCCCTCCTGAGCGCCGACGGTCACGCCCTCGAAGTCGTCGAACGAGGACGGCTGGAAGTCGCCGCCCTCCCGGACGAGCACGGACTGGTCGGCGCTGTAGTAGGGGTCGGAGAAGGCGATCGACTCCTTCCGATCGTCGGTGATCGTCATCGCGGCGGCGATGACGTCGATGCGATCGTTTTGCAGGGCGGGAATCAGCGAGGAGAACTCGAACTCCTCCCACTCGCCGAGCTCGTAGTCGGTCTCCGCGACGACCGCCTCCAGCAGGTCGACGTCGTAGCCGACGAGCTCGCCGTCCTCGATCATCTCGAACGGGGGGAACCCGGGGGCGGTGCCGGGAGTCAGCTCCCCTCCGCCGCCCAGGCACCCCGCGGTGGCGGTCACCCCGGCCACGCTAGAGGCGCCGGTCAGCTTCAGGTACGTCCGACGGCTGACTGAATCGGTGACGTGACGTGTCATACACGGCCCCAACGGCGAGGAAGGGTTTCAAGCTTTCTGCACTCGATTCGCTCGCAAGTATTGCTCGTTCCCCCCGGACCCGGCCGCGTCAGCTCCCGGCGGGGCCGCCCCGGGGCGCCGGCGGCGAGTCGCGGACCAGGAGCCACGCCGCGGCGGCGACGGCGGCGATCGCCCCCACGAGCGCGAGCAGGTTCACGAGCTGCCACGCGGCGTCGTAGTACACCAGATCCCGCCCGAGCAGCAGCGTCGCCACGAGCAGCCCGGCCGCGACGGCGACGGTCCTCCGGATCCGCCGTGCGCCGGGAACGTGGTCCCGTTCGAGGGTCACGACCACGACCGAGAGCAACGCCAGATACGCCGCCAGCGAGAGCCCGTAAAACCACGCCTGTGCGCCCGGCGAGTACGTGAGCAGGGGGACCGCTCGCGAGAAGACCGCGCTGGCGAAAAGCAGCCCCAGCGCCGCAAACAGCGCCAGCCTCGTCCGACGTATCGGGGAACCGGAACGGCGGCCGGCGAAGCCGGCCCGGAACGTCGCCAGTCCGAGGAACGTGAAGATGAAAAGCGCCACCACCAGGTGAAGCGCGTGCGTCGACACCGTGTATCCCCCGGGGAACAGGCCGCCGGCGGTGACCGTGACGGCCCCGATGCCGATCTGGAGCGGCAACACCAGCACCGCGAGGGTGGCCGGGCGCCGGATCCGCGGCTCGCCCAGCCGCCACGACCAGGCGGCGGTTCCCAGGATCAGGAACCCGGTGAGCATCGCCCACACCCGGTGGAACCACTCGATGAAGTCGGGGTTGATCGTCAGCGTCGGCACGAGCTGGTTCGAACACAGCGGCCACTGGGCCTGACACGCCAGCCCGGACCCTGTCGCGGCCGTGTACACGCCGATCGTGAAAAGCGCGAGCGTCATGCCGGTGGTGAACCCGGCGAACCGCCGGAAGGACAGCCAGTCGGGACGAAGGCTCATCGTCGGAGAGTCGGGGTGGAAGCTACTTGAGCGTTTCAGTCGCTCCGGGGCCGTCACCCCCCGTCGAACGCCACACTCCACGCTTTCAAGTTGCCCCCGACGAATTCCCGGCATGGTCGATCTCGACGAACGCGCCGCGAGGCTCGACGCGTTTCTGGACGAACGGGGGCTCGAGGCGGTCTGGTTCGCCCGCCCGAACGGTTTCGCGTGGCTCACGGGCGGCAGCAACGTCGTCGACCGTCACGCGCCGATCGGCGTCGCCGCCGCCGGGTACGACGGGGAGTTCCGGGTCGTGACCGACGACGTCGAGGCCGGCCGGCTCGCCGCCGAGGCCGTCCCGGAGGCCTTCGCCGTCGAGGAGTACCCCTGGCACGCGAGCGACCTCGCGGCGGCGGTGGCCGACCGGTCGCCCGGGCTGGCCGCCGCCGACTTCCCGGTGCCCGGGCTCGACGAGGTCGATCCCGGCGGTCTCCGGCAGCCGCTTTCGGACGCGGACGTCGACCGGTACCGCGAGCTCGGCCGGGAGGTCGCCGCCGCCGTCGAGACGGTGTGCCGGGAACTCGAGCCGGGGGACACCGAACACGAGGTCGCCGCCGGACTCCGTATCGCGCTGGCTGCACGCGATGTCGAAACTCCCGTTGTCCTCGTCGGCGGTGCCGAGCGCGCCCGGCGCTACCGCCACTACACCCCGACCGACGCCGCGCTGGGGGAGTACGCGCTGGTGTCGGTCACCGCCGAACGCGGGGGGCTGTACGCCTCCTGCACCCGGACCGTCGCGTTCGACCCGCCCGACTGGTTCGAGGACCGCTTCCGTGCGGCCGCCCGGGTGGAGGCCACCGCGCTGGCGGCGACGCGGGCGGTCGCCGGGGAGGGCGCGGCCGGCCACGGGCCGGCCCGACGCGAGGAGGGCTCGGTCGGGGACGGAACCGACCGGACCCGTGGAACCGCCGGCGAGGTGTTC
>JAZKTH010000002.1:0-35409 GCA_036625675.1 Haloferacaceae archaeon
ATCGCCTCTCGCAGGTAGAAGCCGGCTACGAGGCGGTCTCGTCCGTGCTTTTGACCCACCTCCACCTGGATCACGTCGCGGACCTGCTGCCCCTGCTGAAGGCGCGCTGGCTCGCCGGCGAGACGCACCTCGAGGTCGTGGGGCCGCCGGGAACGAAGTCGCTGGTCGACGGCCTGCTCGACGTGCACGACTACCTCCGCGAGCGCGTCGACCTCCGACTCCGGGAGGTACACCACGAAGCGGCGTTCTCGCTGGCCGGATTCGAGATCGAGGCGCTGGAAACCCGCCACTCGATGACCTGCTTCGCGTACCGGTTCTCGGGGGGAGGATCCGGGAACGCCGACTTCACCTTCTCCGGCGACTCGGAGGCGTTCGCCGGGCTCGCGAACTTCGCGGACGGCTCCCGGGTGCTCGCCCACGACTGCTCGTTTCCCGACGGGCTGGACGTCTCCAACCACCCCACGCCGACCCAGCTCGGGGAGGCGCTTGCTGGCACCGACGTCGATCGGCTCTATCTCACCCACCGGTACCCACACACCGAGGGAAAGGGCGACGATCTCCGGGAGAGCGTTCGTTCCGCTGGATTCGGAGGGGAAGTCCGACTCGCCAGGGACGGGCTACGGATCACCGTTTGAGTTATCTCCGCTGGCGGATAGTAACTATATCCAGTTTCAATCGTCGCCCGAGTACCCGTCAGCTTAAGTCCTCGTACACTAACCTCCCGGACGATGACGGAGCCACTCTCCGACGACTTCGGTCGGGAGGTGACGGGAGTCCGAATCTCGCTCACCGATCGCTGTAATTTCGATTGCGTCTACTGTCACAACGAGGGGCTCGGCGACACGCGGGGGCCAATGGAGCCGGAGGAGGACGAGATGAGCGCCGACGACGTCGTTCGGTTCCTCGAAGTGGTCGAGGAGTACGGCGTCCGGAAGGCGAAGTTCACCGGGGGCGAGCCGATGCTTCGGGAGGATCTCGAGGAGATCGTTCGCAGGACGCCCGACTCGATGGAGACGTCGCTGACGACCAACGGCACGTTTCTGCCGGATCGGGCAGAGTCCCTCCGCGAGGCGGGTCTCGAGCGGGTGAACGTCTCCCAGGACGCGCTCGATCCGGACGCGTTCGCCCGGATCACGAAGTCGGGCGCGTACGACCGCGTGCTCGAAGGCGTCCAGGCGGCGCTGGACGCGGGGCTGGACCCGGTGAAGCTCAACATGGTCGTATTCGAGCACACCGCCGGCTACGTCGAGGACATGGTCGAACACGTCGCGGAGAACGATGGGCTCCAGCTCCAGCTCATCGAGTACATGCCCGAGTTGACGGGACGCCCGGAGTGGAGCATCGACATCGAGCGCGTCCACGACTGGCTCGCCGACGTCGCCGACCGGATCGAACACCGGGAGATGCACGACCGGCGGCGCTACTTCGTCGACGGCGGCATGGTCGAGATCGTCGACCCGGTCGAGAACGAGACGTTCTGCGCCAACTGCGGCCGGGTCCGGGTCACCCACGAGGGCTACCTCAAGGGGTGTCTCAACCGGAACGACGACCTCCGGTCGATGGGTGAAATGACCCGGGAGGAGATCCGCCAGGCCTACGAGGAGACCGTCGCCAACCGGGTCCCGTACTACGGGGAGTACCTGAAGAGGAACGGGAGCGGCGAGTACGAGATAGACGAGAAGTACATCGGGCAGCCGACGACGACCCCGAGCGACTGATCCGCCGTCGGCTGCGGTTCGTGACGTTTAAATACCGACGCCAAGTTGTATCGGGTACACGTGAACTGTAGGGGCGTACGTCCCGAGTCGCGGACCGTTGGTCCGGCGGCGACGATACCAACCGCGGGTTGCGGTAGCCAAGCCTGGCCCAAGGCGCTGGGTTGCTAACTCAGTGGCGCAAGCCTCCGGGGTTCGAATCCCCGCCGCAACGCTGCAACGCATCCAGATATGAGTGCAGACGAACCACAGGACAGCTCACCGGAGGAGGACGAGGACCTCCGTTACTTCGTCCGGGTCGGACAGACCGACCTCGACGGGACGAAGTCCGTGGAGCGAAGCCTGACAGAACTCGACGGAATCGGCACGCGTACGGCGCGTTTCGTGGCCGACACGGTCGGCATCGACCGAACGGACACGATCGGCGCGCTGGACGACGAAGTAATCGAGGAGATCATAGACGTCGTGGAGAACCTGACCGACCACGCGCCCGAGTGGATGGTCAACCGCCGCAACGACTTCTACACCGGCGAGAACGACCACGTGATCGGCAACGATCTCGAACAGCGCCGGCAGTACGACATCAACCGGATGAAGATGATCGACTCCTACAAGGGAGCCCGGCACAAGCGCGGCCAGAAGGTACGCGGCCAGCGCACCAAGTCCACCGGCCGGACCGAGGGGACCATCGGCGTCAACGTCGAGGAGATCCGCGAGGAAGCCGCGCTCGAGGAGGAGGAAGGTGAAGGCGAATGAGCACCGGAACCAACACCAAGCGATACGAGACTCCGAACCACCCGTACCAGGGCGAGCGAATCGCCGAGGAGTCCGGGCTGATCGGGCAGTACGGCCTCAAGAACAAGGAAGAGCTCTGGCGAGCGCAGTCGGAGCTGCGCGATTACCGCCGTGAGGCCCGCCGGCTGCTCGGCGAGGCCCAGGGTGACGTCGAACTCGCGGGCGAAAACGGCGCGGAGTTCGTCGCTCGCCTGCGGCGATACGGCGTCCTCTCGGAGAACGACGACATCAGCGCCGTCCTCTCGCTCGACGTCACCGACGTCCTCGAACGGCGCCTCCAGACCGTCGTCTACCGGCAGGGGCTCGCGAGCACCACGAAACAGGCCCGGCAGTTCGTCGTCCACGGCCACGTCGTCGTGGACGGGGCCCGGGTGACTCGCCCCTCCAAGATGGTCGCCGTCCGGGAGGAGGACCGGATCGCGTTCGACGAAACGAGCCCGCTCGCGGACGAGCTCCACCCCGAACGGGCGGAGGGTCAGGAGTAACTATGTCAGACAGTGATAACGGAAAGTGGGGAATCGCCCACGTGTTCGCGTCGTTCAACAACACGCTCATCACGGTCACGGACCAGACCGGCGCCGAGACGATCGCGAAGTCCTCCGGCGGCACCGTGGTGAAGCAGAACCGCGACGAGGCGTCGCCGTACGCCGCCATGCAGATGGCCGAAGTCGTCGCGGAGGAGGTACAGGCGAAGGGGATCGAAGGCGTCCACGTTCGCGTTCGCGGGCCCGGCGGCAACGGCAACAAGTCGCCGGGGCCGGGCGCACAGGCGACGATCAGGGCGCTGGCCCGCGCGGGCCTCGAGATCGGCCGGATCGAGGACGTGACTCCGATCCCCCACGACGGAACGAAGGCACCGAAGAACAAGGGCGTATGAGCGGGGAGTTCGACGTCGAGTTCGTCGAGCGCGACGACCGGAGCGCACGCTTTCTCGTGCGGGGGCTCACCCCCGCGTTCGCGAACGGGCTCCGGCGCGCGATGATCGCCGACGTCCCGACGTTCTCCATCGACACCGTCCGGTTCGTCGAGAACTCGTCGGTGATGTTCGACGAGATGATCGGCCTCCGGCTGGGACTGGTCCCGCTCACGACGCCGCTGGACGAGTTCGAGATCGGCGACGAGGTCACTCTCGCGCTCGACGTCGAGGGACCGGCGACGGCCTACTCCGGCGACATCGAGTCCTCGGAGCCGATGGTCGAGCCGGCCGACGAGAACGTCCCGATCATCGAGCTCAAACAGGGACAGCGGCTCGAGCTGGAAGCCGACGCCGTGCTCGACACGGGGAAGGCCCACGCGAAACACCAGGGTGGCGTCTCGGTCGGATACCGCCACCTCCAGCGCGTCGAGGTCCTCGGGGACGCCGGGGAGTTCCACGACGACGAACCCCACATCCTGCGGGGAGTCATCGAAACCCCCAACGGGGAACTCGTCCCGACGAGCGAGTTCGACCACGACCTCACGAACCGCTACCCCGGGAAGGAACTGGACGTCACGGACGTCCAGGGGGCGTTCGTGTTCCACGTCGAGACGGACGGCTCCTTCACCGTCGAAGAACTGGTCCGTCGGGCGGCCGCCACGATCGGCGACCGTGCGGACGAACTACGAGACAAAGTCGCAGTATAACCCGAGTATGTGCCCCACCACCGACCGACCGACCCTCGCCCCCGGCCCGGAAGCGGCGCGTCCGCAACGCGCTCGACCGGCGGCGAGCTCTCGGACCGAAAGTGGTTTGAAGGGGCACCTGGTACGTCGGAGTGCACGCAGGGATAGCCAAGTCAGGTCAACGGCGCAGCGTTCAGGGCGCTGTCCCATAGGGGTCCGCAGGTTCGAATCCTGCTCCCTGCACTCCGCGTTTTCCGTTCCTCGATCGAAGAGCATCCGCCTCCCCCACGAGGCCGGAGTGCCCTCGCGAGGATCGCTCGGTTGCGAACACACACCCTCACACGGAGGGAACTGCTATGAGTAGCAAAACGAATCCACGATTACAGAACCTCATTTCCGAGCTGAAGTCGGTGTCCCGCGACTCCGACGCCACCGTCTGGCGGGACGTCGCGACCCGACTGGAGAAGCCACGGCGCACCCACGCGGAGGTCAACCTGGGGCGGATCGAGCGATACGCCCAGGAGGACGAGACCGTCGTCGTACCCGGCAAAGTGCTGGGGAGCGGTGTGCTCGAAAAGAACGTCACCGTCGCCGCCGTCGACTTCTCGGGAACCGCCCGGAAGAAGATCGAGCAGGCCGGCGAGGCGGTGAGCCTCGAACAGCTTGCCGAACGAAACCCCGACGGAACGAACCTGCGGGTGATCCGATGAGTCTCGCCGAATTCGACGCCGACCTCGTGGTCGACGCACGCGACTGCATCCTCGGCCGCGTCGCGAGCGAAGTCGCTCAGAGCGCGCTCGACGGCGACCGCGTCGCCGTGGTAAACGCCGAGCGGGCGGTCATCACGGGGAACGAGGAATCGACGATGGAGACGTTCCGGAAGCGCGCGGAGCTGGGCTCCGACCGGGGGCCGTACTACCCGAAGCGACCGGACCGCATCTTCAAGCGGTCGATCCGGGGAATGCTCCCGCACAAGACCCTTCGCGGACGCGAGGCGTTCGAGAACGTTCGCGTCTACGTCGGGAACCCGTACGACGACGATCCGGACAGGGAGGCAGTCGTCCTGGACGGGACGTCGCTGGACCGCCTGTCGAACATCAAATTCACCACACTCGGAGACGTCTCCGAGAAACTGGGTGCTAACGTCACATGGTAACGAATACGTCCGGAAAGAAGAAGACGGCCGTCGCCCGCGCTACGGTGCGCGAGGGCGAGGGTCGCGTGCGAATCAACTCCCAGCCGGTGGAACTGTGGGAACCGGAGTCGTCGCGCCTGAAGATGCTGGAACCGTTCCGCATCGCCGGCGAGGACCTCAGGTCGCAGGTCGACATCGACGTCACCGTCGCAGGCGGCGGCTTCTCGGGCCAGGCAGACGCCGCACGGACGGCGATCGCCCGCGGGCTGGTGGAACACCTCAACGACGCCGAACTGCGCGAGGCGTACATGGAGTTCGACCGCTCGCTGCTGGTCAACGACGTCCGGCAGCCGGAGCCGAAGAAATGGGGTGGGCCGGGTGCGCGAGCCCGGTACCAGAAGTCCTACCGCTGAGGTGATCAGACCATGATGATTCCAGTCCGGTGTTTCACCTGCGGCAACGTCGTGGGCGAACACTGGGAGGAGTTCAGGGCCCGGACCGAGGACGGCGGCGAGGACCCAGCCGAGGTCCTCGACGACCTCGGCATCGAGCGGCACTGCTGTCGCCGCATGCTCGTCTCCCACACCGACCTCGTCGACGTCGTGGCACCGTACCAATGATCGGACCCCAGTTCACCTACCACGGATGACGCAACAACGATACAATCGGTACGAGAAGGCACGAATCCTGGGCGCGCGAGCGCTGCAGGTCTCCTACGGCGCGCCGGTGTTGATCGAGTCCGATCAGTCGGAGCCGATCCTCATCGCCGCCGAGGAGTACGACGCCGGCGTCCTGCCGTTCACCGTGCGCAGGGGGGGAACGTGACGCGGATCGCGTCGATCTCGCTGCGTCGCGTGCTCGACTCCCGCGGCGACCCGACCGTCGAGACCGACGTGCTCACCGAATCCGGCGGCTTCGGCCGGGCGGCCGCTCCCTCGGGGGCGTCGACCGGCGAACACGAGGCGGTCGAGCGTCCGCCGTCGGAGGCCATCGCGGCCGCGAGGGAGCACGCGGTGCCCCGGCTCGAGGGGCTGTACGCCGGCGATCAACGGGAGATCGACGCGGCGCTTCGCGCCGCCGACGGCACCGACGACTTCTCGGAGATCGGCGCGAACAGCGCGGTGGCGATCTCGATGGCGGTCGCGAAGGCGGCCGCGGACGTGCTGGGCGCCCCGCTGTACCAGCACCTCGGCGGTGCCTTCAGGGGCGACAACTTCCCGATCCCCCTGGGGAACGTCATCGGCGGCGGCGAACACGCGCGGGACGCCACCCACATCCAGGAGTTCCTGGCGGCGCCCGTCGGCGCGCCCAGCGTCTCGGAGGCGGTCTTCGCGAACGCCGCCGTCCACGCGTCGGTCGGCGACGAGCTGACCGACCGGGACGTCCCCGCGGCGAAGGGCGACGAGGGTGCCTGGGCGCCGTCGATCACCGACGAGGAGGCGTTCGAGGTGATTGACGCGGCGGTCGAGACCGTCGAAAGCGAGGTCGGATTCGAGATCCGGTTCGGCCTCGACGTCGCCGCGGCGGAGCTGTACGACGCCGACTCCGAGACGTACGTCTACGGCGACGAGGCGCGAACGCGCGAGGAGCAGATCGCGTACGTCGCCGAAATGATCGAGGAATACGACCTCGCGTACGTCGAGGACCCTCTCGACGAGAACGACTTCGAGGGGTTCGCCGAACTGACCGATCGGGTCGGCGCTGCCGGTGCCGGATCCCGCCGCCGGGGCGGGTGTCTGATCTGTGGGGACGACCTGTTCGTCACCAACACCGAACGGATCGAAACCGGTATCGAGGCGGGCGCCGGAAACAGCGTCCTGATCAAACCGAACCAGATCGGGACGCTCTCCGACGCGTTCGACGCCGTGGAACTCGCCCACGGAAACGGGTACGACGCGGTCGTTTCGCACCGATCCGGCGAAACGGAGGACACCACGATCGCGCACCTCGCCGTCGCGACCGACGCCGCGTTCATCAAGACGGGGACGGTCGGCGGCGAGCGAACCGCCAAACTCAACGAACTCGTTCGCATCGCGGACGACGCGGTATGATCTACAACCAATGACGGAGAACGAAGACGCAGTCGAGGTCGACGCCGACGAGGACGCGACGACCTCGACAGACACGACGGAGGAACAGCCGGCTGACCGATCCGCCGAGTCGGCGGACACCACCGAACCGACCGCGGAGACGACGGCCGAAGAAGCGACGACCGACGAAGACGGCGACGAGCCGGCGGAGGAATCCGCCACCCCGTTCGACGAGGACGTCATGCCCGACGACGAGGCGGACCTTCTCATCCCGGTCGAGGAGTACCTCTCGGCGGGCGTCCACATCGGGACCCAGCAGAAGACGAAGGACATGGGGCGGTTCATCCACCGGGTCCGCGACGACGGCCTCTACGTGCTCGACGTCTCCCGGACGGACGAGCGCATCCGGGTGGCGGCGGACTTCCTCGCGAACTACGACCCCGAGCAGATCCTGGTCGCCTCCTCGCGGCAGTACGGCCAGTATCCCGCCGAGAAGTTCGCGGACTCCATCGGCGCGCGCGCGCGGACCGGACGGTTCATCCCGGGAACGCTCACCAACCCGAAGTACGACGGCTACATCGAACCGGACGTCGTAGTGGTCACTGACCCCATCGGGGACGCCCAGGCGGTGAAGGAAGCGATCACCGTCGGCATCCCGGTCATCGCGATGTGCGACTCGAACAACCAGCTGTCGAACGTAGACCTCGTCATCCCGACCAACAACAAGGGTCGTCGGGCGCTGTCCGTCGTCTACTGGCTCCTGGCGAACGAGACGCTGGATCGCCGCGGCGCGGACACGGTGTACGCGCTCGACGACTTCGAAGCGGAGATTTGAACGCGGGTTTTCCGTTCGTCGTCCGATAGAAAACGTCGATAGTCGCATCGAGCGGCAGCAAGCGCGTGCAGTCCCCAGTTCCCCGTCGATGCGACCGGCGACCAGTCGAGGCTCGACCGGTACGCCGCACGTTCACCATCTAACGCCTCGTATAAAAGCTATTGGCCCACGGGACCGGACAGCGAGAGCCGTCCAGTCGAGAATAATCGCCTTTTCCCCCGGATCGTCCTCTTCGTTAATCGAATCATAACTATGTCGTCAGCGCGAAAGACAGGCGACATGGAGGACCAGTCCACGTCGTGGCTGGGGGAGTGCCCCGAGTGCGAACGCCTGATCCCGTCGCGTTCCCTCCTCATCGAGTACACGACGTCGAAGGGGTGGGTTCGGCTATACGCCGAGTGCCCGGAGTGCTCGTCCGTGGTGCACCCCGCCTGAAAACCGCACTGGGGTCGGGAGACGGTGGGTCCCTCGGGGTGCCGGGAGACGGATACCCTTCTGCGGACCCCCGGCCGGGAAGTCAGTCTCGTGCGGACCACAGCTGGGCGACACAGATCGCACCGAACGCCGCGATCGTGGCAGCGTACGCGATCTCGACCCAGCCACCGATCACGAAGTTCGTGAGACCGAAAAGCAACGCCGCGAGAACGGTGGCGGCGAGGTAGTACATCGGCCACCGGCGTCCGTCCGCACCGGCGTCCGCCAGGGTTTCCTGCAGTACCCCGAAGGCTGGCCCGGGTTCGACGGTGCCCCTGTCGGAGTCGTACGCGATCACTCCCGCGTCGTCCATCTTCGGCAGGTGGGACTGGTACAGGCTGATGTACACCCGCTTTCGCTCCTTCGAGCGCAGTGCGGAGACGGGTTTGTCGTTCTCGACGGCCGCGATGTACTCGGACACGTCCCCGATCGTCAGTTCCCCCTCCGTCTCCTGTAGTTGTGAGATCACCATCCGTCGTCGTCGATTGCGCAGGATGTCGTAGACGAGATCCAGCGGGAGTTCGTCGTTTGCGCCGCCGGTACGGTCGGTCCGGAGCGCCTCCGGCGCGCCTGACGAGGTGTCTGCGTCGGTGCGTGACGATTCGGCGTTCGGGTCCATTCGTGGGAGTGTTCGGATATTTCGGTCTGAGGATCTCACCGCCGCTCTCGAAACCCTCTCGCCCGCTACAGCGCCGGGCGTTTCAGCCAGGGAACACTTAAAACTACCGTTTAAATCGCGATATTTTCCGGGAAAAACACTGAACGGGAGTCCCGAAAAGAACGGAGGTCGAGCCGAGGAACCAACCGTCCAGGCGTCCGAACCGTCCGATTACGGTCTCCTGGAGAACAGAGAGAGCGAGCAGCCCGACGAGCAGGTACACGAGCAGCACGATGACGTTTCTCTTCGGCGCACCTTCGCAAAAGCCGGGCAAAGCCCGGGCGCAGAATCCGATCACTCGGATCAGCTCCCAGTCCCCGGGGATAGCGGTTCGGTCAGGGGAGTTTCTCCAGGATTTCCCCGGCCTACGCCGCACTCGGTCAAACAAAGGGCCGTCCCCCGAAGCGGCAGGGACCTCGGCGACGCCGGTCGAGGCCCCGGAAAGACGTCCGTTCCGTTCTTCGAGCTCATGAGTTGTTTCCGGACCAGCTGGAGGCGGATGGGCCTGCGGGTGCAAACGACCATGTTGTCACGGTCACTTAGCTAGTACCCTCGTAACCGAGTTCTGTGCGGACTAGCACGGTCGTAACGACGTTCTCGCCGGATTACGCTGGATCTATCGCGGGGCCGCGCCCCATCCGGTAAGGTGGGCCTCGATTGAAGTTAGGTACCTCATAGCAATATTTCGGGAGAGGGAACCCCCAAGTGAGAACATGTCTTCGGACAAGATGAGCCGGACGGACACGTCGCCGACAGGGCAGCTATATCACGTCGTGTGTCGAGACTGCACGCTCGAAGAACTGGTGGAGACACCGACGGCTGCGAAACGGCTGCAGATGTCACACAGAAAACGCACGGATCACTCGGTCGACCACGGACGGATCCAGTAACGTCACTGGATTCGGCCCCGATCGACTGCGTTCCGACGGAAGGAGAACGGTGGAGTCCGCGACGACGGGCACCGCCGGATTGTTGACAATCACTCGAGAATTACAATCCGGTAGGGATGGCGTATCTGTGGGCCGTACTCCAGAAAGTATTTTACGGGGGAAATGGTAGCTCCGGGTTAATGTGGATTACCGGGCACGTACGGACGACCCACAAGCGGACATTACCCGTACCCAACCGAGAACTATCGAATTCGGGCATCGACGGCGGATCGATACCGGCAAAATGCCGAACACGCCAGTCCGACGCGGGGGAGTGGGTTCCGAGTGGAGGAACGTACTGATGACGAGCGACAGCAGCAACTCACCGACAGCCGACTCGCCGGGGACGACAGGGGCCGTTAGCCAGATCGAGCCGGAAGCGACAGGGGAGTTCGATCCGGACCAGAACGCCGACCTGACCTCCGAGATCGTGTTCGCGATCGCGGAGGCGAGGGGGGGAGATCCGGCGGAGGTCCGCTCGCCGCCGCTGTACGAGAGCGTCGACACGGAGGCGCTAGAACAGCTCTTCTTCGGCGAGTTCTCTCGAGAGAACGGTCTCGACGAGACGCTCAGCCTCGAGTTTCCGTACGCGGAGTTCCTGGTGCGGGTCGAAAGCGACGGTTCGATAGAAGTGTATCGACGGTAGCGGCTTTTTGACCGGGGTCGCGGGGCGGAGTCGCGAGGCCGCAAACGCAACACCTGTAACGCTCCCCCTACACGGGACGGGTATGACAGTCTGCAGCGCGCCGGGGAAGGTGTACCTCTTCGGTGAGCACGCGGTGGTCTACGGCGAACCGGCGGTCCCGTGTGCGATCGAGCGTCGGGCGACCGTCGAGGTCGAGCCCCGCGAGGACGACCACGTGCGCGTCGAGGCAGAGGATCTCTCGCTGGACGGGTTCACGGTCGAGTACGAAGGGGAGACCAGGGAGGACCCGGCGGTCGACGTTCCGCGTCCGCTGGTAGAGGCGGCCACCGGGTACGTCGACGCCGCAGTCAGGGAGGCGCGATCGGCGGCGGACGCGCCGGTAGCTGGGTTCGACATCACCATCAGCTCCGACATCCCGCTGGGCGGAGGACTCGGGTCCTCGGCGGCCGTGGTGGTCGCCGGCATCGACGCCGCCACGCGGGCGCTCGGGGAGCCGATAGACCGGCGGGAACTCGCCGACCGCGCCTACCGCGCGGAGTTCGAGGTTCAGGACGGCCAGGCGTCGCGGGCGGACACGTTCTGTTCGACGATGGGGGGCGCCGTGCGGGTCGAGGGCGACGACTGCCGGACGATCGAAGCGCCGAACCTCCCGTTCGTGATCGGCTTCGACGGCGGAGCCGGCGAGACGGGGGAGCTGGTCGCCGGGGTCCGGGAGCTCCGGGACCGGTACGACTTCGCTGCCGAGACCGTCTCCACGATCGGAGACATCGTCCGCGTCGGGGAGTCGTTTCTCTCGGAGGGGGATCCCGGCGCCGAACCGACGCCGGAACTACTGGAGGAGCTCGGCGAGCTGATGGACTTCAACCACGGGCTGCTGTCGTCGCTCGGGGTGTCCGCCAGATCGCTCGACGAGATGGTCTGGGCCGCCCGGGACGCGGGAGCCTACGGCGCGAAGCTCACGGGGGCCGGCGGGGGCGGCTGCATCGTCGCGCTGGATCCGACCTCCCGGACCGAGACCGCGCTCGACTTTACCCGGGGGTGCGAGCGGGCGTTCCGGGCGGAGCTGTCCACCGAGGGCGTTCGGGTCGAGGAGGCGTAGATGACGGCCCACTCCTCGGGGGCGTCCGGACCCGTCGTGTTGAAGCTCGGCGGCAGCGTGATCACCGACAAGAGCAGGCCCGAGACGCTGGACGGCCCGGCGCTAACCGACGCCGCGGACGCGATCGCCGAAGCGCGGTCGGCCGGAACCGTCGAGAAACTCCTGATCGTCCACGGCGGCGGGAGCTTCGGTCACCACCACGCGGACCGCTACGGGGTCACGACCGAGGCGGGGACCCACGATGCGGGGAAAGCGCTGGCGATCCACGGGGCGATGACGACGCTGAACCGGTTCGTGCTCTCCAGGCTCCACGAGCGGGACGTGCCGGCGCTGCCGGTCCATCCGCTGTCGGCGGCGGCGCGGGACGGCGAGGGGACGCTCTCGTATCCGGAGAGCGGGATCGAGACCATGCTCGCCGAGGGGTTCGTCCCGGTGACGCACGGCGACGGCGTCCCGCATTGCGGGGAGGGCGTCTCGGTGCTCTCGGGGGACGAGATCGTGAGCCGGCTCGCGACGGGCCTCGACGCGTACCGCGTCGGCGTCTGTTCGACCGTCCCCGGCGTGCTGGACGGCGACGGGGAGGTGATCCCCGAGATCGAGACGTTCGCCGAGGTCGAATCCGCCCTGGGCGGGAGCGACTCGACTGACGTCTCGGGCGGAATGGCCGGAAAGGTCCGGGAACTGCTGGAGCTGGAGGCCCCGGCGTCGGTGTTCGGCCCCGACGACCTGGCCGCCTTCCTGCGGGGCGAGTCGCCGGGGACGCGCATCGACGGCGCCGACTGACCGGTCGAAACCGCCAGTATCAGGAGACCTCGTGGAGCCGCTCGCCGCGGTGGAGTCGGGTCGCGATCGAGAACGTCTGTTCGTCCTCCCGGCGGGTCGGGAAGTGGGCGGCCATGTACCGCGCGGTCGCCATCAGCGCCATCCGCCGGCCGGCCTCGTCGTCGACCCGGTCGACCCGGCGGAACGCCGCCTCGACGTTCTGCAGAGTGTGGAATCCGGCGTCCTCCCGGAGGAGCCCTCGTCCCAGCACCCGCCGGAGGGCGGCGAGATCGCCGTCGGCGTCGAAGTGTTCGGCGACGAGCCGGGCCGCGCGGTTCACGTCGCCCCGTTCGTCGAACGCCGCCAGCAGTTCCTCGCGGATCGCTTCCGGCTCCCGCGTCGAGTCAGTGACCCCGCCGTCGTCGGACGGAGTAGTCTCTGGAATCGGCGCGCGTGGCTGGTTGAGGAACCGGTCGAGGTACGTCGACATCGCGGCGTCGAAGCAGCCCCGGTACAGCTCGATCGCGTCAGTTCGGCGCGTCGCCTCGTGGAGCGCGTTCGCGTAGGTGAACGTGTGGTGGACGGTGTTCCAGTCGGCAAACTCGTTGTTCGTGGAGAAGTACGCGACCCGGCGGGTGGCCGCACGCGCGACCGCCCCGGAGAGCTCTTCGGTGGTGGCGCCCGCCCGGATCGCCCCGGTCAGCGCGTCGACGATCGCCTCGGGGTCGTCCTCGAGCAATCGCTCCACGAATCCGTCGGGACGATCCCACTCGCGTCCCTCCCCGGAGGCGACGAGTTCGGGGAGCCGATCGGCCGCGTCGAAACAAAGCGACGCGACGTCGATCGGCTGGCGCCAGCTGGACAGTTCCTCGGACCGGGTCGCGTCGGTCAGCTGTCGAACCGTCGACGCCAGCACCGGCCCGGCGTGTTCCTCCCACCCGAGGACGTCGATGGTCTCGAACGCCTTGTTGAGGAAGTCGAGCGTGTGCCCCGCGTTCATATAGAGGTGATCCGTGGCGGACGCGAACGCCACCGACGCGACGTCGGCGGGTTCCAGGCACTCGACGGCGGTGAGCAGACACCGCTCTGCACCGTCGGCGTCCCGCACCTCCACGGTCTCGCGAAACCACGACTCGAGGCGGTCCTTCGGGAGCCGACGGTTGTCGAACGGGTACTGCTGGAACCGGGGCGGTTCCCCGGCACACTCGTCTGCGACTTCTTTCACGCCGACGAACATCGCCCGGCGTCGGTCTCGACCGCCGACCCGTCCATGGAGGTTCGCCATCGCCCCCAGCGTCGTCAACCCCCGCCCCCAGCCGGTCTCCCGGTACTTCGTGCCGAACTCGACGGCCGTCTCGACGGGCGTGTGGAAGCCGTCGCCGTGCTCGTCGAGCCCGACCACGGCTTTCGCCACCACGAGCGGCAGGTTCTCGTTGAGCCCGTCGGCGAGCCGATTGCGCCACCGGACGTCCTCGGGTACCGACTGCTCCGGATCCGGGTCGACGTAGACGTCGCCGTCGAGTACCTCCACGGGGAACGTCTGGACGTCGTCGGCCCAGGGATCGAACGTGTCCCCCTCCTCCAGTTCGAACCGAGCGTGATGCCAGTGGCACGTGAGGATGCCCTCCTCAACCGTCCCCTTCGAGAGGGGAAACCCCATGTGCGGACACCGGTTGTCGACGGCGTACACCGAGTCTTCGTGGGAGAACAGAGCCACCGCCCGGCCGTCCACCTGAACGACCTCGCGACCGGCCTCTCGCAACCGATCGAGCGAGGTCACCTTCCGAAATGCGTCATCGGTTGACATACCCTCCGGCAAGGGATCGGTCTGCCTAAACTTTACGTAAAATAAGTATGGATTCGACCGGGAGGAGCGTACTGTACCGACGCGCACGAGCCGTTCTTTTCAAGTAGCCCAGCGTACTACGGGTGGATAACGAATGAGCGAGGACTTCTACGAGGTGCTCGGGGTGTCGCGGGACGCCGACGAGGACGAGATCAAGCGGGCCTACCGGAAGAAGGCCGGGGAGTACCATCCCGACGTCAGCGACGACCCGGACGCCGAGGAGAAGTTCAAGAAGATCAAGAAGGCGAAGGAGATCCTCACCGACGAGGAGAAGCGACAGTTGTACGACCGGCTGGGCCACGAACAGTTCCAGCGGGCGGAGAAACACGGCGCGACCGAGAACGGGGCCGGCGCGCGCGGCGGCGCCGGCGGCCCCTTCGGCGGGGGCGGCCCCTTCGGTGGGGGCGGTGGCGGGTTCGAGGACATCTTCTCCGACCTCTTCGGCGGCGGCCGCCGCGACCCGGACCGTCCGCGCCAGGGGCGGGATCTGCGGACCGAACTCGCGATCGACCTCGAGGAGGCCTACGAGGGCGCCGAAAAGCGGCTCACGGTCACCCGACCGACCGAGTGCGACGACTGCGACGGAACGGGCCACCCGCCCGACGCCGACGTCCGGACCTGTCCCCAGTGTAACGGCCGGGGGCAGGTGACGCAGGTACAGCGGACCGCCTTCGGGCGGGTACAGCAGACGACGACCTGCCCCCAGTGCGAGGGGGAGGGAGAACTGTACTCGGAGACGTGTGCCACCTGCGGCGGCGACGGGATCGTCCAGGAGGAGGCGACCCTCACCGTCGAGATCCCCGCGGGCGTCCGGAGCGGACAGACCCTCCGGATGGGCGGGGAGGGCGCGCCCGGGGAGAAGGGCGGTCCGCCCGGCGACCTCCTGATCGACGTGGAGGTCGAGGAGGGCGACCGGTTCGAGCGCGACGGCGACGACCTCCACCTCCGCCAGCCCATCTCGTTCCCGCAGGCGGTGTTCGGCGACACCATCGAGGTCGAGACGCTCGAAGGGACCGTCGAGATGGAGGTTCCGGCCGGGACCCAAAGCGGCGAGACGTTCCGCCTCCGCGGGAAAGGGATGCCGCGGTTGCGGAGCCGGGGTCAGGGCGACCTCTACGTTCGCGTGCAGGTCGTCACACCCGAGAGTCTCAGCGAGGAGCAGCGGGAGGCGCTGGAGGCGTTCGCCGAGGCCGGCGGCGAGGAGATCGAGGTCGAGCAGGGTTTCTTCGAGCGGATCAAACGGAGCCTCTGATAGCGGCGGCGACGGATCAGGCGGAGACGACCTGGACCGGCACGAGCATGAAACACAGGAGACCCAGCCCGAACGTCGCGAGCCCCACGAGCATCCGCGGCCAGCCGAGCCGGGATTCGTCGACGGGGTTCGCGGGACCGTTGAACGCGATGAACATCGCGAACACGCCCCAGAACGCCCACAGACCGACCGACTCGTTGAGCCCGTACTCCAGAACGTAGTGGAGGTACGCCGCGATGCCGAAAAGCACCGCCGGCACCAGAGAGGCGACGGTCTCCTGGCGTTCGCCGATCATCGCGCGCATGATGTGCCCGCCGTCGAGTTGCCCGACCGGCAGCAGGTTCAACAGGGTGAAGAACATCCCGACCCAGCCGCCGATGACGACCGGATGGGCGGCCTTGTTCGTCGCCTCGTAGGCCGTCTGCTCGCCCAGCGCCGACGCGATGAGGGACAACAGCGGAGGATCGTTGAACCGTATCATTCCCCCGCCGTCCGAGAGCACGCGCTCGGGGATCGTGATCGGATCGAGCGAGAGACCGATCACGGTCACGACGACGGTCGCGGCCAGCCCCGCCAGGGGACCGGCCGCGCCGACGTCGAACAGCACCCGCCGGGAGGGCATCCGTCCCCGCATCCGGATCACCGCGCCCAGCGTGCCGAACGGGAAGACGAACGGGATGACGTACGGCAGCGACACGTTCACCCCGTAGTACCGCCCGGCGGCGTAGTGACCCAGTTCGTGAACCAGCAACACGCCGAGAACGGCGGCGGTGAACGGCCACGCCTGAAGGATGACCAGCGGGTTCGCCGCGATCTCCGAGAACGGGACGTAGTACCAGCCGTACGCTCCGACGAACAGCGTCGAGAGCACCGTCGCGAAAAACATCGCGAGGTTGGTCCACGGGACGCCCTCCTTCCCGGCGCCGAGCGGACGGGCGACGACGACGTCGGCGTCGCTGGTGCGGGAAAGCTCCACCTCGTAGCCCGCCTCCCTGAACGCGGGGGCGATCCGGCGCATCAGCGCCTTGTCGGGCACGAGCGACTCTCCGTAGTACAGAATCCGGTCGCCGTCGCGCCGCGTCCCGGCCAGCTGGAAGAACGTTCCCATCGGCTCCGGGAACGGCGCGTCGCCCGGGGCCTGCTCGTCTGCCATCAGGCCGAATTAGGGGTGCGGCGGGAAAACGCTTGTCGTGCGTCGCGCCCCCTCCCGGCGTCTGGGGGTCGAACGACCGCCGGGCCGGAGGCCCCGCGGCGTCCCGCGGGGCACCTCACGGGGACGGGGTCGCCTTCTGGAGCGCGGTCTCGGCGACGTTGCCGCCGTAGTCGCCACACCGGGAAACCGAGTCGACGATGAGACCGAGCAGTTGTGCCCGCGCCGGGTCCAGGTTTCGCAGGTGGGAGTCGATCCGGCGGGCGTTCTCGTCGATCCGCTGGACGGCATGCCGCGCCTCGTTGGCGACCTGAGTCGCCGTGTCGGGGTCCTCGGAGAACAGCGCGTCCATCGCGTCGTCGATGACGTTGGCCACCTCCTGGTGGAGTTCCTCGAGCGCGTCGAGCAGCTCCTCGGGGATGGGACGTTCCAGCTGAAGCGTGAGATGTGCGATCTTCGTAGCGTGATCGCCGATGCGTTCGAGCTGCCTGGCGCTGGACTGGTAGTCGAAACACACCTCCCGGGCGAGCCCGAGCTTCTCGACCGCCTTGGGCGTCCGGAGCGTCGCCCTGAAGATCCGCGAGACGACGAGCCAGAGCCTGTCGAGGTCGTCGTCCCGATCGATGACGTCCTCGGCCAGCTCCTCGTCGAGATCCTCGAGCGCCGTCAGCGCGTCCTCGAGCATCGAGAGGGCGATGAGCCGCATCCGGGTCACCGCGTTGTGGATCGACAGTTCCGAGGAGTCCAGGAGGTCGCGGACGACGACCCGGTCGGAGGACTCCTCGAACACCTCGAGCCCGACGAGGCTCTGTACGGCCTCGCGGATCGTCCGACGCTGACTCGTGGTGAGGCGGTCGCTCCGGAGGACGATGTCGTCGAAGCCGCTGACGTACATCGCCGTGACGGCGCGTACGAGTTCCTCGCCCGCGAGCTCCGTCACCTCGAGCGTCCCCTCCGTGCGTTCCTCCTCGGATTTCGGGGTGAGAAACAGCGCGTCACCGTCGGGGTAAAACTCCACTTCGGTGCCGGCGCCGACGTCGTTTGCCGTCGCCCAGGACTTGGGAATCGAGACCGTGTACGTCGATCCGCCGGTGACCTGGACCTTCCGGGTCTCCATAGTCGAAGTCGGTCCCCGATATTTATAAAGTTGCCCAAATATATACTGCTAACTCGGTAGATTCTCGTCGTCCTCGCGTTCGTTCAGTGCGGGAAAGCGGCGCGTCCATCGCGTTCGTTCGGGAACCACCGACCCAGAGACCGGATGACAAAACGAGTCACACATAGATATATATAGTCATTATAGAAGAGTATTTAGGGGACACTCGCGGAGCAACGAATCGATGCGAGGAACGCCCCCGATCGGGGGGAACGAGCGACAATGAGCCAGGGACGTGTCACGGACGACGTGGAGCCGAGCATCGAAGAAACGACGGCGGCGGAAACCGCCATCGAGACGCGCGACCTGGAGGTATTTTACGGCGAGGACCGGGCACTCCACCCGACGTCCGTCCGGATTCCCGAAAAACGGGTGACCGCTATCATCGGTCCCTCCGGCTGCGGGAAGTCGACGTTTCTCCGGTGTCTCAACCGGATGAACGACCTGATCGACGTCGCCCGGGTCGAGGGGGAGGTGCTGTTCGAGGGAAAGAACGTCTACGACGACGACGTGGATCCGGTCGCGCTGCGGCGCCGGATCGGGATGGTGTTCCAAAAGCCCAACCCCTTCCCCAAATCCATCTACGACAACGTCGCCTACGGGCTGAAAATCCAGGGGTTCGACGGCGACCTCGACGCCCGCGTCGAGGAGTCGCTCCGCCGTGCCGCCCTGTGGGACGAGGTGAGCGGTCAGCTCGACTCCTCCGGGCTGGACCTCTCCGGGGGCCAGCAACAGCGGCTCTGCATCGCCAGGGCCATCGCCCCCGACCCGGAAGTGATTCTCATGGACGAGCCCGCCTCCGCGCTGGACCCCGTTGCCACCTCCAAAGTCGAGGACCTCATCAACGACCTCGCGGAGGAGTACACCGTAATCATCGTCACACACAACATGCAGCAGGCCGCCCGGATCTCCGACAAGACCGCGGTGTTCCTCACTGGCGGCCGGCTGGTCGAGTTCGGCGACACGAGTCGAATCTTCGAGAACCCCGACCACCAGCGCGTCGAGGACTACATCACCGGAAAGTTCGGATAATCGACTCGGACAATCGTCGGGAGGGGACTGCGAGACGGGGAGTCACGGAGACAGCCTTTTGAGTGAGCCACCGACAGAGGGAACAACGACATGCCACGAACGGATTATCAGGAGAAACTGGACGCCCTCCGGGAGGACGTCCTCTTCATGAGCGACGTCGTCGCGGAGCGACTCACGATGGGACTGGACGCGCTGGAACAGCAGGACGCCGAGCTTGGGGAGGAGGTGATCTCCCGCGACGACGAGGTGAACGAGCTGTATCTGGAGCTCGAGAAGGACTGCACGGACCTGATCGCCCTCCAGCAACCGGTCGCGGGCGACCTGCGGTTCATCGCGGCGAGCTTCAAGATAATCACCGACCTGGAGCGGATCGCCGACCTCGCGACGAACCTCGGCCGGTACGCCAGGCAAGCCGACAGGCGCGTCTTCCCGGACGTCGACGTCCAGCAGATCGGCAGGAAGACGCTCACGATGCTGGAGACGGCGATGGAGACCTACGAACGGGAGGACGCCGACGCGTGTTACGAGGTGGACGAGATGGACGAGGAACTCGACGAACTTTGCGAGACCGCAAGCGAGACAGTCGTCCGGGAACTCATACGGAGCGACCAGTTCGAGGACGAGGCAAAGCAGGAGGCGCTCATGCAGGCCGTCTCCCGACTGTTGCTCACGATCCGGGACCTCGAACGCGTCGGCGACCACTGCGTCAACGTCGCGGCGCGATCCCTGTACATGATCGAAAACGACGACGAACTGCTGTACTGAGACGCCGCAAGGAAGAACCCGGGGGCACCTCGCCCGGGGGCACCTCGCCCAGGGGCACCTCACCCGGGGAACCCGAGAGGGGGCCTCGGCTCCGGGACGGTGGGTTCTTATCCCGTCCGCCCGCCACCACACGGGTATGACCGACGCCGAGTCGAACGGAAGGGACGGGCCGAACCGGGACGCCGGGCCACAGGAGCTCCTCGACCGATTCCGGGAGGGAGAGCTGCGCGTTCACGAGTTCGAGGACCACGCGGACGCCGACGTCGCCGCCGAGGCGCGCCGCCGGCTCGTGGGGGCGGAGGCGGAGGCGGACCTGGAGACGATCGGCGGCTACGGGTTCCCGGCCGAGCGGGCGGAGCCGAACGTCGAGAACATGATCGGGGCCGCCCAGGTCCCCATGGGCGTGGCGGGGCCGGTCCGGATCCGCGGCGGAGCCATCGACGACGAGCGGTACCTCCCGCTTGCGACCACGGAGGGCGCGCTGGTCGCCTCGGTCAACCGGGGGTGTTCCGTGCTGGACGCGGCCGGCGGGGCGTCCGCCCGCGTGACGAAGTCGGGCATGACTCGCGCGCCGGTATTCAAGGTCGACGACGTCGTCGAGGCGGAGGCCCTGGTCGCCTGGGTTCGGGACAACGAAGACGAACTCGCGGCGGCCGCCGAGTCGACGACGAACCACGGCGAGCTCCGCGACGTGACGCCGTACGTCGTCGGCGACAACGTCTACCTCCGGTTCCGCTACGACACGAAGGACGCGATGGGAATGAACATGGCGACGATCGCGACAGGGAAGGCGTGCGACCGGATCGAGTCGGAGACGGACGCGTCGCTGGTCGCGCTGTCGGGCAACCTCTGTACGGACAAGAAACCCGCCGCGATCAACGCCGTCGAGGGGCGCGGGCGAACGGTGACCGCCGACGTGACGATCCCCCGGGACGTGGTCGAGTCACGGCTCCACACCACGCCGGAGGCGATCGCGGAGATCAACACCCGGAAGAACCTCGTCGGGTCCGCGAAGGCCGGCAGCCTGGGGTTCAACGCCCACGTCGCGAACGTCGTCGCGGCGATGTTCCTCGCGACCGGTCAGGACGAGGCCCAGGTCGTCGAGGGGGCGAACGCGATCACGACCGCGGAGGCCCGCGGCGGCCGGTCGAACGGCGAAGGATCGAACAACGAATCGTCCGACGCGGACGGAAGGGCAGACGAACTGTACCTCTCGGTGTCGCTGGCCAGCCTCGAGGTGGGAACCGTCGGCGGGGGGACGAAGCTCCCCACGCAGTCCGAGGCGCTGGACCTGCTCGGGGTCCGGGGCGGCGGCGATCCCCCGGGGTCGAACGCGGACGCGCTCGCGGAGGCGATCGCGGTCGGTGCGCTGGCAGGGGAGCTCTCGCTTCTCGCCGCCCTCGGGTCGCGACACCTGTCGTCGGCCCACGCCGATCTCGGACGGTGAGAGCGCCCGTCCGGAGGCGCCTCGGGGGCGACGTTCCGGCCCGCAACAAAAGGGACTTCATAATGTGACGGGGGACTCATTGGGACGGGCGCCGTAGCGTACGCCGGAGGGACCCCCGTGCAAACCGAACCAGCGTCCACCGACGAGGCCCCGGCGGAAGAAGAGCTGATCGACGGCGAGCCCCGGGAGTCGTACTCGCCGGCGGAGACGCATCCGGAGCCGGACAGGGTCCGTATCGGCGGGCGGGACGCGTACGACCTCGACCGCGACACCGCACGGCGGCGGTTCGACTGGCGGGAGACGGAGTTCACGGCCCGGTGTCACTCGGGGACGCTGATCGAGGGGACCTGGGCGGGGGTCCCCCTCGGCGAGGCGCTGGAGGCGGCGGATCCGCCGCCGGAGACGACTCACGTGGCCCTGATCGGGATCGACAGGTACAGCCGATGCGTCCCGATCCTGGACGTCCTGGACGGGATCGTCGGCTTCGAGTGCGTCGACGAGCGCGACGACGGGGCGCCACGGGTCGTCTCCCCGGACTTGGACTCGCAGGCGTCGGTGATGCGGCTCGGCGCCATCGAGCCGATCGCGCTGTCGCCCGGCGTCGAGCCCGAGGAGGTCGACGTCGAGCTGCCGACGGAGCTGGAGCCCCACCCGGCAGCGATCGAACCGGTCCCGGCCAGCGACGAGTAGGGCCCGGCGACGGACTGGAGTCCAAGACGGCCCGTTCGGACCGGCGCGTTCACTTCCGATCCGTCCGCAGCGCCGGGTTGGTCACGGCGCCGTCGGCGGCGGAGCCGAAGTCGCGGGCGTACTTCGCCAGGACCCCGCCCTCGTAGGCCGGTTCGGGGGACTTCCACGACTCGCGGCGCCGCTGCAGTTCCTCGTCGGAGACTGCCACGGAGAGCTCCCGGTCCGGGATGTCGACGGTCACCTCGTCGCCCTCCTGGAGCAGGCCGATCGGACCGCCCACCGCGGCCTCGGGGGCCACGTGGCCGATCATCGGCCCCCGGGTTCCCCCGGAGAACCGACCGTCGGTGAGCAGCGCAACGTCGTCCTCGTGACCGGCGCCGACGACCGCGGCCGTGACGCCGAGCATCTCGCGCATCCCCGGCCCGCCGGTCGGCCCCTCGTTGCGGATCACGATCACGTCGCCGGACTCGACGTCGCCCTCCTGGACGTACGCCATCGCGTCCTCCTCGTCCTCGAAGATTCGGGCGGGGCCGACGTGGTGGAACGCGTCGTTGCCGGTGGCCTTGAGGACAGCGCCGTCCGGCGCGAGGTTCCCCTTCAGGATCTTGATCGCCCCCTCCGGCTGTTTGGGCTCGGAGACCGTGTAGAGGAACTCCGCGTCGATCTCGTCGTCGTCCGGGAGATCGAGCGTCTCGAGTTCCTCGGCGATCGTGCGGCCGGTGACGGTCGCCGCGTCGCCGTGAAACAGGTCCGCCTCGAGCAGTCGCCGGATCACGACCGGGACGCCGCCCACCTCGTGGAGGTCGTTCATCACGTGCGCGCCGCCGGGCTGGAGGTCCGCGATCTTCGGGGTGCGTCGGGAGATCTCGTCGAAGTCCTCGATCGACAGGTCGATCCCGGCCTCCGCCGCGAGCGCGAGCAGGTGCAACACGCCGTTGGTCGAGCCGCCGATCGCCGTCTGGAGCGCGATCGCGTTCTCGAAGGACTCCCGCGAGAGGAGGTCCGAGGGTCTGCGGTCCTCCCGAACGCACTCGACCGCGAGCTCGCCCGCCCGCTGGGCCACGTCGTACCGCTCGGGGTCCTCGGCGGGGGCCGAGGCGGAGCCCAGCGGCGCGAGCCCGAGGGCCTCGGAGATGGAAGCCATCGTGTTGGCGGTGAACATCCCGCCACAGGACCCCGCGCCGGGGCAGGCGTTCCGCTCCAGTTCGTCGAGTTCCTCGGCGTCCATCGATCCCTGGGCGTACGCCCCCACGCCCTCGAACACCTGGACGATGGTGACGTCGCGCCCCTCGTGTTGCCCGGGCATGATCGAGCCCCCGTACAGGAACACCGACGGCAGGTCGGTCCGGACCGCCGCCATCATCATGCCCGGGAGGTTCTTGTCGCAGCCGCCGATCGTGACCAGGGCGTCCATGCGCTCGCCGAACGCGACGAGCTCGACCGAATCGGCGATCACCTCCCGGGAGATCAGCGACGCCTTCATGCCCTCGGTCCCCATCGAGATGGCGTCGGAGATCGTGATCGTTCCGAACTCGATGGGCATCCCGTCCGCGTCCTCGATTCCCTCGATGGAGGCGTCGGCGACGTCCTCCAGGTGAACGTTACACGGCGTGATGTCCGCCGCCGGGTTCGCGACGCCGATCATCGGCGAGGAGAGGTCCTCGTCGTCGAACCCCATCGCCCGGAACATCGATCGGTGGGGCGCGCGTTCGGCCCCCTCCGTCACGTCGCTGCTGGGCAGCGATCCGTCCTTTTCGCCGGCGAACGTATCGGCCGACGCGTCTCCTTGACTCATGTGCCGCCGGTGGGGCTCCGGGGGGTTAAAAGGCACCGGGGTGGCAGGCATTGCACCCACCCGTGTGCGCTGACACGACTCACGCGGATCCGTCCCCGTCGATCTCGCGGGCCGCCGAGAGCACCGCCTCGTGGACGCGTCCGTTGGAGGCGACCAGCCCCCTGGAATCGTGTCGCCACCGGTTCCCCTCCAGGTCGGTGACCCGACCCCCCGCCCGCCGCACCAGGTGGACGCCGGCCACGGAGTCCCACGGGTTACACCGGAGGTTGGTGACGACGCCGTCGAGCGCGCCGGCGGCGACCATCGCGAGCTCGAGCTGCGCACAGCCCACCCGTCGGAGGTCGGCGAACCGGGTGACGATCGCCTCGCACGCGCGAGCGTACTCGCCTCGCCGGTCGAACCCCCACCACACGGTCGGCGCCACCGCGCACGTCTCGGGATCCGTCCGCTCGCTGACGGCGAGGCGTTCGACGTCGCCGTCCTCCGCCGCCTCCGCGAGGGATCCTCCCTCCCCGAGATCGGCGACCGCGGGACCGACGGACTCGTCCCGTCCGGTCCCCCCGTCGACGACGACCCCCGTCCGGTCGTCCGCGATCGAGGCCTCCCCGATCGCCGGGGCGTCGACTGCCGCCGCGACCGGCTCCCCGTCCACCACGGCGGCGACGGCGGTGGCCCACAGCGGGACGTCCCGGACGTAGTTGTTCGTGCCGTCGATAGGGTCGACGATCCACGCGGCACCCTCCTCCGGGATCGACTTCGACCCGTCGCCCTCCTCGCCGACGACGACGTCGTCCGGATACGCCTCCCGGATCGCCCCGACGACTGCGGCCTGCGCGTCCCGGTCGGCGGCGGTGACGACGTCCGTCTTGCCACGTTTGTTCTCGACGTCGATTCCGGTTCTGAACCGCTCGTGGGCCAGGCGCGCGCCGACGCGTGCGGCCCGCGACGCGACCGCGGCCCGTGATTCGGTCATAGCCGCCACTCCAGGCGGACCGACCCTGAAACCGTCGATCGTCCGCGCCGATCGTCGCCCACCATTTAAGTCGCCGGCCACCAATCCGGTCGCATGCTCATGACGCCGGGACCCACTGCGGTCCCCAGGCAGGTCAGGGAGGCGATGAGCCGCGAGCTGGTGAACCCCGACGTCGACCCAGCGTTCCAGGAGATCTACGGCGAGGTGACGGAGGGGCTGGCATCGGTGTACGGGACCGACAGCCAGGTGGTAGTTCTGGGAGGCGAGGGGATCCTCGGGCTCGAGGCGGCGATCGCGTCGCTCGTCGAGCCGGGGACGGAGGTGATCTGTCTCTCGAACGGGCTCTACGGCGACGGCTTCGCCGACTTCGTCGAAAGTTACGGCGGCGAGGCGACGCTGGTCTCGGCGGCGGACACCGAACCGCTGCCCGTTGCGGAGTTCGAACGGCGCCTCGACGAGGGGGCGTACGACGTCGCGACGATGGTCCACTGCGAGACGCCCACCGGGACGCTCAATCGGATCGAGCCCGCGCTCGACGCGCTCGCGGACCGGGACGTCACGAGCGTGGTCGACGCCGTCTCCTCGCTGGGGGGGACGCCCGTCCCGACCGAGAAGATCGACGTCTGCCTCGGTGCCTCCCAGAAGTGTTTTAGCGCCCCGCCCGGGCTCACGACGGCCGCGATCAGCGACGCGGCGTGGGACGCGATGGAGGAAACCGACAACCAATCGCTTTACGCCAACTTCCTCCCGTGGCGGGACACCGAGGACGGTTTCCCGTACACGCACCTCACGACCGAAGTCGTCGCGCTCGGGGAGTCGCTCTCGCTGCTCCACGAGGAGGGACTCGACGCGGTGTACGGGCGCCACGAGCGCGCGGCCGAACGGTGTCGAGAGCGGGGTGAGGAACTGGGGCTGGAGCCGTATCCGAACGCAGACGGGGATCGATCCGCGGGCGAGCGCAGTTCGCCCACCGTCACCGCCTTTTCAGTTCCCGGCCGGGCGGAGGAGATACAGGAGCGGATGCGGACCGACCACGACGTCACGGTCGCGACCGGGCTCGCGAACCACGCCGACGACCTGCTCCGAATCGGCCACATGGGCCACAACGCGCGCGTCGACCGGGTCGACGCGGCGATGGACGCCCTCGCTGCAGTGCTGTAGCGGGGGACGACAAGAGTGATGTCCGGGGCGACACACGGGTCGACCATGCTCGAACGGCTCCTGCACGCGTTCGGTTACGCGTTCGCACACCTGCTTTTCCTCCGGGCGGAGACGCCCGAGGCGATCGTACGCCGGTTGCGGGTGGCCTACCGGCTCGTGGGCGTCCGGATCGTCGAGACGCCGCGGATCGACGGAACCCACCGGACGATCTTCCTGTGTCCCTACCGGGACCTCGCCGCCGACCGCTTCGGCGAGAAGTGGCTGTGTCATCAGAAACTCGACCGCGTGGACGACGGCTACGTGACGTTCCTGCGTCGACACCGCGGGATCGACTACCGCCGACCGAAAAGCTGCGAGGAACTGGCGTACTGCGACGACTCGGCGTACTGCTATTCGGAGGTCTCCCGGCAGTGACCGGGAAAGTGAGTGGGAAAGCGACGTGAAATGACCGAGGACCCCCGCGACCTCGAGCGCCGGATCGCCGAGCAGTTCTCCGGCCGGAGGGAACGTTCGGACGTCTGGCGGGGGTTCGACGCGTTCCTCGACACCGACGCGTTCCTCAATCTGGGATATTCACCGCGGTACAGCAGCCACCTGCTCGGATCGCCGCAGGATCGACTGGCGGCGCGGGTGCTCGAGGAGCTTTCCCGGGCACGTTCCGCGGTCGCCGGCACGGAAAGGGATCTCGCGCTCGCCGGCACGGACCGGGCCCCAGCGTCGCCGGGGGCCCGTCTGCTCGACGTGGGGTGCGGGCGCGGGGGCCCGACCCGACGGATCGCGGCGGCCTCGGAGTACGACGTCGTCGGGATCGATCTGGTCCGGCACAACGTCGCGATGGCGCGTCGGGAGATGGGGACGTCGCAGCGAGGGGGTTCCGACGGTTCCGCGCCCGCCTTCCTGGTCGGCGACGCCACCCAGCTCCCGTTCGCCGACCGGTCGTTCGCGGCCTGCGTCGCGATCGACTCGCTGGTGTACGTCCCCGCCGTGTCGGAGGCGTTCGCGGAGATCGCCCGCGTTCTAGCCGAGGGAGGCGTGGGTGCGGTCTCGGATCTCGTGGTCGACCCGGACGCGGACGCGTCCGACGGGACTCTCGGGAGGTTCGCCCGGGCGTGGGACATGCCCCGGCTCCGCCGGCGGGACGAGTACCGTTCCGCGATCGACGCCACCCGGCTGCGGACCTGCGGGACGATCGACCTCACCGACAACAGCGTCGGACGGTTTCGCAAGTGGTCGCGGCTGTACCTCGCGCTCGCGGAGGGGCCCGCGGGCGGTGCCCTGGCGGCGGGACTCCGGCGCGGCGGGCTCGATCCGGAGGTCGTCACCGAACAGGTTCGGGCGGCACACGAGGCGCTGCCGGCGCTCCGGCACGTCCTGGTGACCTTCGAGCGCTGAAGGGGATCCCCGGAATCAGGCGAGGAACACGTGTCGCGGGCGGTCCGCGAGCACGTCCCGTCCCCAGTCGACGGTGTCGCCGAACTCGTCGGACCGGAAGAAGGCCATCGCGTCCTCCCGGGAGCGCCACTGACTGGAGATGAACGTGTCGTTCTCGTCCTCGACGTTCACCATCAGGTCGGTGTCCTGGTGACCGTCCATCCCGTCGAGAAGTTCGCCGATCGCGTCGAACTTCCCGACGAACGCGTCCCGATGCTCCGGCTTGATCGTGTAGAACATCCCCATCGTCCCGAAGCCGGACTCCTCGCCCGCCCGGGAGACGACGTCGGGAAGCTCCGAGAGGAAGCCGGCGGCCGTCTCCGCCGCCGAGTCGGTCTCCCAGATGCTCACGACCGCGTTCCGGTCCCGTTCGCGGCCGCGATACACGGCGGTCTTGACGTGCGTGTCGTAGTGGTCGAAGTTGGCCCGGAGGCCGTCGACCTCCTCGAACAGCTCGTCCTCGTCGGCCTCGGAGTACAGCACCGTGGCGTAGACGTCCTCGCCGTGGGGCTGCCCCGCGTAGATGTCCATCTCCGCGAGCTCGCCGCGGATGTCGTCTTCGTTGCCCCCGCCGCCCTCGTGGGCAGCCTCGGCGTCGTCGCGAGCCTCACCATGTTCTTCTTCGTGAGCGTGTTCGTGCTCATCCTCGTCGTGAGCGCCCTCGCGGCCTCGATCGTGCTCGCTCGTGGGAACCTTCTCCCCCTCCAGGAACGCGCCCAGGTCGGCCGGCGGGAAGCGCCGACCGACGTAGAAGTACGGGAACTCGCCGTACAGCGAGGAGGCCTCGTCGAACCGCATCTCGTAAACGATGTCCTTCAGGTGAACCGGGTCGTCGGCGAACAGGGTGACTCCCCACTCGTGGTCGTCCAGCCCGACCGAGGAGGCGACCACCTGGGAGACGTCACCGGCGTACTTGCGGCCGAACTTCCCGTGTCCCTCCATCAGTTCGGCGCGCTCGTCGAAGGGGAGCGCGTACCAGTTGTACTCCTCCCCCCGCCGTTTGTTCATCGGATAGAAGCAAAGGTACTCGTCCTCGGGAATCTCGGGTTTGAGCTTCCCCTCGATGTAGCGGCGCAGACCCTCGTTGGTCTCCTCGGCGTCGTCGTCGAAGTAGTCGTCGGAGACGTACCCCGACACCTCGGTGACGGAGACGTACGACGTCGACCGCTCGGTGAACTCGGCGAGGGCGGTGGTCTCGAACCGACGCTCCAGCGCCGAGAGGTCGTCCAGCGTCGGCCGGAAGTGGACCACCAGCAGGTCCGCCTCGTGGCCGAGCATGCTGAAGATCCCCGAGTCCCCCTCCGGGGCGTCCTCGACGGCCTCACACCCCTCGAAGAACTCCCTCCCCTCCGCGATCGCCAGTTTTCGGCGACGCTCGGGCGCCTCCTGCCAGCGCTGCCAGTCGATCGTCCGGAAGTCGTGGAGCACGTACCAGCCCTCGTCGGTCTGCGGTGGCTCTACCATGAGAACACCGTACGGACCGGAGGCGTTTGGCTCTTTTGAGTCCGGAGGTCCGGAGGCGTCGAAGGGGACGCAACCGCCCCGCTGGCTTTCATTTTGAAGGGTAACCGGGAGTTGTTTCCCAGGGACTGAGACTGCCGAGTATTTTTAAAGAGGTACAGATACAAGCAATTGTTAGCGCGTGAGCCATAAATGACACTGAACTTCGACGAGGATTGGGAGGAGAGCGCCGAGGAGACGCTCTCCGACGTGGAGTACGACACGGAGCTCGGAAAGGAACTCGCCAGGGACGCCCAGCGGCTGGCGGACGGCGAGATAACCAAAGAGGAGTTCCACGAACGGCATCACGAGGACGTGGTCGAAGAGTTCGGCCTCGACGACAGGCTCCGAACGCGGTACCCCGAGTTCTCCGGCGGCGAGGACCCCCCGGGCGGGGACGGACCCATGCCCGGCGTACCGGGCGAGGACCCCAATCGGCGGTCAGTGTTGAAGGCCGCCGGCGCCCTCGGCGCCGCCGCGGTCGGACTCGGTTCCGCCGAGCAGCTGGCCGGGAACGCCGCCGCCCAGGAGGAGTCCGACGACGAGGGGAAGCGGATGGGCATGGCGATCAACACCGATCGCTGTATCGCCTGTCTGCAGTGTGTCGTGGCCTGCAACGAGGAGAACAACAACACGGCCGACTCGCTGTGGATGTTCGTCCACCGGTACGAAGAGGACGACTACAGCGACAACGAGCACTTCCTCACCCGGCCGTGTCAGCACTGTTCTGACGCGCCCTGCGTGACCGCCTGTCCGACGGTGTCCCGGTTCGAGCGGGACGAGGACGGCATCGTCCTCACGGACTACGACAGCTGCGTCGGCTGCCGGTACTGCGAGGTCGCGTGTCCGTACGGCGTGAACTACCTCCAGTGGGCGGAACCAAACGACCACGCCAACTTCGAGCACGACCGTGAAGTCGACGGACGCACCGTGGCCGGGAACCCCGTGCAGGGGGCGATGGGCAAGTGTACGTTCTGCATCCACCGACAGGACTCCGGCGACCCCGAACTGGAGAACACGACCGCCTGCGAGGACATCTGTCCGGTGGACGCGATCCACTTCGGCGACCTGAACGACCCCGAGAGCGCGCCGCGGACCCACCTCGACGAGCTGGAGGACGCCTCCACGTTCAGGCTGCTGGAGGACCGCGGCACCGAACCGAACGTGATCTACATCGGCAACGAGCCGTCCCCGACGGCGGAGCCGGTCGAGGGGCCGAACACCGTCGACCAGTTCGGCCTCCAGCGACACAGGACCGGCCGCGAGGAGATCCCGCTGGAGGGAGGTGACGAGCATGGCGACTGAGTCCGGCTCGCGGTACACCCTCGATCACCTCACCGACGTCTCGAAGGAGTTCATCGCCCTGGTGGCGGTGCTCGGCGTGGTCGCGCTGGTGTGGCTCGAGGCGCTGATACACCAGCTCCAGTACGGCCTGATCGCCACCGACCTGGCGGCCCAGGGAACCCAGGGCGGGGTGACCTGGGGGCTGTACATCGGCACCTTCGAGTGGTTCGCCGGGATGGCCGTCGGTACGCTCGCGGTCGTCGGCTACCTCCGGTACAACGAGATCGACGAGTACTCCACGCTCGCCCGAATCGGGACGGTCTGGGCGTTCATCTCGGGGATCAGTGCGGCGCTGCTGATCGTCGTCGACCTCGGGACGCCCTGGCGCGTCCTGTACGTCCTCCAGCGGTGGCCGCAGTCGGTCCTGCAGTCGCCGCTGGCGTGGGACGTGACGTTCGTGACCACCCTGCTGGTGTTCACGCTGACGATGCTGGTGATCTCGCTCCGTCTGGACTTCCTGAAGGCGGAGTCGGAGTTCCCGCTGCAAACGCGGCTCGTCGAGCGGCTCGTCGGGCTCGGGGCCACTCGAGAGGAGATCCCGAAGCTCGAGTCGATGCGCAAGTGGCTCGGGCTCGGCGTGATGGTACTCGCCTTCACTGGCGGGATGGTTCCGGGGCTGCTGATGGGCGTCGTGGGCGGCCAGCCGGGCTTCTTCGGCTCCGAGGCCGGCATCGTGTTCCTGAGCGCCGGGCTGCTGTCGGGCGTCGCAATGCTGACGCTGCTGACCGGGATCCCCCGGCTCGTGTACGGGTGGGGCGAGAGCCTCCCCGACCGGATGTTCATCACGCTCGGACGCACGCTGACGGTGTTCGGCTTCGTGTTCCTGGTGGTGCTGTTCAACGACATCGTCCCCATCCTGACGCAGATGGCGCCGTACTTCGAACAGCGGATCGGCGAGTCGATGATCGCCGGCCACCTCGCCCCGTACTTCTGGGCAGCGATCCTGCTCGTGGGCGTCCCCACGCTGGTGCTCGCGGTCGTCCAGGAGCGGCTCGGCGTCGTCGGGCAGATGGGCGCCGCCGCGCTGATCCTGGTGGGCGTGTGGATCAAGAGCATCCTCACCGTCATCGAACCGCTCATGTATCCCAACCTGCCGATCCCGACGGGGACCTACTCGCCGACGGCGGTCGAGTGGGTGCTCTCGCTGGGCATGGTCGCGATCGCGATCCTGCTGTTCTCGATCGCAATGAAGATAATTCCCCTCGACGACGACCCCGGAACGGAGGTGAGCACTGAATGACGACTGGCGTTCCCCTCGGACTGGTCGTGCTCGTCGCGATCCTGCTGATGCCGGTGTACGTGACGCTGGGCGCGTGGTTCGGCGGGAAACCCCGCGACTTCCGGACTGCCGCGATCGGCGCGGTCTACATGGGCGTGATCGCGGCGCTGATGATCGGCGCGACCGCCGGCATGGGCGTCGCGTTCTGGGTCATCCAGAGCCTGTAGCGCACGAACGCCCGATCGCCGGATCGCCCGGCGACTTCTGGTTCCGTTCGAGTTTCGGGTGACTTTTCCGTTCGAGTTTCAGCGCCGGTCAGAACGTCGAGATGTCGCCCTCGACGACGCGCCGGGTGACGTCCGTCACGTTCGCGAGTTCCCGGTCGACGATGGCCCTGATCTCCCCCTCGATCTCCGGGAGTTCGACGCCGTCGACGGTCACGACCTGCGCATCGGCGACGTGCGGCTGGTCGATCGGACGGCCGATCTGCGAGAGGAGACGCACCTGGAGGTCGCGGATCCCGTCCACCTCGTCGACGACCGATTCGGCGATCTCCGTGGACAGTAGATTGTAGATCTTGCCGATGTGATTCACCGGGTTCTTCCCCGACGTCGCCTCCATGCTCATCGGCCGGTTCGGGGTGATGAGCCCGTTCGCGCGGTTCCCGCGCCCGACGGAGCCGTCGTCCCCCTGTTCCGCCGAGGTACCGGTGACGGTGAGGTAGATCGAGCCTTCCTCGTAGTCGTCCGCGGTGTTGACGTCGACGTGCACCTCCCGGTCGGTGGCGTCCCGGGCCAGGTCGGTCACGAACCCCCTGACGCGTTCGACCGCGTCGTCGTACTCCTCCATGTCGCCGACGTAACTGTCGATCATCGCGGCCGCGACGGTGATGTCGATCCGGTCGCCCTCCCGTTTGCCCATCACCTTGACGTCCGGCCCGAGTTCGGGGTGGTCCGCGGCGTAGGAGGTGTTGAGCTCCCGCTCGGTCCTACGGACGATGCGCTCGGTCTCCGTCAGCGGGGCGTGGCCGACGCCGTAGGAGGTGTCGTTGGCCATCGGCACCGTGGCGCCCTCCTCCGAGAACACCTCCTGCAGGTCGCCGGACCCCTCCCCGAGCCTGGTGTCGACGACGACGTCCGTACCGAAGTCCAGCTCCGGGACCCGTTCGTTCAGGTACTCCCGGGCGGCCGCAAGCGCGGTCGAGTCGACCGGGAGGGACTCGCCCTCGTACTTTCGAGTCGCCCGGCCGACGATGAGAACGTAGATGGGCTCGACGACCTCGCCGCCGCCGAACGCCGGCGCGGCCGATCCAGCCGCCAGCTGCGTCTCGTCGGTGTTGTAGTGGAGAACCCGGCCGACGCGGTCGAGGTACAGCTGCGAGAGCGCACGGGAGACGGATTCGGCGATGCCGTCGCAGATGGAGTCGGGATGTCCGACCCCTTTCCGCTCGACGATCTCGACCTCCTGATCCTCGACCGCGCGGCGGTCGAGCTGGCTGACCTGGATGTTCCGACTCATTGCCGGGAGTTGGCTTCCGGCCGTGCTATAACTTGCGAAAACGTTCCGAGGGCCGGAAATGCGTCCGGCGCATAGACGACGGGGGCTGACCGGGGAGACGCCGCCAGGATCGGCCCCCGACGCGGCCGACGGCGACGTCACGACACGGTGCGTCGACAGAGTTTTGCGCCCGGGTCGGGGTGGTTCGATCATGGAGAACGCCCGCGTGCTCGTTACCGGGGGCGCCGGTTTCGTGGGGTCGACCCTCGCAAACCGGCTGGCACCCCGCAACGACGTTCTCGCCGTCGACGACCTCTCGGTTGGAACCGCGGAGAACCTCGACGCAGACGTCGAGTTTCTGGAGGCGAGCGTGCTCGATTCCGACCTCGCGGACCGGGTTCGCGACCGGCTGGGCGGCGTCGACGCCCTGTTCGTGTTCGCCGCCCTCTCCTCGCGGGACATGCACGACGAGGAGCCGCGCCGGGGCGCCAGGGTCAACGTAGAGGGGTTCGTGAACTCGGTCGAGGCGGCCCGGGAACTCGGCTGTGACACCGTCGTGTACGCCTCCACCTCGTCGATCTACGGGAGTCGAACGCGACCGACGCCGGAGTCGGTCGAGGTCGAGGCGTCCACGGCCTACGAGGCGTCGAAGCTGGCGCGGGAGAAGTACGCGGAGACGTACGACGAAGAAATCGACGTCGCCGGGTTGCGGTACTTCTCCGTCTACCAGGGGTTCGGCGGCAACGAGGCCCACAAGGGCGGATACGCCAACACGGTTTCGCAGTTCGCCGACGCGATCGCCCGGGGGGAGCCGCCGGTCGTCTTCGGCGACGGCACGCAGACCCGGGACTTCGTCCACGTCGAGGACGCCGTCCGGGCGACCGAACGCGTCGCCGAGGAGGGACTCACAGGGATCTACAACGTCGGCACCGGGGAGGCGTACAGCTTCGACCGGATGGTGTCGCTTCTCGCCGAGGAACTCGGGGAGTCGATCGAGCCCGAGTACGTGGAGGTTCCCTACGAGGACTACGTCTTCCACACGTGTGCGGACTACTCGAAACTCGCCGACGAGACCGGGTGGGAACCTCGAATCGACTTCGAAACCGGCGTCGAACGGGTGTGTGAACCCTATCTCGAGGGGGACCGGGACGCGTAGTGGCCCGGGCGGGGGATCACCCAGAGGTCATTCGAGCGTATCGAGCCGATCGTGTGCCCGGGCCAGCGCCGCGAGGTCGTCCTCGCGGAGATACGTCCCCAGGTCCCGGGCCGCCGAAACGAGGGCGTCCGCCTCGGCGGGGTGGACGTCGCCCTGGAGCGCCTGGATCCGCTTTTCGCGGTCGCGAACCCGCCCGAGAACCGCGGTGACGTCCGGAGAGGACGCCGACGTCGATCGGCCCTCCCCGCCGCCCGTGTTTTCACCCGCCTTTCGGGAGAGATCCGAGAGGTACGTCGCCACCTCCTCGCGATACGCCTGGACGGCCAGCGCAGCGGCCATTCCCCTGGCCTCCCGCATCGACCGGGGCACGTCCCCGGTGTCGGGTCGGTCGCCCCCGTCGGCGCCGCGGAGCAGTCCCAGCACGTACAGCGACTCCACTTCCCCCGGATCGGTGGCACGGGCGTAGAGGTCGACCGCCTCCAGGAGTTCGCGGGCAGCCAGGAACGTGTCGTCCAGCGGGAGGAGCTCCCCGCCGCGGATGAATCCCCGCCGGCGAAGGTACTCGCGCAGGGTCGACTCGAGGTCGTCCGCGATCCCGTCGAAGCCCTCGATCCGGACGCTCTCCAGGTGGTCCGGTTCCGCCGGGGCGACGGCTTCCCGAAATCGATCCAACTCCAGCGTCGCGGTCGCGTCGGTGTGGCGCTGTCGATCGTCGTCGACGCCGACGCTCCGGAGGCTGCCGCAGTCGGGACAGGCGATTTCCCCGGTCTCGTAGTAGGACCAGCGGGCGCCGCAGTCGGTGCACTCGCGTTCGCCGCGAATTTTCATACCCACCGGTTCGGGGGGAACTCACAAAAGACACCTGACGCTCGCGATCGATTGCGGTGCGCCCGTGTGGGCCAAAAACCCCGTGAAGGGGTCACCCGGGGGGGAGATGGGTGTCGGAGCGGATCGACGGCCAAGAGACCGACCATCCGCCCCTGAAGGGGCATAGACACCGGGGGTATTTTTATATTGAGTGGCTACTGTCGGGTATACCCTCATTAATCCGGTTTTCACCGCGCGGGATTAACTAACGCGGGTGCGAAGCCGGGTCAGTCGGAGCCGACCCAGTCGAACTCCGAACCGCCCTGACTCCCGTCCCGATCGGTCGTTCCGGCGTCGGCGGAGCCCTCCGGGCCTCCGGCCGATTCGGCCCTCTGACCGTCGGCGTATCCGGCACCGCGGACCCCGGACGCAAAAAGTTCCGGGCCCACGATTACCAGGTTCACCAGCACGGCGACGAGCACCATCCCCACCAGACCGGCGATCCACA
>JAZKTH010000106.1:0-8931 GCA_036625675.1 Haloferacaceae archaeon
CGTCACCATCGCGGGGTAGACGCCTTCGAAGTGTGTTTCTGTCATGGGTTCGGTATTGTGTTTTCGTGGTTCGGATTCGGTGATCGGGTGTCGGATTCGGTGATCGGGTGTCGGATTCGGTGATCGAGTTTGCGGGTCGTCGTCGAACGCCGCCTCGTTCGGGCTCGGCGGGCGACCGCGATGGCCGAGCCTCGACGGGAATCGAACGCCGCCCGAGACGGGGTCGCCACTCCCGCAACGAGCGTCACTACACCCGTTTTTTCGGGAAGAATGGACGCGGCGCTGCCGGACGGAGCGAGCCGCCGACAGACGCACCGTGTATCACGGACGGGTAAACGGCGGTGCGGGACTTATATATTGTGCCTTCGGCCGCTTTCGCGCCGATTTGAGGGTGTTAGCTTCTGACACGAACCTCGGCTGGACTGTCGACCCTGGGCCGGAATCGAACGACATTCCTATGCCTCGGAGGGTCGACGGTCCGGTATGACCGACATTCACTCGAACCAGCGCGTCGCCGTCCTCGCCGATTCCCAGAACCTGTATCACACCGCCCAGAGCCGCTACTCCCGCAACATCGATTACACGCAACTCCTGTCGCGCGCGGTCCAGGACAGGGAGCTCGTCCGCGCCATCGCCTACGTCATCCGCGCGGACTCTCCCGAGGAGGAGAGCTTCTTCGAGGCGCTCGAGGACATCGGGTTCGAGACCAAAATAAAGGACATCAAGACGTTCGCCGACGGTTCGAAGAAGGCCGACTGGGACGTGGGACTCAGCCTCGACGCAGTGACCCTGGCCAACCACGTCGACGTCGTGGTGCTGTGTACCGGCGACGGCGACTTCTCGCGGCTCTGTTCGCACTTGCGACACATGGGCGTCCGGGTGGAGGCGATGGGCTTCGGCTCCTCGACCGCCGACGAGCTCGTCGACGCCGCCGACAGCTTCCTGGACCTCTCCGACCGGGAGGAGGTGTTCCTGTTGTGACGGACGACGACGCGGACGACAGTTCCTCGGGGCTGGAATCGCTGCGGACTGTCGCCGACTACCAGTTCGGCGCCGGTGCGGGCGAGGCGCTTTTTCCCACCGACGAGGAGCTCACTGTCAGGCGGTCCACGAGCGGTCGCCCCCGCCAGGTCGTCGCCGAGGACGGGCGGCTCGTCTCATACGGCGTCGACGGGCGGTTCACCCTGGGGATCGCCGGCGGACGCCGACTCCACGACGCCCTCGACGGAACGTACGCGGTCGTCGTCGGCGACGAGTCGGAGCCCTTCGTTCGGGAAGGAAAAAACGTGTTCGCGAAGTTCGTCACGCGCGTCGGCGACGCAGTCCGTCCCGGCGACGAGGTACTCGTCGTCCACGAGGAGGGCCACCTCGTCGGCGTCGGGAGGGCGGAGCTGTCCGCCGACGGGATACGGGATTTCGAGACCGGCATGGCGGTGAAGGTACGCGAGGGCGCCGGCAAACAGGAATCCTCCTGACCGGCCTGACGGGAACTCCCCGCGGCGGCCACACCGATTCCGGCGGTTGATCACACCGGTTCCGGCGGGCGGTCACTCCGATTCCGGCGGTTCGATCCCCGCGCGGGCGCTGGCGTAGTCCCTGCCCAGGAAGTAGTTCAGCCAGGAGGAACTGTTCTCCAGCTCCCAGTCCACCGGGGGCGCGTACAGGTCGCGCAGCTTCTCCCTGGCCTCTTCGACCCCGCCGTCCGCCTTCAATTGCCGGTAGGCGGTGACGTAGATGCACTTTTGCTCGTCGGGATGCACCTCGCAGTAACCATCGTAGCTCCCGCCGCAGGGGCCGTTCCGCTGGTTCTTGGGACACTGCGACATCGGGCACTGGTACGCCAGGTCCAACAGCGCGCAGTTGCCACACTCCTGACAGTCGTTCGTGGCGGTCTTTATCAACCGTTCGGTCGCCTGAAACGGTTCCTCGAGTCGGCTCCCGTCGACCTTCTTCGCCCCCCAGCGCATCGGACCGAACAGCGCGCCGTCGGGCTCGAACATCTCGTCGTGCATCAGCTTGAACCCTCTGTACCCGGCGGTCTGGGTCGGTTCCTCCGGCAGCGGCGCCCGCTTCGGGGCGTTCAGCCCGGTCTCGGGGTCACGCTCGTAGTAGTAGAAGCCGTTCTCCATCGGGTAGTCGAACTCCTCGACCAGCTCCTGCCACTCCGGGACGAGCTCTTCCCCGCGTTCGACGACGTACTCGACGCCGTCGTGGTCCACCTCGTGACCCGCGACGTGGACGCCCGCGTAGCCCATCCCCTTCATGATCGCGTACAGCTTCGCGGCACGCTCCAGACGGGCCCGTTTGCCGTCGTCTTCGGCCGCCTCGGCCTCCGTGGTGATGTCCTCGAGGAGGTCGTCAGTGACGATGACTCCCGGAATCCGGTTGGCGTTCATCGCCCGCGCGGAGCCGGGATCCAGCACGTAGATGTTGCCGATCACCGGAACGTCGAGGTCGTGGTCGTCCACGTACTGGATCAGCTCGTGGAACTTCCGCGCGTCGTAGCCAACCTGCGGAATCACGAACTGCGCGCCCTTTTCGACCTTCCGTTCCAGTTTCCAGTACTGCGGGAGCAGTTCGGCCTCGAGCCGCTTGAACGGCGACACCGCGACGCCGGGGAAGAAATCAGTGGACTGTAACGTTTTGTCCCGTCCGAAGTCGTCGGTGAACTCGAGCCCGCCGTTGAGATCCGAGATCAGATCCAGTATCTGCACGGGATCCAGGTCGTACACCGGTTTCGACTGCCCACGGTAGCCGTCGCTCTGGTAGTCCCCCGTCATCACCAGCAAGTTGTGGATCCCTTCCCGATCCAACGCGTACAGCAGGCTCTCGATCTGATTTCTGTTCTTGTCCTTGGCGGTGAAGTGTACCAGCGGATCCACGTCGATGTCGCCGAGTTTCGCGCCGAGGTACTCCGCGGATATCGCCGGGTTCCCACCCGCGTTTTCGGTCACCGAGAGACCGTCGACCACGCCCCCCTCCGCCGCCGTCTCAGCGGCTTCGAACACCGCGTCCTGTTGGGGTTCGCGTGCGCCCCGTCCCGGGACGTGCTCCCACGTGACGGCGAACTCGTCTTCGTCGAGAACTGACTTTTTCAGCGTGTTCTCATCCATGGTTGCTCCAGCATCCGGGGTCGGACTGCGCTACCGAATACCCGTTAAAGTATGAAAAACGAGGGTATCAGGGTTTCGGTATGGACGTGCAACAACCGTACACGTCTGCGCTCATCCGGCCGGGGGAACGAGCGTCACGTAGTGCCCGTCCGGATCCCTGATTTGGACTCCCCCGTCGACCGTCTCGCGTTTCGTCGCCCGATCGGCGACCGTTGCCGCGCTGGCTTCCGGATCCGCCGCTTCGATGCCCACGTCGACGTGAACGCCGCCGCGGGCGTCGGCCAGGCCGAGCTGTGGTTCCCACAGTTCGAGGTCGAACTCGCCGGTCGAGAGGCGGGTTCGACGCCGGTTCTTCCCGCGGTCCACGACGTCGAACCCGAGGTCCTCGTAGAATCGCTCGGCCGCCTGCAGGGACTCGACCTCGAAAACCACCTCGAACAGCCGGCTCAGCGACGGGCCATCCTCGCCAGCGGGGGGATCGGCCCCGGCGATCTCCAGACAGTTCCCCTCGGGATCGTCGGCGTACAGCGACCGCATCGAGCCGAATTCGACCTCCATCAGGTCGAGTTCGCGGTCGAGACGGGCGTACCACTCGTCGTAGGCGTCCCGCGGACACGCGAACGCATAGTGGGTGTGGATGCCGCCGCGCGGGACGGACTGGGGACGGCGCAGCCGCAGTTCGCCCCCGTCGGTTTTCCCGACGGTGAAGGCGACCTCCCGGTCCCCTCTCCGATCGGCCTCGAGCTGGAGCTGTTCGCGATAAAACCGGACGACAGGGTCGAGATACTTCACTTCCAGTGCCAGCCATCGACACCCGCCCAGCATCGGGTCCTATCGCTTCGACGTGTTCACTCCGATCAGCGAGTACGCGCCGCAGGTGCGGGTGAACCCGGTGACGAGCATGGCGATCGCTACCACGCCCAGAACCAGCGCGAGGATCCCGTTCTGACCGAGGACACCGCTCAGGAAACCCAACGACGCAAGGCCTGCGATCGCTCCCACCGCGATGCGGACGAGTCGATCCGTTTCGCCGACGTTTCGTTCCATACCACGCCTTAAGGGGGGAGTAATAAAAACGCTTGCGCGTCGACAGGGCCTCACTCGTCCGGATCGTAGTGTTCGCCGGCTGCGCCGGGCATCCGGGTCCGCCCGACGAACGTGAGGACGACGAGCACCGCGACGTACGGGATGATTCCGATCAGCGACGAGGAGACTTCGATGCCGGCGATCCGCTGGAGTTCCAGTTGCAAGGCGTTGAGGCCGGCGAAGAAGAAGGCGGCGAGGGCGGCCCCGATCGGGTTGTAGTTGCCGATCAGGTAGGTGGTGATTCCGATCCACCCGCGCCCGCCGATCATGGTCTCGCCGCCCCCGACGAACTGGCCGACGTTCAGCGCGAGTCCCGCGCCGCCGATCCCGCAGTAGACGCCCGACAGCAACACGCCGGCGTACCGGATCTTCCTGACGTCGACGCCGACGGTGTCGAGGGTTTTGGGATCTTCACCGCTCGCACGGAGGTGTTTTCCGAACGCCGTCCGGTTCAGCAGGTACCAGGAGAACGGGACCGCCACGAACAGCAGGTACACCGGCGGAGTGGCGTCGAAGACGGCCGGGCCGAGGTACGGAAGTTCCGACAGCACCGGGATCGCGATCCTGTCGAGGGTGCCCGTGCTGGGGCTGTTGACCGTCTCCCAGATGATGATGCTTCCGAAGGGGGCCAGTCCCAGCGCGATCAGCCACACCGCCAGCCCGGCGATGATCTGATCCGCTTCGAACTCGATGCACACCGCCGCAAAGAGGAAGGCGACGAACGTGCTCGCCAGCACCGCCACGAGGAACGCAATCAGCATTCCCCCGGAACTCCCCCCTCCGAGGAACCACGTCGTCGCGATCGCCGTGAACGCGGCGATGATGAGCAGCCCCTCGAGTCCGATGTTGATGACCCCGGATTTCTCCGCGAATATCCCGCCCATCCCTGCGAACGCGATCGGGACCGTGAGGCGAAGCGCCGTCCGGACGTAGGAGGCGTCGACGACGCCGACGACGTCGAGGCCGACCATCCGCAATCCCGGCACCAGGGCGACGACGAGTCCCAGCGCGACGATTCCCCCCGCGAGGATCCCCGAGCGCCGATTCAGCCCCCAGTTACTCATCGGTATCGCCCCCGTCAGTGACGGCGACGCCCGGTTCGGTGCCGCCGTAGCCGGCGCGCTTGCCCAGCATCCGGAAGAATTCCGGCATCGCGACGAACAGGATGATGAGCCCCCGGAGTACCTCGATCAGTTCGTTCGGGACGCCCAGCGCGAAGTCGATCTGAAGCGCGCCCGCCTTCAGCGCGCCGAACAGGAGGGCGGCCGGTATCACGCCGATCGGGTTGTTGCCGGCGAGGATCGACACCGCGATGCCGTCGAATCCGAGCGGGGGCATCTCGGTTTGAAACCGGTAGAGGATCATCAGCACGTACATCGACCCGGCGACGCCGCCCAGCGCGCCCGACAGTGTCATGCTGGTGACGATGTTCCGTTCGGCGTTCACCCCACCGTACTCCGCGGCCTCGGGCGCGAGACCGCTGGTCCGGAGGTCGTAGCCGAGCACCGTCCGCTTGTACAGCAGGAACACGCCGACTGCGACGACGAGACCGACCACGAGCGTGACGAGGGAAAATCGCGTCCCGCCGATAGTTGGCGACAGGCGGGCGAAGGACGGGATCGAGACGGTCTGGACGGCGTCGACCGTCGGATCGCCGACGTGGTTTCTGACGAGATAGAACGTGACGCCGGTTGCGACGAAGTTGAGCATGATCGTGGTGATCACCTCGTGGGCGTCCGCGTACGCCTTCATCGCGCCGGGGATTGCGCCGTACGCTCCGCCGACGACGGCGGCGAGGACCACCGCGATCGGGACCAGGATGAGCATCCCGAGCAGGTTCTCGGGGACGGAGGGCGCGAGCCAGATCACCGTCAGCGCGCTGGCGAGCGCGCCGAAGATCATCTGTCCCTGCGTCCCGATGTTGAACAGCCCGGCGCGGAACGCGACCGCGACGGAAAGCCCAGTGAACAGCAACAGGGTCGTCTCCTGCAGCGTCAGTCCCAGGTTCACCGGCGTTCCGAAGGCGCCGTACACCAGTTCGATGTACACCTCGATCGGGTTGTAGCAGAACCCGGTGCCTGCAAGCGAGAACGCCGGTACTCCACACGTCGCGACTGCACCGGAGACGAACACGAGCACGCCCCCGACCAGGCTCGCGAAGATCAGGGCCGCAAAGCTGATCACGATTCGCTCGGCGGCCGACGCGTCGACCAGTCGACCCAGCAGTCGTTCGATACGCTCCCTGTTCATGCTCGTCTCCCGCACGTACTATCCATCGCCGTCCCCCGGGTGCTCGCCGGCCATCAGCAGTCCGATCTCCTCTTCGGTCATCTCGTCCGGATCGACGACGTCCATGAAGTCACCGTCGTACATGACGGCCATCCGATCGGAGAGTCGCCGTACCTCCTCTAGCTTCGAGGAGACCAGCAGCACGCCGGTGCCCTCGGTTCGCAGGTCGAGCAGACGGTTGTGGACGAACTCGATGCTCCCGATGTCGACTCCCCGCGTGGGCTGGGAGGCGACCACGAGCGAGGGGTCCCGCTCGAGTTCGCGTCCGACGACGAACTTCTGCTGGTTCCCGCCCGAAAGCGAGTGGGCCGACGTCTCGGGATCGGGAGGTCTGACGTCGTACTCTTCGATCACGGTGTCGGTGTACTCTCGCGTGCGATCCCAGTCGACGAGCCCCCGGTCCGCGAACCCGGGCAACCGCTGGGCCCCGAGAAGCGCGTTCCTGACCAGATCGTACTGCATGACGAGACTGCGACGCTGTCGGTCCTCGGCCACGTAGGACATGCCGGCCGCTATCCGCTGCCGGCGGCTGTACTCCGTGACCTCTTCGCCGTCGAGATAGAGCCGGCCGGACTCCGGCTCCCTGAGTCCGGTTATCGCCTCGACGAGTTCCGACTGTCCGTTGCCGTCCACGCCGGCGATGCCGAACACCTCTCCCTCGTGAACGGAGAACGAGACGCCGTCGACCGCCCGCACGCCGCGGTCGTCTTCCACGACCACGTCGTCGACCGTTAGCGCCGTGTCGCCCCGTTCCACGGGCTCGCTCGTTACCTCAAGCAGTACCTCCCTGCCGACCATCATCGTCGCAAGCTCCTCGCGACTCGTCGCGTCGGTAGGAACGGTACCGACGAGTTTCCCGTCCCTGAGCACACTGATCTCGTCGGCCGCACGCAGTGCCTCGCCGAGCTTGTGTGTTATGAACACGATCGTCTTCCCGTCGGCGACCAGCTCCTCGAACACCTCGAAAAGCGACTCCACTTCCTGCGGGGTCAACACGGCCGTCGGCTCGTCGAGGATCAGGGTGTCCGCCCCTCGATACAGCGCCTTCAGGATCTCGAGTCGTTGCTGTTCCCCCACGCTAATCTCCCGGACGCGCTCCTCCGGGTGGATGGCGAAGCCGTACCGCTCGGCCAGTTCCCGCGTCTCCTCGATCGCGCGCTTCTCGTCGGTCAGGAGGCCGAACAATTTCGTCGGTTCCTCACCCAGCACCATGTTTTCGGCCACGGTCATCGGCGGGATGAGCATGAAGTGCTGATGGATCATCCCGATGCCGGCGTCGATGGCGTCCCGCGGGCTGTCGAAGTCGCGTTCGGTCCCGTCGACGACGATCGATCCCTCCGTCGGTTCGTACAGACCGTAGAGGACGTTCATCAGCGTCGTCTTGCCGGCGCCGTTTTCGCCGACCAGCGCGTGGACGGTGCCGCGTTCGACCGCGAAGTCGATCGCGTCGTTTGCGACGACTCCCGGGAACCGTTTGGTGATGCCTTCCATCCGGACCGCGTAACGGTCCCCGCCCGCGCTACGCGTCGTCTCTTCCCCGGCTTGCTCGCTCATGGCGGACCGTCACACGTCGTCGAGGTTGTCGGGGACGGAAATGTCACCGTCGACGATGGCCTGCCGCGTGGACTCTATTTCGTCGGTGATTTCCGTCGGCAGTTCGCCCTCGAAATCCTGGCCGATCACGGCCCCGACGCCGTCCTCCGCGAGGCCGAGATCGTTCACTCCGCCGCCCTGGAACTCGTCGTTCACCATGTCTTCGACCGACTCGTACACCGCGGTGTTGACCCGCTTGATCATCGAAGCGACGATGACGTCGGAGAATTCGGAGGCACTGAGGGACTGGTCGTTGTCGACGCCGATCGCATACCGTCCCGCCGACTGGGCCGCCTCGAAGACGCCGGACCCGGTTCCGCCGGCCGCGTGGTAGACCACGTCTGCGCCGTCGTCGTACATCGATCCGGCGATCTCCTGACCGGTCGAGGGATCGTTCCAGTCCCCCGCGTACGCCGATGTGAACTCGATGTCCTCGTCGACGTACTGCACGCCGGCCTTGTAGCCGGCCTCGAACCGTTCGATGAGCGGGATCTCCATGCCGCCGACGAACCCGACCATCCGTTCGTCGGGGTTCGTCGACCCCCCGCCGTGATCGTACTCCATTCCGGTGAGCATCCCCGCGAGGACCCCTACCTGGAACGATCCCTCGTGCTCGCGGAAGACGTAGTTCGCGACGTTGTCGACCAGCTCCCCGTCCTCGGTCTCGACGACCGCGTCGACGATCATGAAGTTCTGATCGGGGAACTCCTGCGCGTTGTCGAGCAGGTCCGTCGCCTGGACGAACCCGATACAGCAGATCAGGTCGTAGTCGGGGTCCTGGCTGCTGGCGAACCGGCGCTGTAGCTCCCCTACCTCCTCGGGGCCGTCAGGCTCCGCGTTCTGGTACTCG
>JAZKTH010000107.1:0-8857 GCA_036625675.1 Haloferacaceae archaeon
GTCAGTGCCGTCCATCACGTCGCGGACGATCGGGGCGACGTACCCCTCGACGCTGTGATCGTAGAGGTAACCGGAACCGCCGCAGTGGTCGCACCTCCGTCCGCCCTTCTTGCCGGAGCCGTGACTCCCGGCAGGGCCACTCGGTCTGGGGGATGTCGCGTTCGAGCTTCCGGTACCGTCCGTAGACGAACGCGCTGTTGATCTGCCGTTCGACCCGGTCCTCGGCGACGTCGATCGTGAACTGGACGTCGGGCCGCCGGAAGGAAACCTGCGTGTCCGTGAGTCGGCCGACGCGCTTGCCGACCTCCCGGTTCACCTCTGACTTGAGGGGTTCGCCGGCGTCGGCGTCGAGGCCCGCCTCCTCCCGGAGCAGCCGTTCGTTTTCCTCCAGCAGCGGCGGGACTCGCGTGCCGACCTGGTAGGTGTCGAACTCCACGTCCTCGACCGACTCGACGCACCGCCGTGCCCACTCGTCGAATCGACCACAAAGCCCCTCGCACACCCAGCAGTCGTCCGGATCGACCGCCGTCGATTCCTCGTCCTCGCGGAGCGCGAGGGCGATCCGGAGCGACCGGCCCCGCTCGGCGTTCGAGAGGCCGTAGCTCCGGTCCGCGAACGGGCGACCGAGACAGGCGTCACACGCGTCCCCGGCCGCCGCGATCCGTGCCGCCACGTCGAGAAGATCGTCCATACGAACGACAACAGCCGTGGCAGTAAACCGTCTTGCGTTTCGTTCGGCGATCCGGGCGGCGTCGAACGATCGAGCTCTCGCTGACTGGACGATCGTCGATACACGTGCGAGGCGACTGGCGACACGATCGACGGGACGTCAGGCGAGCGTACGGTGCGTGACTGCGCCCAGCGCTGCCGCGCCCAGGTAGCCCAGCTGGGCGGGGAACCAGGTCGCCAGGACGGCGACCGCGATCGCGGCGAAGAAGCCGACCACGAGCGCGGGGCGTTGTGACGATTCGGCGGGGCGGGCAGTTCGCTGTTCGTAGGGCGTCTGGTTGGGGTCTAACATCGGTTTCTCCGTCGGATTCGGCGTCGGTTGTGTCGGTTCGACCCGCTCCCTCTCGGGGCGGGTGCGATCGATGCTGCCTGGAGGGTCCGGGTCGACCACGGCGATCGTCGGTGGCGATCGTCAGCGGGGCTCGTCAGCGATGGCGACGTCCCGGACGCCGACGACGGTCTCGATGTCGGTCCGCAGAGCCGTCCCCCGCACGGCAACCCGGAGCTGGACCGTCGCGTCGACGCTGAGGTCGTTGAGCCGCGGGCGGAGGCCGTGAATCTCGGTGTCAGACACGCGCTCGACGGGAGTCGGTCTGCCGAGCTTCGCCTCCAGACCGTCCTGCAGGTCGCCCTCGCAGTCGCGGGGGATCTCGACGCGAACGCGAGCCTCGACGGTCTTCGCGTCGCGCGCGTGTTGCGTCTCGTGTCGTGCTGCTGCCATGGTTTGGTTGTCCCTGTGAGTGGTGACGGTCGGAAGTCGAAACGGGGCCGGGGGCGACGGCGACGCCTCGCCGGTCGGGAGGCGGAGAAAGCGCAGCCGTCGCCGGGTCCGCGGTTACGGGGCGACGGCCGGGAATCCGACCACGCAACCACGAACGGCACGCACTGGCCACTTCCGGCCGAGGAGCGCCAGCGTCGCGGTACTGTGCGTGGTCACGGGTGAATCACCCCGGCGGGAACCGGGACACGCGAAGCCTTGGACGGCTGTTTATTAATCTTTGTTTGTGTGTGTTGGACATCCTCATGATTGAGGGCCCCCACCGGCGGGCGGTATAGCGTTTGTGCGGTACTGGGAGTGACGTGCAGGACAGCGTCGAAGAAACGAAGGATCGAGGCGAAGTGATCGGCCGTTTCCGGGCATCGAGGCGACCGAAGCGACCGTTTTCACGGGCTGAAGGTAGCCACGTCGTTTATAGTACTTCGGACGCTGAGAACGTGTAATGAGTTCGGAACCGACGGTAACTCGACTGTTCGGTGGGCCCGGGAGCGGGAAGACGACCGCTCTCCTGGACCGCGTCGAGGAGCTGCTGGAGGACGAAGACGTGACCTTTCGGGACGTACTCGTCGTCTCGTACACCCGGGCGGCGGCCGCCGAGGTCCGCGAACGACTCGCGGAACGCCTGGACGTTTCCCCGCGTTCCCTGCAGGGGAACGTCTGTACGATGCACGCGAAGGCGTACGAACTCCTCGGCCTCTCTCGTGGAGACGTGGTGAGCGAGGACGACAAACAGGAGTTCTGCGAGGAGTACGGCGTCGAGTACGAGGACGAGTACAGCGGCGCCGGGCGCCGAACCGCCCGCTCTACGACGCTGGGAAACAAGATCATCGCGACCTCCCAGTGGCTCCAGCGAACCCAGCGAGACGTCGCCGACTGGTACGACGTCCCCTTCCAGTGGAACGTCGAGGAGGTCCGTCTCCCCCCCGAGATCGATCCGAACGCCCAGGAGGGGAACAAGTACACCCCGACGTGGCCCTCGTCGGACGACCGCGTCGACATCCCCAAGACGATCCGCGCGTGGCGGACCTACAAGGGCGAACACGGGCTGGTCGGATTCGCCGACATGCTCGAACGGGTCCAGCAGCGCTCGCTGCTTCCGAACGTCGACTACCTGGTGATCGACGAATTCCAGGACATCACGACGCTCCAGTACGGGGTGTACGAGGAGTGGCGCCCGCACATGCGGAAGGTGCTGATCGCCGGCGACGACGACCAGGTCGTGTACGCGTGGCAGGGGGCCGACCCGGACCTGCTTCTGGACACTCCCGTCGACGAGGACGTCGTGTTGCCCAACTCCTACCGGCTCCCCTCGCGGATCCTGGACGCGGTGAACGCCGAGGTCAGGCACATCGACAAGCGCCAGGAGAAGGACCTCAAACCCAGAAAGGAGGGAGGGATCGTGGAGGCACAACAGAACCCCTCGATGCTCGAGGTGGCCCGGAACGTCCGCTACACCGTCGAGGACGGGGAGGGGACGATCATGGTGCTGTTCCGGGCGCGGTACCAGCTGTTCCAGTTCGTCGACGAATTCATCGGGCTGGGAATCCCGTTCAGCGCGCTCACGGACCAGCGGATGTGGACCGATCGGCTCACCGACTACGTGCGCGCCGTCGAGGCGATCGACGCCGACGAACAGGTCACCGGGCTCCAGGCGCGACGACTCGCCGACATGCTGCAGGCGTCGGCGTTCGGGACGAACGACCGGGAAGAGTTCTACGACTTCCTCGAGGAGGTCGAGGAAGCGGCGGAGGTCGAGGACATCGCCAAAATCGACGTCGATCCCGATCGGATCCGCGAATACGTCCCGTTCATGCCGGGACCGTCGAGCGCGGGCGACATGCTGCGGAAGGTGACGAGCTTCCAGCGAAACTCCGTGTCCGCCTACTTCGAGGGTGACTACCAGGGGATGGACCCCGACCGGGTTCGCGTGGGGACGATCCACTCGGCGAAGGGGCGGGAGGCCGACCACGTCTTCGTGGGGACCGACCTCACCGAGAAGGTCGTCGAACAGATGGCCGCCTCCGTGGACGATCCCGCAGCCGTCCCGGGAGTCGAGGGGAAGTTCACGAAGACGACGAACCCGGTCCCCATCGTGACGGACAACGAGCGCCGGGTGTTCTACGTCGGGATGTCGCGGGCGCGCGAGCGGCTCGTGCTCCTCGAGAACGTGATCAAGGGAGCGCCGACGCTTCCGATCAGCGTCCTCCTCTGTGGGGAGATCCGCTCCGAACCGACAGCGGAACTGCTCGAGGAACTGGAGATATCCTCGTCGATCGAAGCCGAAACGCCGACCTGATCTGTCGGCCGTCGGCGGTTTGCGTTTCCGAGCCGGCCACGGTCACCGTTCGGCCGACTGCTCGTCGCCGGCTGGAGCGCCGTCCCCGTCGGCCTCGGGCCGGAGACGGCGCGGCAGCAGTCCTTTGAACAGCCCGCTGACGATCCGCGCGGGATCGAAGAAGTACTGGGGGAGAACCACCATCGCGACGGCGACGGCAACGAGCGCGGCGCCGAACAGCGTCTCCCCCTGGAAGAAGCGGATCGCGCCGACGTTGGCGACCGGAAGCGCGAACACCAGGGTCCCCGCGAGCCCGATCATGTCGAAGAGTCCGAAGCGCATCAACGACGCTACGCCACCGACCGAGAAAAGCCCCTCGCCGTCGAGTCGCCACCGTTCGGTTCGTCTCGTTCCCGGTGTAGTCGATACTCAATCGAACAGCCGGGAACAGTGGTTGGCGTGGGGGTCGTAACAGTCGGGACACTCGTCGGGAAGGTCGACGAACCGGTCGAGCGAGCGGGCCACGTCGTCGCTCATGGCGTGTTCGAGCCGGCACGCCTCCTCGTGGAAGTCCGAGGTCTTCCCGAGCTGTTCGACCAGGAATCGCTCGATGCGACAGTGTTTCCGGAGCACTCGCTCGGCTTCCCGGATTCCCTCCTCGGTCAGGTCGGTCCCCCGGTGTTTCTCGTGGGTCGCGAGGCCCCGCCGTTCCAGGCGGTCGACCATCTCCGTCACGCTCGGCGGGGACACGTCCAGCGAGTCGGCCAGTTGCCCGGTCTTCGCCGACTCACCCTCGCGGGAGAGCAAGTAGATTTCCTTGAGATACATCTCGACGCTTTCGCTGTACTGCTTTTCTGGTTCGTGGCTCATGGATCGTCTCCTGACGCGCGTCGTCGGCCCGCGGGCCGATCCGGACGCGAAGGAGTAGAACCCACTCCGTCAAGAGGGTCCCGACTCGCGTCCGAAACGCGATCCGATACTCGACTGGATCCGGTTCGCAACTGTCGACGGAACCCGATTCTCAAATACAGTAATAGAACCGAACCGTATTTGGGACTCTATCTGACGTTTGAAAACATGGCGCGTAATCTGGGACGAATCCTGGTCGTCGGCTTGTTAGGGTTCTTCCTGCTCGTCTCTCTGGTCGCTGCAAACGCGGTCGTGGGAGTAGAACGGACCGCTCTCGACGGGGAGTTCGTCGAGGAGAGTCTGGAGGAGGAGGGCGCCTACGAGGTGGCGCTCGAGGAGATGGAAAGCGAACTGGCGACGGACGCCGCCGGGGAACCGGAAGGGGGTGACGCCGCGGCAGTGGAGTCCTCGCCGGACGAACTGTTGGCGGCGTCGGTCACCGAAGAGTATCTACAGGAACAGACGGAGAGGAACATCGACAGGCTGTACGCGTATCTCCACGGCGAGCGCGAGGATCTTTACGTCGCCGTCGACGTGGAACCGCTCAAGGGCGAAGTCGCGTCGGAGATCGCCAGCGACGTGGTCGAAAGCATGGACGTCTCCGAGTTCGATCCGCGGTTCGCCGGGATGACCGAGAGCCAGTCACAGTTCCAGGCCGCCAGAGAGGAGTTCGAGGCCGAGCAAAAACAGCGGATTCAGGAGGAGACCGACCGTGAACTCTCGGATCGGGAACTCGAGGCCGCCTACGACCAGGCTCGCGGGGAGATACGGGCCGAGGCCATAACTCGGATCGAGGAGGAGGTCGCCGCCGGTGAGTATCCCGGGCCGGTCGCCGACGCCGCCGTCGAGCTGGGGACCGTCTACGTCGACGGCCTCGTCCAGCCCGACGCGACCTACGAGGAGTTCCTCGGGGACGTGGAGGACGCCGAGGCGAACCTGATCGCCGCCGCCGAGACGGCGGCCGAACGGCAACTCGACGAGGAGATACCGGACACCGTCGAGCTCACGGACGAGCTGACCGCCGAGGATCGGGAACAGCTCGAAACCGTCCGCGAGGGCGTGTCCCTCCTGGACAACCTCGCAATCGCACTCCCGATCCTCGCGGTGGTTCTCGCGCTACTGGTGGGCCGCGCGACCGCCACCCGGTCGGGCGGACTGTTCGTCGTCGGGTCCACGTCGGCACTGGCTGGGGGCGTCGGCGTCGGGGGGCTGACGCTGCTCCAGGGGACCGTCGAGGTGGAGTTCGACTCGATCGCCGCTCAGGAGGGACTCTCCCCGGGACTCGCGGACCTCCTGCTGGGACTGTTCGACCGCGTAGTCGGAGTGTTCATAGGTCAGTCGTGGGTGCTCCTCGGTCTCGGTCTCGTCCTCGTGGTCGCCGGGTTCGGGACGCGAGCCGGCTGGCTGCCGATCGCCGACCGGCCGGGCAAAGACGATGGGGGAATCGACGACGTGGGGCCTGTCGGCCGGGGTGAAACGACCGAAACGGGAAAAACAGGCGGAACGGATGGACAGGCTGATGGCGGAACGGGAGACGACGGGAGCATCGGGGCCGAAGGCCACGAACCCGACGACGCTGGCGGAGCAACAGCCGAAACCGGGGAAGCGGACGAGGAAAGCGACGTCGTAGCCGAAACCACCGAAACGGGCGGGGACGACGACGGCGACGAGGGGGACGGTCGTCCCGGAACCGACACTGAGCCCGAGAGAGTCGAACGGCCCTGATTCGGGCCCGTGATCCGGCTGCTCGGCCACGTGTCGTGTCGGCCTCCGATGCGGCATTCGAAAGGCTGATACGGTGAACCTGATCGAGTTTGAACGATGGACGCATCGTTCCCGTCGACCGGGCCGATCTTCCTGGGCTACGTCCTGGTTTTCGCGGCGGCCGCGCTGGGCAGTTTCGCCGGGGTCTTGAAGATCGACGCGGTCGAGGACGAGGACACCCGGTGGGGACTGTACACGCTGCTGCTCGCGAGCGGAGCCTGGGCCACGTCCCACGTGGGGTATCTCCTCTCGCCCTCGGTGGAACTCAAGTACGGGTTCTACCTCGCGGGACTCGTCGTCGGCTTCGCTGCGGTCGGTCCGTGGCTGTACTTCTGTTCGGCGTACACCGGGCGATCGTTGCACCGAAACGCGACGGTACGGGGGATCGCACTCGGAGTCTATCTCGCGGTTCTCGCGATCAAGCTCACGAATCCGCTCCATCACCAGTACTTCACGGTCGAACTGGCGAGCGTTCCGTTTTCACACCTGGCGATACACCACCAGCCGTTCCACTGGATCGTGATGGGCGTAGCGTACTCGCTCGCCAGCGTCGGCTTCTTCATGCTGTACGAGCTGTTCTTCCAGGTCGGCGGCGACACCAAACCGCTCGGGGCGCTCGTGGCGCTGACCGGCCTTCCCGTCGTGCTCGACCTGCTGGGTGCCGTCACCACGACCGTGTTGCAGTTCACCTACTCCCCGATCGGCGTCGCGGCGTTCGCGATCGGGGTGCTTTTCGTCTTCCTCGACCGGTTCCAGCGAGTCCAACTCGCGGGCGCACACGACGATCCCGTCGTCGTGCTCGACGACGAGGGGAGGCTTCGCGACTACAACAGACGCGCCGGCGAGCTTTTTCCGGAGTTGACGGGATCGATCGGAGAACCCCTCCAATCGGTCGTCCCCGGCCTCGCAGAGCACGTGAGTGCGGGCGAGGAGCTAGTCGAGGTCGACGGCCTCGAGGGCGTCCGCTACTACCAGCTCTCGACGAACCCGTTCACCACCGGACACACGCGGACGGGTCAGGTGATCACGCTCACGGACGTCACCCACCGGGAGCGCTACCGGCGGGAGCTGGAGCGGCAAAACCAGCGCCTCGAGGAGTTCGCGGGAATGCTCTCGCACGACCTCCGGAATCCCCTGAACGTCGCCGAGGGCCGGCTCGAGCTCGCCCGAGAGGAACGCGAAAGCGAGCACCTCGAGGCCGTGGCGGACGCGCTCGACCGGATGGAGGAACTCGTCGAGGACGTTCTGGCGCTCGCCCGCCAGGGGCAGCCGATCGACGAGGTCGAGCGCGTCGCACTGGCGTCGGTCGCCCGGGAGTCCTGGTCGATGGTCGAAGGCGACGGCGGGGAGCTGCGGGTGGAGGGCGAGCTGGAATTTCACGCGGACCCGGACCGACTCCAGCAGTTGCTGGAGAACCTGTTTCGCAACGCCGTGGAGCACGGCACCGTGACGGACGGGGACGGGGAGGGGAATTCTGAGCCCGAAGACGGAGAAACCGAGGACGCGGGCGTCACGATCACCGTGGGGCCCCTCTCGGAGGGAACGGGCTTCTACGTCGCGGACGACGGACCCGGGATCCCGACGGACGCCCGGGACCAGGTGTTCGAATCCGGGTACACCACCGACACCGACGGGACCGGATTCGGACTCGCGATCGTGAAGGGGATCGTCGACGCCCACGGCTGGACGGTCGCGGTAACCGAAAGCGACACCGGTGGGGCGAGGTTCGAGATCCGCGGCGTAGATGAGCCGGACGAGTGATCCGAACGGCGGTCAGGACTGGTCCATCGGCGTCACCATCACCGAGCACGGCGCCTCCCGGATCACCCGTTCGGTGACGCTACCGATCAACACTCGGCCGAGTCCCTCCCGGCCGTGGGTGCCCATCGTGATCACGTCGACGTCGTGTGCTTCGGCGTACGCCACGATTCGATCGTCCGCGTGTCCCTCCTCGATGACGGTCGTGACGTCCACGCCGGCGGGCGCGTCGGCCTCGATCCCCTCGAGCAGGTCTTCCGCCCGCCGCCGGTGTGCCTCGCGCATCGGCTCGGCGTCCAGGTTCGGGAACGTGGGAATCGATTCGAGTTCCACGACGTACAGCACGTGCAGTTCGGCGCCGAACTGTTCCGCGAGTTCGTAGGCGCGCTCGATCGAGTTCTGGGCGGCGTCGCTCCCGTCAGTCGGCAACAGTATCGTGTCGATCATGATGACTCCCCGACGCCGATTGCCGGCGTCGACTGGAACTGGAACGCGCCCCGCAAAAATTGTGCCGGAACCGGGAGCTCGGTTCGGACTGGCTCCCCCACCTCGCCGGGGGAACTCCCTTGTCGGTCACGGCCGAGGTATCCGTATGGGCACGCTCGTTGCCGTGGAAACCGACGGCGGGGCGGCGATAGCCGGGG
>JAZKTH010000108.1:0-8849 GCA_036625675.1 Haloferacaceae archaeon
CACCCTCTCGCCCGCACAGGAGGAGTACCTCTCCTCCTGGCAGCACGGTACGTGAAAGGCCCGGTCGACGGCCTCGGAGTCAGGCCCCGAGGTGTCCACCTCGCAATCCGGGACGGCCGTCCCCGCTCCGAATAATAAATATTAACATCTTTGTGCGTCTCGTTTAATACATGACCGTAGTCAGCGTCTCGATGCCGGAGGAGTTGCTCGAGCGGATCGACGAGTTCGCGACGGATCACGGCTACACCGGGCGCAGCGAGGTCGTCAGGGAGGCGTCGCGGAACCTCCTCGACGAGTTCGAGGACAGCCGGCTCGAGGACCGCCAGCTGATGGCGATCGTGACGGTGCTTTTCAACTACGAGACGACGACAGTCGAGGAGCGAATGATGCATCTCCGGCACGAACACGAGGAGCTCGTGGCCTCGAACTTCCACAGCCACGTCGGCGACCACTACTGCATGGAACTGTTCGTGCTCGAGGGGGAGCTCGAGGAGATCTCGTCGTTCGTGGGCAAGATCCGGGCCACGAAGGACACGCTCACGATCGATTACAGCGTGACGCCGGTCGACGGCTTCGACGCGATCCGGGCCTAGATGTAACCGAGCGCGTCCTCGATGCGCCCCAGTTCCGGGCCGGTGGTGTCCTCGCCCGCGACGTAGCCGGCGTCGTTGGCGAGCAGGCCCGAGCCGACCAGCGGCGCGCCGTAGTTTATCGTCCCCAGGTCCGCGCGCACGTCGAGGTGGGCTTCCAGCGCCTCGAGTTCGGGCTCGCGGGAGTTCGGGTGGCACAGCGCGCCGCGGTTGGTCGCGACCGCTGCGGTCCCGACAGTCCGGACGTCGCCGAGGCTCCCCCGCTCGACGGGCACGGCGAGGGTCTCCTCGACCGCGGCGACGGCCTCGTCGGTGAGTTCGGGGTGGACGTACGCGCCGTAGTCGTTGGCGAGCACGACGTTCCCGGCGGCGTTGATCCGGCCGGGGAGTTCCGCCACCGGCAGGTCGGTGGCCTCCTCGATCCCTTCCCGCTCCCGCCCGGTGACGCGTTCGGAGACCAGCAGCCCGTTCTCGTTCCCCACGGCGAGCGCGCCGACGGTGTTCGATCCGGCCACCGTGGTCGGGTGGGCGGTCACCGCCAGCTCTTCGGCGAGGTCGCTCACCAGTCCCTCGTCGAGGTCGGGACGAACCAGCAGGATCCGGTCGGTCGCCCTGGCGAACACGCCGAGGTACGACGAACCGACGAAGGAAGCCCGAAGCACGTCAGGCCGATTCCGCCTCGACGACCGCCTCGCCCTCCTCGACGAACCGGGCGGCGCGCACGCGGAGCTTCGAGGGGGGGTTCTGCCGACCACGGGCCCAGACCGCCTCGTTGATGCTCGGGTCGAGCCGGACCGCGTCCTCCTCGACGCTGAAGTGACGCGCGAGGTGCTCGCGGACGATCGACATCGCCTCGTCGGCGCGCTCCTGGACGGCCGCCTTCCTGACGCCCCGGAGCGGAACCGTCACGACGCGCTCTTCGAAGTCGCTCGTGCTCATTATTCGTCCAGGTCGTTACGCCGCCAGTTTCGGCGCTTCGGGTTGCGGGTCACTTCCATGTTCGTCTTCATCATCACCCACGCGGGAACGCGCGTGTTCTGGCGCTCCTTCTTGGCCAGCCGCTTCTTTTTGGCCTTCGATTTCTTGCCCATAGTAGCCGTCCCTTGCTCTGGCGTCCATAAAATCCTGTCCATCTGCCGGCGTCGCGGGCGGGATTTCCGCCCCTCACGCCCGACGAGGATGCCGCCCCTCACAGCCGGCGGGCGACGTCCTCGGCGAAGTAGGTGACGATCAGGTCCGCCCCGGCCCGCTTGATCGACAGAAGCGACTCGCGGGCGGTCGCCTCCAGGTCGAGCCAGCCCTTCTCGGCAGCGGCCTGGAGCATCGCGTACTCCCCGGAGACGTTGTACGCCGCCACCGGGACGTCGAACGACTCGCGGACGTCCCGGACGACGTCGAGGTACGGAAGCGCCGGCTTGACCATCAGGGCGTCTGCGCCCTCCTCGACGTCGAGGCGCGCCTCGCGGATGGCCTCGCGGGCGTTGCCCGGGTCCATCTGGTAGTGGCGCCGGTCCCCGAACGCCGGTGCGCCGTCCGCCGCGTCCCGGAACGGGCCGTAGAAGGCCGACTCGTACTTCACCGCGTAGCTCAAGATCGGCACCTCCTCGAAGCCCGCGTCGTCGAGCGCGGTCCGGATCGCGCCCACCATCCCGTCGGTCATCGACGAGGGTGCGACCATGTCCGCGCCGGCCTCCGCCTGCGAGACCGCCGTCTCCGCCAGCAACGCCAGGGTGTCGTCGTTGCGAACCGTCAGCGTCGGATCCGACCGGGCGTCGGGCTCGAGCACGCCGCAGTGGCCGTGGTCGGTGTACTCACAGAGACAGACGTCGCCGATGACGTACGCGTCGGTCTCCGCCGAGATCGCCCGCAGCGCGCGCTGGACGACGCCGTCCTCTGCGTACGCCCGCGAGCCGCGGTCGTCCTTCGCGTCGGGGATCCCGAACAGGATCACCGCCTCGACGCCGGTCTCGAGCACCTCCTCGACGCGGTCGAGGGCCGCCTCCACGGGAACGCGTTCGTGGCCCGGCATCGACGGGATCGGCACCCGCTCGTCGGCGGTCGCGTCGACGAACACCGGTGCCACGAGGTCGGTGGCCGACAGCGCGGTCTCGCGAACCAGCGGCCGGACGCCGTCGGTCCGCAGCCGACGCGGGCGGTGTGGCCGGTGTGGACGATCCGGTCGATCGGATCCCGGGGGGCGGGTCGTTGGATCCATACCCGCGGTTGGCCCCGCCGCGGCAAAAACGCCCCCGGTTCGGCGCGGAAACGGAAGGGAGGTGCGGGAGAACCGAACGCAAGACCCATTACGCCCAGTTCAGTAGGCCCGTACCGATGGTTCCCGGATCGGTCCCGTTCGCGCCCCTCGACGGCGCGGTCGCCCCCATCCAGCTCGCCGAGATGCCGCCGTGGCTCCGGGCGTGGCTCGACTCCGAGTGGGCCCTGCTCGTGCTGCTCGGCGTGTTCGTGCTCGAGGGAGCGATGTTGATGTACTTCATGCCGAGCGAACTGGTGGTTCCCAGCTCCCTGCTGTTGCTGGGGACGGAGCCCGCGACGGTCGTGGCGGTGCTGGGGATCGCCGTCGTCGGGGCGACGATCGGCCAGTACGCGCTGTTCCGGGCGGCCCGGCACGGCGGGCGGGAGTACCTCCTGCAGAAGCGCTGGTTCCGGGTGTCCGAATCGACGCTCGACCGGTTCGACGGCTGGTTCGAGCGCTGGGGACCGGTCGTGGTTCCCGTGAGCAACACGCTGCTTTTCACCCGCGGCATGCTCACCGTTCCGGCGGGGCTGTCGGACATGTCCGGCCGGAAGTTCCTCGTCCTCTCGGCGGTCGGGACGCTGTCGTTCGAGGCCATCCTGGCGGTCCTGTTCCTCTGGTTCGACTCGCTTCTGACGTGACTGAATCCGACAGATTCACAAAGAGTCGACGGCTCGTTCCGGATATGTTCGGCGTACTCCGGGGCGTAGCCGAGCGGATCGGGTACGGCATCGCCGTCGTCGCGGTGTTGGCCGTCGGGCTCTACCAGGGGATCCAGACTGAGACAGTCACCCTGGACCTCCCCGGTCTGATCGTCCGGATCGCAACGGTCGAAGCGGTACCGGCCACGCTCGCGTTCACCGTGGCCGTGCTGGTTAGCGGCGCCATGCTCGCCCACGAGGTGTACCGCGAGTCCGGTCCCGACGAGCGAGTCCTGGAGGGTCCCCGGGTCGCCGCGATCGTGCCGGTGTACCGCGACGCCGACGTGATCCCCGAGAGCGTCGAGACGCTCCTGGCGTCGAACTACCGGAACCTCGAGGTCGTCATCGTGGGCGAACCGGACGACGAGCCGACCCTGTCGGTCGCCCGGGGACACGCCAGTCATCCCGACGTGCGGGCGATCGTGAACCGGTACCCCGGATCGAAGGCCGGGGCCATAAACGACGCCGTCGAACGAGTCGACGCCGACTACGTCGCGGCGTTCGACGTGGACGAGCGAATCGACCCCGACTTCGTGCCGACGGCGATGTACCACCTCACCGACGGGGGGCAGGACGTCTTTCAGGCCCGGCGGGTGCCCCGCGTCACCGGCCCGGTGGAGGCGCTCGCGTACTGCGAACGCCTGCTGTTCCACGCGGGCTACAAGCTGGTCGAGCCGCTCGGATTCACGTACTGCCGGAGTTCCTCCACGGCGTTCACCCGCGAGGCGTTCGAGGCGGTCGACGGCCTCGATTACCTGCTGACCGAGGACATCGACTTCGCACACAAGTGTTACCGGGAGGGGCTCGCGGTTCGCCAGTCCCGGAATCTGACCAACGAGATGGAGGCGCCGCACACGCTGCGGGACCTGTGGGGGCAGCGAAAGCGGTGGCGACTCGGCCACATCGAGGTCCTGTTCAAGGCGCTGCGGGGCGGATACGAACGCGGCGGGCTCCGGGGCAAGCTCTCGACGGCCCGAATCGTCTCCAGCCTCGCCGCGAGCGTCTTCCTGGTCGCGCTCGCCGCGAAGATCGCACTGCTTCTCGTGCTCGACCTCGAGGCGTTTTTCCTGCTGCCGTTCGTCGCGATCGGTCTCGCGGTGGCACCGGTCCTGTACCGCGACTACGAGGCGGGCCACGTCGTCGACCTCACCCCGGCGCTGCTGCTCGTGCCGCTGGTGTATCCCGGATTCGGACTGCTCACGCTGCGGTGTGGCTTCGAGTACCTGCTCAGCTGGAACGGCGAGTGGTATCAGGTGGAAAAGACCGGCGCCTGAACTCCCCCAGCCTCCGTCGCGAGTCAGGCGGAGTAGTAGTACTCGCCGTCGCGTTTTTGCTGGCGATCCTTCTGCGAGCCGGGCTTGTTGATCCGCGGTCGCCCCGTGCGCTCGTCCCGGCGGAAGGTCACCTCCAGATCAGAGAGGAAGTCGTTCATCCCCTCGCGCATCGCCTGCGGCCGCGAGGCGTGGCCCTCGACCGCCGGCTCACCGTCGAAGACCATCAGCCGATCGGCGAGCAGATCGATCATGTAGATGTCGTGGTCGATCACCATCACGGTCGCGTCGTGGTTCTCGGCGTACCGCCGGATCGCCGAGGTCGCCTCCACCCGCTGGTCGACGTCCAGGTGGGCCGACGGCTCGTCGAGCAGGTACAGATCCGCCTCCTCAGAGAGGCACGCGGCGATCGCCACCCGCTGGCGCTCGCCGCCCGAGAGGTCGGTCAGGTTCTGCTCCATCACGCGATCGAGCTGGAGCGGCTGGGCGATCTCGGTGTTCCAGTAGGAGGTGCCGAACTCGTCGGTGATCGAGGAGAGGAAGGCGTCCACGCGCATCGGCTGGTCGATCTCGACGTACTGGGGCTTGTACGCGATGTCGAGCCGGAAGTCGAGGTCCCCCCTGTCGGGGTCGAGTCGACCGGCGAACAGCTTCGCCAGCGTCGACTTCCCGATCCCGTTCGGGCCCACGATCCCCAGCACCTCCGACTCGTAGACGGTGCCCCCCTCGACGGTGAGCTCGAACTCCCCCTCCCCGTAGGAGTGGTAGAGGTCGGGATACGCCACGAGCGGCTGCCCGGTCGTCGCGGTCCGGGGAGCGTGCTCCTCGAACTCGATCCGGGTGGGCCGAATCCGCATGTTCTCGTTGTCGAGGTAGCCCTCCAGATACTCGTTGATCCCGTTTCGCACCGACTTGGGGTCGGTGATGACACCGAACGCGCCCGGTTCCCCGTACCCCACGTGCAGGGAGTCGGCGAGGAGATCCAGAATCGCGAGGTCGTGCTCGACCACGAGCATCGACCGGTCCTCCGTCTCGGCCAGTTCCTGGATCAGCCGGGCGACGGTCATCCGCTGGCTGATGTCGAGGTACGGCGTGATCTCGTCCAGGAAGTAGAAGTCCGCCTCCCGGGCCAGCGCGGCCGCGATCGCGACCCGCTGGAGCTCGCCGCCGGAGATCGAGTCGATCGACTGGTCCATCACCGGCTCGATGCCGAGCCGCTCGACGATCCGGTCCAGTTCGCCCCGCTCGTCGGTCCGATCGAGCAGGTCGCGGGTCCGCCCGGAGAACTGCTCCGGGATCCGGTCGACGTACTGCGGCTTGCGCGAGACGGTGACGTCGCCGGCGAGCAGCCGTTCCAGGTAGTTTTGCAGCTCCCGGCCACGGAACCGGTCCAGCACCGGCTCCCAGGCCGGGTCGGTCTCCTCGATGTCGGCCGAGCTCGCGGCGCCACCCCCGGGGGCGGTTCCATCGCGGGCCCCGGGTTCCTCGCCCGCGCCGGCCCCGCTTCGGTTCCCGGTCACCCCCAGGTTCGGGACGAGTTCACCGGCGAGCACGTGGACGGCGGTCGACTTCCCGATCCCGTTCGGCCCGAGGATCCCCGTCACCTTCCCGGACTGGGGTAGCGGGAGCCCGTACAGCGCGAACGCGTTCTCCCCGTACCGGTGGACGGGATCCTCCTCGAGTTCGGAGGGGAGGTTCCGGATCTCGATCGCGTCGAACGGACACTTCTCGACGCAGATACCGCAGGTCTCGCCCAGACAGATCTCCTCGGAGATGCGGATCTGGTCGGGGTCGCCCTCCTCGGCGTCCTCGCCGCGGAGCGTGATGCACTCCTTGCCGGTCCGGTTCGGCGGGCAGTAGTTCGCACACTCGTAGTTGCACCGGTCCGGCTGACAGCGATCCAGGTCCACGACCGCGATGCTGTCGTCGGCCATACTACAGCGCCACTTCCGAGGTGAGCAGGACGGTGTAGGTGATGAACCACAGCGTGAAGGTCATGAACGTGACGTAGAGGTTGTCCTTCACGCCGAAGTCCGACACGTCGATGCCGACGAGCTTGAGCAGCGGGAACTGCACCAGGACGAACCCGGCCATCACGATCACCGCGTACGTGTTCTGTGCCGCGTCCGGCGTGGTCCCGAACAGGTACGCGGAGCCGAGCGCGGCCGCGATGCCCGCCAGGGACGCGACCGTCGTGACCGTCACCCCCCGCGCGTGATCGGAGAACCTGGACGACGTCTCGGTTGCCATACCGGTGAGTGGGTGAGCCGGCGCAAAAAGCCGTTCGTTTGGCGGTGCCCGGTCGTCGGGGATCCATAAACCACTACAACCGCCATTATGACGCGGTGGCTCCCGACGGCTCCCGGAAATCAGTCGGCGTCGGCAGCACAGGGGTCCGCATCCGCGTCGTCGCCGATGAACTCGTCGGCGGCGCCGTTCAGTTGATACAGGTTCTGCCGGGCGTCCGCGAAGTAGACGTCCTCGTCCACGACGCCGATCTCCTCGAGCCGTTCGAGCGCGTAGCGCACCGTGCGTGCAGAAAGCATGGACTCCTCGACGATCCCCTTCTGCGTCAGGGAGCCGTTGTACTCGAGCACCTTGAACACGAGTTTGGCACTCGGCGGGAGATCCTCGAGACTCTCCGATTCGGATCCTGCCATCATTACGAATCGAAAGGGTCCGTGCTCATAAACCTTGCTCGATTGCGGGTCGAAACCACGGCTCCGGCCGCCCGTCGGAATCTTTTCGTCCGGGCGACCCAACGGGGAGCCATGCGCATCGCCGTGGAAACCGACCGAGCCGCGTTCCGCGCGGCGGCCGCCGACGTCCCGCCCGGGACGCGAGTCCCGGTGGAAGTCCGGGTGACCGTTCCGGATCCGTACGAGGCGTATCGGCGCGCGCGAGAGGGGCCGGGGGGAATCTATCTGGAGACCACCGGCGGACAGTCCGGCTGGGGCTACTTCGGCGTCGACCCGATCGAGCGGCTGACCGTCGGGGCCGACGCCGTCGTCGCCGACCGGGGAGCCGGTGGGAGTGAAGACGCGTACGCCGACTACCGCCGGCCGTCGCCGACGCTGTCGGCGCTGGCTGGCCTCCTGGACGGCGGGCGACTCGCTCGCGGGGAGTGTGAGGTGCCGTACCCCTGCGGCGTCGTCGGCTGGCTCTCGTACGACGTCGCCCGCGAACTGGAGACGCTCCCCGAGCAGACCGTCGACGAACGGGGACTCCCGAGGCTCCAGGCGGCGGTGTTCGACCGGCTGGCCGCCTGGGAGGAGCCACACGGAGGGGACGTGACGCTTCACGTCACCGCGTGTCCGACGGTCGGCGGCTCGGACGCCGGGACGGACGGCGACCTCGAGGCGACCCGCGACGACCGCGACACCGCCTACGACGCGGCAGTCGAGCGCGCCCGCGACCTGGCCGAACGGGCGCTCGAGGGGGATCCCGGCGTCGGTCCCGCCCCGGTCGACGCCGCCGAGGCCCGGTTCGAGAGCGACTGCGGCCCGGCCGCGTTCGCCGACCGAGTTCGGCAGGTCAAAGAGTACATCCGCGACGGCGACACCTTCCAGGCCAACATCTCCCAGCGGCTCGTCGCCCCGGCGGCAGTCCATCCAGTCGAAGCGTACGACGCGCTGAGGGAGGTCAACCCGGCACCGTACTCCGGGCTGCTGGAGTTCGCGCGCGACCCCGGGGGCGGGGACGACGTCTCCGGCGTCGACCTGGTGAGCGCCTCCCCGGAACTGCTGTTGCACCGCGAGGGACGGCGGCTCGTCACGGAGCCCATCGCCGGCACCCGGCCGCGCGGCGACTCGCCGGCGGCCGACGCCGACTACGAGCGGGACCTTCTGGTCGACGAGAAGGAGCGGGCGGAACACGCGATGCTCGTCGACCTGGAGCGGAACGACCTCGGGAAGGTGTGCGAGTACGGCTCGGTCGAGGTGTCGGAGTACCGCCGGGTCGATCGCTACTCGGAGGTGATGCACCTGGTGTCGCTGGTGGAGGGAACCGCCGCCCCCGACGTCGGGCTCGCCGA
>JAZKTH010000109.1:0-8712 GCA_036625675.1 Haloferacaceae archaeon
TGAGGAAATCGTCGAGCGCGACGAACGTCGGTTCGTGGACTTCTACAACGAGGCGCAGCCGATCACGCTGCGGCTGCACCAGCTCAACCTCCTCCCCGGAGTGGGGAAGAAGATCAGGAACACGGTCCTCGACGAGCGCAAGCGTGGGCCGTTCGAGGGGTTCGACGAGATCAGCGAGCGGGTGAGCGGGCTCCACCGGCCGAGGGAGGTCATCGTCGACAGGATCCTGGAGGAGCTCCGCGAGGAGGACCTGAAGTACAGGACCTTCGTCGGGCGGGAGGAGTTCGCCGGCGAATGACGGACCGACCGGCCGCCGGCGACGCCGGGACCGCCCGGACGGAACCCGGGACGCGGGATCCGGACGCCCTGGTGCGCCGTGCCGGCGCCCGCGGGAACCCGGACCGCGACCAGCACTTCCTGATCGACGACCGCGTGCTCGATCGGCTCCCGGGATACCTCCCGGACTCGACCGACCTGAGTCACCTCCTGGAGATCGGCGGCGGCGCCGGCGCGCTGACGGATCGGCTGCTCGCGGCGGCGCCGGCGGGTGGACTGGTCACCGTCGTGGAGCGGGACCCGACGTTCGCGGCGTTTCTCCGGGAGGAGTTCGGGGCGGCAGTGAGTGACGGACGGCTGTCGGTGCTGGAGGCGGACGCGCTGGAGGCGGAGCTGCCGGCGTTCACTGCGAGCGTCTCGAACCTGCCGTACGGCGTCTCCAGCGAGCTCGCGTTCCGGCTCCTCCCCCGGAAGCGTCCCCTCGTGTTGACGTTTCAGCGGGAGTTCGCCGAGCGGATGGTCGCCGAGCGGGACACGAGCGAGTACGGCCGACTCTCGGTGAGCGCTCAGCACTACGCCGACGTGGAGATCGTCGAGGTCGTTCCGCCGGAGGCGTTCGATCCGCAGCCGGCAGTCGAAAGCGCCGTCGTCCGGACGACGCCCCGGGACCCGCCCTACTCCGTCGACGACGAGGCGTTCTTCCTCCGATTCGTGAAGGCGCTGTTCACTCAGCGCCGGAAGACGTTGCGGAACGCGATCCGCAACACCGCCCACATCTCCGGGATCGATGATCCGGAAGCGGTGGTGGAAGCCGTCGACGAGACGACGCTCTCACGCCGGCCGGGGAAGCTCCCGCCGGCGGAGTTCGCACGGCTGGCCGGGATCGCCGCCGAACACGGCCGGCCGGCCGCCGGCGAGGGATAACCCGTGGGCGGCCCGGAGGAGCTCGCGGAACGTCGCGGGTTCGAAACGCACGTCTACCAGCCGGCGGAGGACTCCGCGCTGCTGGCCTCGGCCGCCGTCGACCTGGTGCGGGACGGCGACCGCGTGCTCGAGGTGGGAACCGGCTCGGGGTGGATCGCGGAGCGGGTCCGGGAGGGGGCCGACGCCCGCGTAATCGCCTCGGACCTCAATCCCCACGCCTGTCGACAGGCACGCGACCGCGGCCTCGAGGCGGTCAGGACGGACCTCGTCTCCCCCTTCCGGGCGGACGCCTTCGACCTCGTCGCGTTCAACCCGCCGTACCTCCCCACCGACCCGGACAACGAGTGGGGCGACTGGATGGAGGTCGCGCTCTCGGGCGGCGAGACCGGCCGACGGATCGTCGAACCGTTCCTGGCCGACGTCGGCCGCGTGCTCGCCCCCGCGGGAAACGTCCTGCTTCTCGTCAGCAGCCTCACCGACCGGGAGGCGGTCGAGGCGCTCGCCGCCGACGCCGGATTCGCGACGGAGGCGGTTCGCGAGGAGGCGTACCCCTTCGAGACCCTGTGGGTGTTGCGGCTGTCCCCGGCGCCCACGAGCGGGGATTGACGCGAGACGCCAGCCCTCCGCCGGCCGGTCCGATCAGCGCGGAGTCGATCGGCCGCCACCGGCGGGATCGAGCCGACGGCAGGCGGGGAGCTCGAGGCGACGTGGCCGGCAAAAAACTCTTTAGGTGTGGGCGTGTGCCACGGGACAACGTTTCGCCGCTCCGCGCGGCCATCGTCCGACTCGAAGTATGCCCTCCCCTCCCGATCGCGACACCGAAACTGGCTTCGACGCGTCCGTTTCCGAACCCGACTCGCCCGCGTCGGACGGCGACGCGGCTACCATTTCCGACGCCGCCCCCGTTTCCGACGCCGTCGATACCGATCGACGGAGGTGTCACACGAGCGACAGTCCAGCGAGGATGCCGTCACGACCCGTCGGGTTCCTGCTCACCGCGGCCGTCGTCCTCGCGGGAGCCGGCTACGACTACGCGAGACTCGAGACGAACCAGCCCCTGGCGTTCGGCTGGGAACCGACCCCGGTGGACTGGCTGTTTCTCCTCTCGGTCGCCCTGTTCGGCTGGTTCGTCGTCGTTCCGCTCGTCCGGAATCGCGAGCGGACCGCCCGGTACTGGAGCCGTCTGCGTGCCGATCCGCTGGCGCTCGGGGCCGCACTGTACCTGTTCGCGTTCTTCCTCGCCGGCACCGTCGGCCCCGCCCTGGTCGACGCGAGCGCCAACAGCCTCGAACACGCCTACCAGCCGCCGGTGCTTTTCTCCGTCTCCGATCACGTGCCGCCCCAGTGCCTCGGCGCGCAGGGGCCGGGGACGTGCCACGGCACGTGGCAGTACCCGTTCGGCACCGACGCTCACGGGAACGGGATACTCGCACTCGTCGTCCTGGGTGCCGGCGTGAGCCTCCGGGTGGCGTTCGTCGTCGGCGCGCTGGCCGTCCCGCTGGCGCTTGCGGTCGGCGTCGTCGCTGGCTTCGTCGGCGGGCGTGTCGACTCCGCGCTGATGCGGTACGTCGACGTCCAGGGGACCGTCCCGGCGTTTCTCGTGTACGTAATCTCGATCTACGTGTTCGGCCGGAGTCTGTTCGTGCTCGTGGTGGTGTTCGGGCTACTGAGCTGGGGCGGAATCGCGCGGATCGTCCGTAGCGAAGTGCTGCAGCTCCGGAACGAGGGATACGTCCTCGCGTCGCTGGTCCAGGGTGCCGGCCGACTGGAGGTGATGCGGCGCCACGTGCTCCCGAACGTGTTCGACAACCTCGCGGTCTCGGTCACCCAGGCGGTCCCCCGGATCCTGCTCGCGGAGGCGGCGATCTCGTTCATGCTGCTGAACGACATCGGCGTTCCCTCGTGGGGACACACGGCGACGATGGGGCTGCGACACCAGTACCAGTTCGTTCACACCTGGTGGATCTCCACCCTCCCCATCGCGTTCCTCGCCCTGACCGTCGTCTCGTTCGCGCTCCTCGGCGACTTCTTCCGGGACGCCCTCGATCCGACCGGCGGTTAATCCTCGACCTCTATCCGGGGATCGAACGCCAGATACGCCACGTCCTGCAGGAAGTTCCCGGCGATCCCCACGCCCGCGATGAAAAGCGTCATTCCGGTGATTACCGGCAGGTTGCGGTTCATGATCGCGTCGTACGCCAGGGACCCGAATCCGGGGAGCTCGAAGACGAACTCGATCACGAACACGTTCACCACGAGCACGCCCAGGAGGTTCGCAAAGAACAGGGACAAAAGCGGGACCAGCGACACCCGGAGGATGTGACGGACCACGCCCAGCCGGCCCATCCCTTTAGCGCGAACCTGCCTGACGAACAGCTCGTTCTCGTGGGACAGTACCTCGGAGCGAACGTACCTGGCCTGCTCCGCGATCAACCCGGTTCCCAGGAGTACCGCCGGGAGCGCCAGCCGCTTGCGGTTGTGCGCCGAGAGGACGCCCCGTTCGAGCTCGTAGCCGGTCAACGAGAGGATGCCGAACTGGTAGGTGCCGACCAGAATCGCGACCGCCGCGATCCAGAAGTTGGGCACGCCGAACAGCGTGTAGGTGGCGCCGGTCGACAGCCGGCTCAGGAGACGGTTCTCCCCGAGCGCCGAGTAGGTCCCGACGGCCACGCCCCCCACGAGCGCGATCGCCATTCCCGGGATAACGTACGCCATCGTGATTCGCAGCCGGTCGGCGATCAGCGTCGTCACCGGCGTCGGGTGGCTGTAGGACGTCCCGAGATCCAGGGTCGCCACGCTCACCATCCAGTTCGCGTACCGTTCGTGGATCGGATCGTTCAGATTCCTGGCATCCCGATAGGCCTGGACCGCCCGCTCTGCCTCCCGCTGTATCTCCTCCCCGCTCGCCCCGCCTTGCGCCATCTCGGCCGCGACGGCGAACTCCACGGCGGCCTCGCCGGGATCGCCGGTAAACGCGACGAGCCCGAACGTCACGGAGACGACGATCCACAGCGCGAAGAGGGCGAACGCCGCTCGACGGGCGAGCCACCACGCGCGGCTCATGCGTCGATCCGGGCGTCACGCCGGCAGCGCCGGCGTCGGGGGATCGGTCGATGGAGGGAACGCGAGGCGATTCGTGGGGACACGTCGCCCTCGATTGCTGTCCCCAGGTGAATAAATATTTCTCCGAATCGGACCCATCCACTCCTCCACGAACCACGCCCTGGCAGCGGTTCAGGGCGTCCGACCGGTCCTCGTCGGCGAGGGGCGGAACGCCCTTTTAGCAGGGGGACCCACACCGGAGCATGAGCACTCCCACACCGGACGAGGCCGTCGAGTCGACGGCCGAGGCCATCGCGTCGATGGAGATCCGCGGGGCGGCGACGATCGCGGCGGCGGCGGCCGACGCACTCGCGGCCCAAGCGGCTGCCAGCACGGCCGGCGACCCGACCGCCTTCCGACGGGAACTCCGGGCCGCCGCCAGGCGGCTCCACGAGACGCGGCCGACCGCCGTCTCGCTGCCGAACGCCCTCCGGTACGTGCTCCGGCGGATGGACGGCGACGACGTCGAGACGCTCAGACGGAGCGTGATCGGGGCCGCGCGCGAGTTCGACGACCGGCTCGACCGCGCGCAGGAGCAACTCGGCGAGGTCGGCGCGAACCGCCTGCGGGACGGCGACGTCGTGATGACCCACTGCCACTCCACGGACGTCCTCTCCTGTGTCGAGGCGGCCGTCGACCAGGGCAAACACCTGGAGGCGTTCGTCAAGGAGACGCGACCGCGAAACCAGGGGCACATCACCGCGAAACGGCTCCGGGAACTCGGCGTGCCGGTGACGCTCATCGTCGACTCGGCGGCCCACCGGTACCTCCGGGACGCGGATCACGTGTTCGTCGGGGCCGACTCGATCGCCGCGGACGGCAGCGTCATCAACAAGATCGGCACCTCCGGACTGGCGGTGAGCGCCCGGGAACTCGGGACGCCGATCGTGGTCGCCGCCCAGACGATCAAGCTCCACCCCGAGACCCTGACGGGCCACACGGTGGAGATCGAGACCCGCGACGAGAGCGAGGTCGTCGACGAGGAAACGCGGGCGGAGATCGGCGACGTGGACGTGGCCAACCCCGCGTTCGACGTCACGCCGCCACGGTACGTGGACGCCATCGTCACCGAGAGCGGACAGTTCCCCCCCGAGAGCGTCGTCACGCTGATGCGGGAGCTGTTCGGCGAGTCGGTCGAGGAGCCGTGGGGGGAGTCGAGTGAGTGACCCGGTCGTCGTCTGCGCCGGCCACATCAACTGGGACGTGACGATGCACGTCGACCGGCTCCCGGAGCCGGACGGCGAGGTGGAGATCCGCCGGCTGGTCCAGTCGGGGGGCGGCAGCGCGGCCAACGTCGCGGTCGGGCTCTCGGGACTCGGGGCGGACGCGACCGTCTTCGGCAGCGTCGGCGGCGACGACTCCGGCGCGTTCGCGCTCCGGGAGCTCGACCGATCGGGGGTGGAGTGCGGGCACGTCCTGATCGCCAAGGACCGCACGACCGCCGTCAAGTATCTCGTCGTCGACAGCACGGGCGAGGTGATGGTGTTCGCGAGCGACGGCGCAAACGAGGCCTTCGACGCGACCGATCTCCCGGCCGCGGTGGTCTCGAAGGTGGATCACCTCCACCTGACGAGCCAGCGACCCGAGACGGCGGTGGAACTGGCCGCGCTGGTCCGCGACGTCGGGGGGACCGTCAGCTTCGATCCCGGTCGCCGCGTCGGCGAGCGGGGGTTCAAACGGGCGTTCCCCCACGTCGACGTCCTGTTTTGCAACCGCCGGGAGGCGGAACTGGCGGCGGAGGACTACCGGCGGGACGGCCCCGAGGACGGGATCCTCGCGATCAAGCGCGGCCCCGACGGCGCGGAGGTGACGACGCCCGACGGGACGGTGTCGCACCCGGGCTACGAGGTGGAGGCAGTCGACACGACGGGGGCGGGCGACGCGTTCGCGGCCGGGTTCCTCGCCGCCTGGCTCGGGACGCCCGGCCTCCGCGACCGGCTCGCCGGGGACGACCGGTTCGACAGCCTCGACCGGCACGAACGGGGCGGCGTCGCCGGAGAGGACACCTTCGAGGACGTGCTCTCGGTGGCGAACGCCTGCGGCGCGCTCGCGGCGATGGAGGCGACCGCCCGGACCGAACTGACGTGGGACCGGATCGCCGAGCTGATCCAGTCCCCGCCGGCGTGAGTACGATCGAATCGGTGTCGACCGTCCGGGTCGGCGATGTCCGGCGCGTCGTCCCGCCGTCGGCTCACGCCGCCGCCTGCCGATCCGAGGCGGTCAGATAGATGCCGGCCAGCACGACCGCCCCCGAAACGACCGTCGCGGCCGTGGGCACCTCCGAGAGGAGCACCAGCGCCAGGATCGTGGCGCCGACGGGCTCCCCCAGCAGCGACACGGAGACGACGCTCGACTCGAGGTGACCGAGCGCCCAGTTGATGACGGTGTGCCCGAACAGCCCAGGACCCAGCGCGAGCCCGGCGAACAGCGCCCACTCGCGGGTCGGATACCCTCCCAGCGGATGGCCGGCGGCGGCGACGAACACGAGGAGCACCACCGTACACACCGAGTACACCACGACCACGTACGGCACGAGCGCGACGCGCTGCCGGAGGTCCCGCCCGGCGAGCACGTACACCGCGGCCATGACCGCCCCGAGGACGGCGAGCGCGTTTCCGTACAGCGGATCCGGACCCACGAGGACGCCGCCGAGCAGGTCGCCGAACGACATGCCGGCCACCCCGACGACGGCAACGAGAATACCCAGCGCCATCCGGCGGGTGACCCGCTCGCGCAACAGGAGCCAGGCCCCGAACGCGACGAACACCGGCTGGGCCTGCACGAGGGTGACGCTCGCGGCGACGCTGGTCCACTCCAGCGACTCGAACCAGGCCCCGAAGTGAACCGCAAGCGCCGCCCCGGAGACGACGGCGTACCCCAGATCCCGGGGCGTGATCCGCCGGAAGTCCTCCCGGTACCGGAAGAGGGCGACCGGCAACAGCGGAAGCGTGGTGAACAGCACGCGGTAGAAGGCAGCGACGACGCTTGGGGCCTCGCTCCACCGCACCAGTATCGCCCCGAAGCTGATCGCGACGATCGCGACGCCCAGACCCGCAAGCGGCGGAACGGTCGGCTGGCCCGGTGACTTCGACACGGGAACACGTGACGCAGGAGGTCGCTTACCGGTTTCGGAAACCGTCGGCGTCCGGCCGTCGGTTCGGGCTCGGGGAGGTGGGACCCGGGGCCGGGGCCGGCTCCGAGCTCACAGCTCGAGTAGCTCCGCCGCCCGATCGAGGTAGTTCCGGTAGACGCCGATCGCCGACTCCACCGGTTCCGGCGACGTCATGTCGAGTCCGGCCGTCTCGACCACCTCGAGGGGGTACGCCGAGCCGCCCATTCGGAGCATCTCCCGGTACGACGACGCGGCCGGTTCGCCCTCCTCGCGGACGCGTTCGACGATCGCTGCCGCCGCGGAGATCCCGGTGGCGTACTGGTAGACGTAGAAGTTGTAGTAGAAGTGAGGGATCCGCATCCACTCGCGGTCGATCCGGTCGTCGAGTTCGGCGGGGCCGTAAAACTCCGCCTTCAGGTCGCCGTACATGTCGTCGAACGCGTCCGGGGTGAGCGGGGTCCCCTCCTCGGTGGCGGCGTGGATCCGGTGCTCGAAGTCCGCGAACATCGTCTGCCTGAAGAGGGTCGAGCGGAACCGCTCGAGGTACTGGTCCAGCACGTGGGCGCGCAGCTCGTCGCCGGGCGCGTTCTCCAGCAGGTAGTCGGTCAAGAGGGTCTCGTTCACCGTCGAGGCGATCTCGGCCACGAAGATGTCGTAGCCGGCGTACTGCCACGGCTGGGCCTCCTTCGCGAGCTCCGAGTGCATCGAGTGACCCAGCTCGTGTGCGAGGGTGAACATCGACTCGACGTCGTCCTGGTAGTTCATGAGGACGAACGGCTGGGTGTCGTACGTCCCCGAGGAGAACGCCCCGGAGCGTTTCCCCCGGTTCTCGTACACGTCTACCCACCGCGAGTCGAGACCCTCCCGGAGTCGCCGTCGATACGGTTCTCCCAGCGGTTCGACCGCCTCGAGTATCCACTCGGCGGCCTGCTCGTAGCTCACGTCGGGCCCCTCCTCGCCGGTGAGCGAGGTGTACAGGTCCCACGACCTGAGCTCGTCGACGCCGATCGCCCGGCGTTTGAGCTCCGCGTGACGGTGCAGCGCGTCCAGGTTTTCCCGGACCGAGTCGACGAGGGTGTCGTACACCTCCGTCGGAATTTTCGACCCGTCCAGGGCCGCCTCCCGGGCCGTGTCGTACTCCCTCGCGCGGGCGATCTTCACGTCCTTCTTGAGCTGTTTCTCCAGCGACGTGCCCACCGCGTTGCGGACTGTCTCCCACTCGTCGTAGAACTCCTCGTGGACGGTTCGCCTGAACGAGCGGTCGGGGTTCTTCTGCAGCCGCGTGAAGTTGGCCTGAG
>JAZKTH010000110.1:0-8696 GCA_036625675.1 Haloferacaceae archaeon
GCGGCTCACATCAGAACGCGTCTTACGGCGGACCGCAGGGACGCTATCCTCATCTCTTGCGGATCTTATCGTACCACATCCGACGGGTTAAACCCATCGGATCGGGTCGATTCGATCCACGCGAACCCGAGCCGAGATCGGCCGGGATCGCGGTCGTCGTTCGCATCACGATCCGAGTGCCCTCTTGCAGTTAAGGGCGTCGAATCGGACGCGGTCGACGCCCCCGAACGCGGGGACGCCGGACCCCGGGTCGCCCCGGGGCGTTCGCATTCCAACCGAGGAGAGTCGACCACTTAACCCCGTCGTTACGACGCCGCCTCGTGATTCGGTTACACGGCAGGCGCCATCCGACCACACGGCGCAGGTCGATCGTCCACGGGGGGCGTGTCGATCTCCCGGCCGACACCGGGACGGAACGTCAGAGGCCGGGTCGGAACGTCAGAGGCCGGGACGGGGCTCCGGAGGGGGCGACGGAGCGAAAAACTGTAGCGCGGATGGAGGCCGGCCGGTCATTCGTCCGCTGGTACGGATCGTCCCGCCGGGCGTGCGCCGCGCGTACGAACGACTGGTCACTACACGGATAAAAGAGTCGGATTCGACGGGTCCGTCCGCGACTACCTCGTCGTCCGCCCGGCTACGGCGTCGGCTCGACGACTACTCCTCGAGGTGTTCGATGCCCTGTTTCGAGACGTTGGCTTCCGTGATCTCGTCGGGCATCCAGTCCGGGCTGTTGGACGGCGCCTCCTCTTCCCAGGCCCAGCCCTCGTAGATGTGAACCTTGTCGGTTCCTTTCTCCCGGAGCCGGAGCTCCTCCGGATCGGCGGCCTCCTCTCCCGGAGCTGGTTCGAGCCGGCGCGCCGCCTTGAGCGCGGCCTGCCGAGGTGTGTTACCCGAGAACACGCTCGATTCGTCCCCGCCCTCTTCTCGAAGCGCGAAATTCCGCTTACCGTCTTCACGTACCATGGTTTTAGCCTCCGTGACAATCGAGCACATGATATATTATAAAAATACCGGGCAGCGGGGAGAAAGTATTTAAGTCATTATTTCGCGCTCCCCGAAATAGCGGCGAAAACCCGGGTTAGGGAGCCGATATCGGGCGAAAAAACCGAATTTTTGGCCTCGCCAGCGCTCGCGCGCGCTCTGCCCGTCCGGAAAACCCCCCGACTCTCCGGGGGAAACGCGGGGAGAGGAGGTCCCCGAGCGACCGCGGAGCCACGAAACAACACTTATGTATAGCCTACGACGAAGTTGGAAAGAGACACCTTCGATGGTCCGAAAAAACAAGCTCAGCCCGAGCGGGGCCAAAGACGAGGGGGGGGAGTACCACAACGCCCACGTGAACCTCCACGAAGACGAACTCGCGGTCGCCGGGATGGAGATCGGCGACGACGTGTTCGTCAGGGTTCGGGACGGAAAGATCATCATCCAGAAAGCCGACTCCGACGAGGTCGAACACGACTTCTGAACGTGGCGGTCGCACTCCCCGGCGAGTCGGCGGCTTCTTATCTACCGGGGTGATTGATCGGAACGATGAGGGCGTACGACCTCACGAAGCGGGCGCTGTTCGCGTTTCCACCCGAGACGGCCCACGGTCTCGTACTTCGGCTCCTGAAGACCGCCCAGCGAACCCCGGCCATCCGGGCGCTGCGACGGTGCTGTCGCGTCGAGGACGAGCGCCTCGGGTCGACGGTGTTCGGCCTGGAGTTTCCCAACCCCGTCGGCATCGCCGCCGGGTTCGACAAGAACGCCGAGATTACGCCGGCGCTGGCGGCGCTGGGTTTCGGACACGTCGAGGTCGGCGCCGTGACCGCAACGCCACAGGCAGGCAATCCCCGTCCCCGGGCGTTCAGGCTGCGCGAGGACCGCGCGATAGTCAACCGTATGGGGTTCAACAACGAGGGGGCCGACCGGATCGGGGCGCGCATGGATCGCGGCCCATTGCCGGACGTCCCGATCGGCGTCAACGTCGGCAAGTCGACGGAGACGCCGCTCTCGGAGGCGCCGGCTGACTACCGCTACACCTACGAGCGCGTCGCGGACGCGGGGGACTTCTTCGTGGTGAACGTCTCCTGTCCGAACACCCCGGAGCTTCGCGAGCTTCAGGACCGGGAGGCGCTGGAGGCGATCCTCGGCGAACTGCAGGACGCCGGCGCCTCGCCCCTGCTCGTGAAACTGTCGCCGGACCTCCCCGGGCCCGCGCTGGAGGAGGCGCTCGACGTGATCGACGGGATGGGGCTGGACGGGGTGGTCACCACGAACACGACCACCGAACGACCGAACACGCTGCGGAGTCCGAACCGGGCCCAGCGCGGGGGGCTCTCGGGGGAGCCGATAGCGGACCGCGCGACCGACCTCGTCCGGTACACCGCCCGGCGGGTCGACGTGCCCGTGATCGGCGTCGGGGGCGTGTCGGACGCGGCGGGAGCCTACGAGAAGATCCGGGCCGGCGCGAGCCTGGTGCAGCTGTACACCGGGCTGATCTACGAGGGGCCGACGATCGCACGCGACATCAACAGGGGGCTGCTCGAACTGCTCGAGCGCGACGGCTTCGGCTCGGTCGAGGAGGCGGTCGGGGCCGACCTCTGATCGCTCCGGCCCGGTTCGGTTCGACTCGGTCCGGAACGGCCCTCGCGATCAGTGCTCGTTTTGCACGATCACGACGACTCCGCCGGCGTCGAGGTACTCGCCGTCGCCGGCGTACTGGCGCTCGGTCTCGACCTCGAACATCTCCGCCGAGAGCGTCTCGCCCGCCGCGTGGAGCTCGTCGCCGGCGAGTTCGTACTCCCCGTCCTCGATGGCGGTCTCGATCTCCGGGACTGCGCTGCCGAACTCCGGCCCGACGAGCGAGTAGTCGAGGTCGATCCCGGTGACGACAGTCTCGACGGGCGGCTCCGCGTCGGGCCGGACCGCGAGGTCGGCCACGTGCATCACCCCGGTGATGTCTTCCTCGAGGCCGGTCACGTCGCCGTACACCTCCACGCGGTCGAGGTCGGCGTTGAGCGGGAGCTGGTTCTCGCTTTTGTACTTCCGGAGCGCGCCCACCACGTCCATCGCGATTGCGCCGGCCTCGGGGTCCGCCTGGATCCCGAGGGGTTCGGGCCAGGATTCGAGGTGGACGCTCCCGCCGTCCCCGTCGTCCCGGGCGTACATGTCCCGCCAGATCTCCTCGGTGACGTGCGCGAGGAGGGGAGCGAACAGCTTCAGGAAGCGCCGGTGGGCGACCTGGAGAGCGTACTGCGCCGACGGGGCGACGGGTTCGTTCCCCGCGTCGGCGGCGTCGGTGGCCGCGGCGTCGCCGCCGGCGTCCGCGGCGTCCCGCGCCTCCCGGACGCGCTGTTTGGCGATCTCGAGGTAGTCGTCGCAGAACGTCCCCCAGAAGAACGACCGGAGGCGATCGCGGGCCTTCGAGAACTCCCGGACCTCGAACTGGTCGGTGAGCGTGTAGATCTCGCTGTACACATAATAAATAAAAAAAAAATCGAGCTCGCGCAACTGGTCGGGCCGGTCGACCGGCTCGGCGGGGGTGAGCGAGTCGACGAGCTTCGAGGCGTTCCAGAGCTTGCGCAGCAGCTTCTCGCCCGCCCGGAGCCCCTTCTCCTGGTACGGGAGGTCGTCGCCGACGGCGCTGCCTGCCGCCCAGAAGCGCGCGGCGTCGACCGGATACGTCTCGAGCACCTCGTCGGGCGCGACGATGTTCCCCTTCGACTTGGACATCTTCTCCCGGTTCTCGTCGAGCACCATTCCGTTGATCATCGTGGAGTCGAACGGCACCTCACCGGTGTGCTCGTAGCACTTGATCACCGTGTGGAACAGCCAGAAGGAGATGATGTCGTGGCCCTGCGGCCGGACGTCCATCGGGTAGATCTCCGGACGCTCCATCTCGAACGACTCCGTCTCCGGGTTCCAGTCCCAGCCGGCGTTGATCAGCGGCGTGAGCGAGGAGGTCGCCCACGTGTCGAACACGTCGTCCTCGGGCTCGAACGTCTCGCCCCCGCACGCGGGACAGGCCTCGACCGGCGGATCGTCGGACAGCGGATCGACCGGGAGGGTGTCCTTCTCGGCGACGACCTCGGTCCCGCAGGACTCGCAGTACCACACTGGGAACGGGATCCCGGAGGAGCGCTGCCGCGAGATGCACCAGTCCCACTGGAGCCCCTCGACCCAGTGTTCGTATCGGGAGAACATCTTCTCCGGGAACCACTCCATCTCCCGGCCCGCCGCGAGGTACTCGTCCGTCCTGTCGAGCACCTCAACGTACCACTGCTCGGTGACCAGGAATTCGATCCCGGTACCGCACCGCTCGTGGACGTTGACCGTGTGGGTGATCGCCCGGCGGTCCAGCAGCGCGCCCGCTTCGTCGAGGTCCTCGACGATCGCCTCGCCCGCCTCCTCGGCGTGCAAGCCCGAGTAGTCGTCCGCGACGTCGGTGAGGTGGCCGGACTCGTCGATCGCGATCCGGAGCGGGAGGTCGTGGGCCTGGTACCACTCGATGTCCGTCTGGTCGCCGAACGTACAGCACATCACGATCCCGGACCCGGTCTCCCGGTCGACGCGCTCGTCCTCGAGGATCGGAACCTCCTGCCCGAACAGTGGGACTCTGGCGTGGTTGCCGACGAGATCGGCGTTCTCCTCGTCCTCGGGGTGGACGAACACCGCGACGCAGGCCGGCAGCAGCTCCGGGCGCGTCGTGGAGATGGTGAACGTCTCCGGCAGGGCGGTGTCGTCGTCGCCGGAGGAGTCGGCTCCGGGGGCGGCTGCGTCGCCCGAGGCCTCCCCCGCCTCCACGACCTCGAACGCGATGTCGTTGAAGTGAGAGTCGCGCTCGTCGTCCTCGGTCTCCACCTGCGAGATCGCGGTCTCGCACTCCGGACACCAGATCGCGGGCGCCTCCTGGCGGTACTCCCGGCCCTGCTCGTAGAGGTCGACGAACGAGAGCTGGGAGATCCGCTGGACCTCCGGCGAGATCGTCCGATAGGTGTTGTTCCAGTCGATGGAGATTCCCATCGCCTGCATCTTCTCGGTGAACTCGTCCTCGTATTCGCGGCACACCTCCCGGCACTTCTGCTGGAACTCCCGGCGCTGGAAGTCCTGGTGGCGGACGTCGAGTTCCCGCTCCGTGAGTCGCTCGCTCGCGATCCCGTTGTCGTCGTAGCCGAACGGGAAGAAGACCTCGCGCCCGCGCATGCGATGGAACCGCGCGACGACGTCCTGGAGGATCGACCCGTATACGTGACCCCAGTGGAGACTCCCGGATACCGTCGGCGGCGGCGTGTCGATCGCGAAGGCGGTGTCCGGGTTCGCGTCGGCGTCCGGATAGGAGTACGTCTCGTCGTCGACCCAGCGCTGTTGCCACTTGGGCTCGACAGCGTCCGGGTCGTAGTCTCCGCTGGGCATTGCTACGGGAACAGTAGCCCGCCGTCACATGTTAAACGATACGGTTGAAAACGCGGCCGAATTCGCCCCCTACGGCGCCCGATTTCCGCCGACGAAACGACCTCCGACCGGGGTAAGGGCTTTATCCTCTCCGGCGGGAGTGACCGCCATGAGCGACGGAGAGGGGGACGACCCCTGCCACGCGTGCGGCGAATCGACGACCGACGCCCTGTCGCGAACGGTCCGGCTCAGCGTCGACCGGTCGACGATCGACACGCAGCGGCTGTGTCCGGAGTGTTTCGCCGAGTGGATCGCCCGCTACGAGCGGGAGATGAAAAACGAATTCGACACGGGGCCGGAGGCCGATCCGGACTCGGAGATCATCGTGGACTGACAATGGCTGTAGTAACGAGTTAGCGGTCGATCGGCGGACGGGCACATCTGCGGCGAGCACGTCTGCGGCGGGCGGGCGGGGCTATTCCGGGGGCGACCACTCACAGGCGGCGTCGGCCTCGAGCCCGGCCTCCTCGATGTGGCTCGTGAGACACGCATGACATCCTCCTCGGCGTGAACACCGAGGTTTCCTCGCGCTGGGGGTCTCGCCTACAGGCCCACGGAGGCAACTTGCGGGTTCGTATGCTCCTCGTTGGGAACTGAGCGTGGTGACTCTGACCAGGTATGGTCGTCCCACTTGAGGCATACAGGCCGTGCCATCGGCCGTGATACCGTCGTCTGCCGCTTCAGAAACGTCTCCGATGCGGTGAGGTCTGCGTGTCCCTCGAAGCCGCACGGACACGTCAGCGTATCTCGGTGGCGCGTCGTCCGATCGGTCGAACCGCACTGCGGACACTCTTGGGAGGTCCACGCTTCCGAACGAATCTCCACCGAGATGCCGTACTCCTCGGCCGTACACGCGAGTCGCTTGACGAATGCGCTGAACGCCCAGAAGTTGTGCGTCTTCGCGTTCGCTTTGACCGACCAGTGCGTCTCGAGGACGTCCGTCAACGCCCCCACGTACACCGTCTCGACGCCCTCATCGTAGAGGCGTTCGATCAGGTCACGGACGAGTGCGTCTTGGGCGTGGTCACGTCGCTTGGTACGCCGATCGTACAGCCGCCGGATACGGTGACTGCTGTATCGACCGTCCTCCAACAGCGATCCCAGCCGAGCGATCTCTCGCGTCGTCTCGCGGAATCGCTCGAACAGGTCTCGCCCTTCGTACAGCAGTTGCTGGCCAGTTGTGGTCGTACAGGCGACGAGGGTGTTCGCACCGATGTCCAGAGCGGCCGTCTCGTCGGCCAGTGGATGTGCCAGTCGAGAATCGTCGATAGTGACTGGCTGAAAGGCCCTGAACGATTGTGCGTGCTCGTCGTAGAACAACTCCAACCGACCCTGCTTGTCGTACTCTTTCCAGGTGGGGTCACCTCGAACTTCGAGTCGAAGCCTCTCGCGATATCCCAACCCGTACTCGTCTTTCAGGTCTTTGCCGACCAGGATTTCGAGTCGGGAGTAGTCGCCCCACTCGAGTGAGTACGACGTGTTGCGAATGTACGTCCGGAGTTCGCGCCCGTCGTCTTGGTTGCCCCAGTATCCAGGCGTGCCGTTGGCTTCGCCTTTCTTCTCGAGGCTGAAGAACGACTTCCACGCTTCGCGGTTCTTGCGTTCGATTTGTTGAACTGTTGAAGCGCCAAGAACACCGCCGTAGCGACCGCGATACTCGCTGATGTCCCACACGTCCGCGTCGGGGTCCGCGTAGTGTTCACGGCGTTCATAATTGATTTCGTTCCAGAGAGCGGCAGAAGCGTCCAACAGGCGTCGAAGCAACTCCTCGTCCGCGTTGGACTGTGGAACCACCTCGAACGTGTTGGTCCGCTTCATCGGCTGGTTCTACGGAATAATAAAACATAAATCTATGGATATCCATAGACCATGGTGTGACGAACATCCACATCGAAGTACCGGACGAGGACCAGTACGAGCGGCTGAGAGACGTGAAGACCAACTACGGGCTGACGTGGCGCGGGATGCTTGTCCACGCGGCCGACGACCTGGAGACCCCAGATTGAGTGGTGTCGGTGGGTGTTCCGGAGATGTCGGATTCACGCCCGTCGTGAACGACGGGACTCTTTCCTTGATTCAGGTAGTTGCAGAACGCGCCGGCGGCGGTTCGGTCGGGCCCCTCCTGGACGAACACCGGATCGTGACGTTCGACCTCGGCTCCGCAGTAGCGACAGTCGGTCATACCCGAGGGACGCGTTCGGGCCACAAAACGTCTCGGCGGCCGTGCACCGGCGGCCCCGCTCCGTTTTCGGACGGGAGGCTCAAAACTCCACGCGCCGGACGTACGGCAGCTCGCGGATCTCGACGAGCAGGTCGCCGGGGAGGGGATCGTCGGTGATGACGTACAGCTTGGGCTCGTCGGTGAACTCCGGATCGTCCGACAGCACCTGGCGGATCGAGATCCCCCGGTCGGCGATGAGCGTCGTGATCTCGGCGACGATGCCGGCCTCGTCCGCCGCCCCGACCTCGACGGTGAGCACCGAGAGGTCGAGCACCGGCGCGAGGTCCATCAGGCTCGGAATCGCCGAGATGTTGCCGAAGATCTCCCGGAGTTCGGGGTCCTCGAGGATCGCATCGGTCGTCGAGTCGACGACCCGCCGGTCGACGTCGAGTTCGCGCGCGATCCCCGTGTAGGGGATCTCGATACCCCCCGAGACGACCCGCCCGTCCTCGTTGACCGAGAAGCCCCGTTCCAGCAGAAGCCGGATCACCGCCTGCTGGCTCGGCGACCCCTCGAACTTCCCCATGATCTCGTCGAACATCCGTTGGGCGTGTTGTCGCGGCCGCGAGGTTAATCCTTGTCCTTGTGGGGTCTGGACGTCAGAATTCGCACCGCCAGTTCCCCCAGTACCCCGTCCCCGTCCCCGTCCCCGTCCGGGGCCGTGAACCGGGAGTCACTCCGGATCCTCTAACAGCCCCAGGTCAGTGGCGACCAGATCCGCGATGTGGTCCGCGACCGCGGGGTCGACCTCGGCGACGTCAGCGCCGTCGTGGAGGCGGTCGTTGTGCCGCTGGACGGTGTCGGCCACCTCCTCTATCGGAACGCGGGTCCTCGTCTCGCACGCCGGGCAGACGATCGGCACCCTGGGTTCCTCCTGATCGTCGCTGGACATGTCGGGGAGCTACGCGGCAGGGGTACAAAAAGGGCCCCCGTTCGCCACGCGTCCACGCCGGCGCCGGATCCCCCGGCGTCGGATCACGAGGGATCGGATTCCGCCCCCTCGGATCCCCCGGCATCGTCCTCCCCGGCGGTGCGTCCGGCA
>JAZKTH010000111.1:0-8628 GCA_036625675.1 Haloferacaceae archaeon
GGCGGATTCGAACCGCTCCTCGGCCTCGTCGGGTCCCTCGACGATCTTCATCCCCCGACCGCCGCCGCCGCCCTCGGCCTTGATCGCGACCGGGTAGCCGTGCTCGTCGCCGAACTCCCGGACCGCCTCCGCCGTCTCGATCGGTTCGGTCGTCCCCGGAACGATGGGGACGCCCGCCCCCTGCATCACCTGTCTGGCGCGGGTCTTCTCGCCGAGCCGCTCCATCGCGTCGCTCGTGGGGCCGACCCAGGTGAGCCCGTCGGTCGCCTCGACGTCGGCGGCGAAGTCGGCGTTCTCCGCCAGGAAGCCGTACCCCGGGTGGATCGCGTCCGCGCCGGCCCGGTCGGCTGCCTCGATCACCGCCTCCCCGTCGAGGTACGAGTCCGCAGCCCTCGCCGGGCCGACGTTGTACGCCTCGTCGGCGTACCTGACGTGGCCGGCGTGTCTGTCCGCGTCGCTGTAGACCGCGACGGTCTCGACGCCGAGCTCCTCGCAGGCCCGCATCACGCGAACCGCGATCTCGCCCCGGTTGGCGATCAACACCTTCTCGAACATTCTTGGAACACGTACCGGGACCGGAAACGTGATTCTATCGGTCCCGATCGATCGTTCGGGTTTTCGGGGCTCCGGGCCGCTCTCGCCCTCGGCTCGCCCACGCGAGCAACCGCCGGTAGAACGGCTCCCCCCGGAGGGCGTCGGGATCCCCAACCAGGGTGAGCGCCTTTCGGGCACGCGTGAGCGCGACGTTCACCCGACGGTGATCCTCGAACAGCGGTCCCTCGAGTTCGCCCGTCGCAACCAGCGAGACGACGATCACCTCCTCGCTGGATCCCTGGAACCGGTCGACGGTGTCGACCGTCGCGTCGACCCGGGCGTCGATCTCCGCCACCTGCGCGCGGAACGGGGCGATCACGCCGACGTCGTCGGCGTCCACGCCGGCCTCCCGGTACGCCCGCACGATCCGGGCGACCTGCTCGGCCTCCCGCGGGTTGGCGTTCCCCTCCTGTCGGCCGTCGGACGCGAGGAAGGTGACGATCCCGTCCAGGGACGCCGGGAGGTCGGCCGGGTCGACGCCCAGGTCCCCGATCGACTGGGAGGCGACGGTCCCGTTCGCGGGGCGCAGCGCCCCGTCGTAGAACTCCGTCGAGGAGAACGCCTGGATGCGCTGGGCCATCCGGTACTGCCGGTCGAGCATGACCGACGCGTCGGGATGCTCCTCGACCAGGCGCTCGAAAAGCGACGTCCGGAGGCCGTTTTCCGCCCGGACGACCGGCGGCAGCTGCTCGTGATCGCCGACCAGAACGAACCGATCGGCCCGGTTGATCGCCGCGAGCGTCCCCGGCTCGGTGAGCTGGGACGCCTCGTCCACGATCGCGACGTCGAACGTCTCCTCCCTGAGCGCGCGGGAACCGCAGGCGGCGGTCGTGGCCGCGACGACCGACGCCTCCCGCAGCGTGGCTGCCCGGTCGTCCGGATCCCCGCGCCTGACCAGCCGGAGGTCCTGCATGTCGCCCCGGACGCCCGTCTCCGTGCCGACCCTGACGATCTCGCCGCCGAGGGCGCCGCCGGCCGCGTCGTCCGTCCGCCCGGCCGACCGCTCCCGGAGCGCCTCCAGGGCGTTGTCGACCGCCCGGTTCGTGAACGCCGAGAGCAACACCCGCTGTCCGTCCGCGACCAGCGCGTTGACGATCTCGGCGATCGTGTACGTCTTCCCGGTTCCGGGCGGGCCGTGGATCAGCGCGCAGTCTTCGGCGCGCACCGCCAGATTCACCGCGTCGTTTTGCGCCTCGTTGTTCCCGACGTAGCTCCGGCGCTCGCCCGAGAACGCCGGCGCCCGGCGGCCGAACAGCACGTCCTTTCGGTCCGGATCGCCCTTCAGGACGGCGTCGTGCAGCGCCGTGAGGTACCGGTCGACCGTCAGTTCCGAGGGATAGACGTCGAGCCGACGGAGTTCGACCGGCTCGTCGGTCGTGACGACGACCTCCTCGCCGATCTCCCGGATCCGACACAGCTCGGCGTGGCCGGAGACCGGATCGCCGTCGCTGGCGAGCGCGACGTCGCCCTCCCTGAGCTTCGAGACGGCGCCGTCGGGTTTGCGCGCCCGCAGGACCCATCGGCCGTCCGGGCGCTCCCCGCGGCCGATCGGCTCCAGGTCGACGAGCGCGCGGTCGGCCGCCGCCCGCTCCTCAGGGGTTCGCTCCCACAGCTTCCGGTAGGCGGCGTGCACCTCGCGGCGCTCCTCCTCGATCAGCCGGTAGAACCGGTCGAAGTACTCCCGCTCCTCGGGGGGAACGGGCGTCCCGAGCGTGCCGGCCTTCGACTCCTGGTTCAGTCGGCCGGACACGACGAGGCAGGTGTCCTGTTCGAAGCAGTACTCGCAGGTCGCGTCGGCCTCGTGGCCGGTCGGGACGCCGGCGTCGGGATCGTCGTCGGACAGCACGGCGTGTTCCATGGCGGCGATCTCGTTCCGGGTCCGGATCACGAACTCCAGCAGCCCGTCGCCGATCGAGAAGTCCTTCGCCGGCGAGAGGTCGCCCCCGGCCTCGCTCCGGTCGAGCGCGGTGTTTTTCGTATACAGGAGGGTTCCCGTGTCGACCGGGACGCCCCGCTCCTCGAGCATGAGCGCGTAACAGGCGGCCTGGATCTTGTCCTGGAACCGCGGCTCGCGGTTCGTGTTCTTCCCCGTCTTGAGTTCGACGGGCATTCCCCGGCGGAGCGCGTCGGCCCGACCCTTCATCCCGTAGGTCGCCGACACGAGCGTGTGCTCCGAGCGCCAGTCGTCCCCGCCGTCGAGGGTCCCCTGCGCGAGCCAGCCCTCGATCGCGGCGGCGTTGCGGCGCACGTCGTCGACCACTTCCCGCCGATCCCGGCCCAGCAGCCCGAGTTCCAGGCCCGCCTCCTCGACGCGCTCCTCGACGGCGTCCTCGAGGTCGCCCCCCCGGAGCAGGTCGCCGAACACCTCGTGGACGATCGTCCCCTTCACAACCGGATAGTTGAGCGGGATCCCCGAGAGCTTGTTGAGGTAGTACATCCGGGGACACTGCACCCACGATCGGACGTCGGTGACGTCGACCAGGAAGTCCGGCTCCAGCACGACGGCCGACTCCCCCCCGGTCGCGTACGTCGTCTCTCCCCGGTACTCGTCGGTCTCGACGTCGGTGACGAGCAGTTCCATCCCGGGTTCGGCGTGCTCGGCCGTGTGGGTCCACTTCCCCCACAGCGTCACCCGGACGCCCTCCCCGGCGCTCCCGTTCCCGTCGCCCGCGACGTACGGCACGCTGGGGTCGCTCTCCCGTGGGCCGGTCGGCTGCACGTCGAACTCGACCAGGTCCCGTTCCCCGTACCGGGTCGACACGGTTCGTACCTCGCCGATCCCCAGGATGACGCCGCGAAGGTTCACGGTCGATACAGCGGTCCGGGCGGAAAAACGGTGTCGGTGAACGCTCATCGCCGCCTCGAATCACAGCACGCGCGTCCGAACCGCCTCGACGGATTTCGGCCAGTCCCGCTCGAGCAGCCGGAGGGCGGGTTCGACCGCCTCGCGGTTCTCGCGCATCCACTCTTCCGCCTCGTCGAGGCGCCGTCGCCAGTCGTCCTCGCTCCCGATCCCGAAGTCCCCTGGCGCGAACGTCTCGCCGTCGACGGTGACGACGCCGTGCATCTCGCCGCAGTTCGAACACCGCAGCGACGCGACGACGAAATACCGCTCCACCCGGTCGTAGACGTCCTCGTCCACGCTCTCGAGGTCCGCGGCGTCCACGCCGTCGGACTCGCAGGAGTAACACAGCGCCGTTCTGTTCCCCAGGGGCTTCCCGCAGTGGAGACATCGATCGGTCACACGCCGGGTGCCGCCTCATCCGGGATAAGTGCACGCCGGCGTCGGTCGGGAGCCGACCGGGGGTCGGCCGCCCCGGGCTGCCCGGAGCGGTTCGTTCCGGTTCAGCCGCGTTTATGTCCGTGTGGTTCGTGGGGGGCGGTATGGCTTCGACGCTCGAGACGGACGAGTTGATCGCGTTCCGGCGGGACCTGCACGAGCGCCCCGAACCGGCCTGGCGGGAGTTCTACACGACGGCGCGCATCGTCGAGGAGCTGCGGAAGCGCGACCTCGACGAGATCCGCTACGGACCCGAGATCCACCGCGAAGAGTCCCGGATGAACGTCCCCGACGAGGCGGAACTCGCCGAGTGGTACGATCGGGCGCTCTCGGCGGGCGCGGACCCGGAGATCCTGGAGGCGTTGCAGGGGGGGTACACCGGCGCGATCGCGGTGCTGGAACGCGGCGAGGGACCGACGATCGGGCTCCGCGTCGACATCGACGGGCTCCCGATATCGGAGTCGGCCGACGACGAGCACGTCCCGGCGGCGGAGGGGTTCCGCTCGAAACACGACGGCTACATGCACGCCTGCGGCCACGACGCCCACGCCACGTTCGGGCTGGGCGTGATCGACGAGATCCTCGCGTCGGACTTCTCGGGGACGCTGAAGGTGTTCTTCCAGCCGGGCGAGGAGCTCATCGTCGGCGGGAAGCCGATGGCCGAGTCGGGCCACCTCGACGACGTGGAGTACCTGCTCGCGGTCCACGTCGGCCTGGACCACCCCACCGGCGAGGTGATCGCCGGCATCGACGGCTTCCTCGCGGTCCGGCACTTCGACGCCGAGTTCGCGGGCGAGCCGTCCCACGCCGGCGGCCACCCGGAGGCGGGGAAAAACACGGTGCAGGCGCTCGCGACGGCGGTTCAGAACCTCTACGCCATTCCCCGGCACGCCGACGGGCCGACCCGGATCAACGCCGGGATCGTCGGCGGGGGAACCGCCACGAACATCATTCCCGACGAGTCGTTCCTGGAGGGCGAAGTCCGGGGCGGGACGACCGAACTCGCCGACTACACCTACGAGAAGGCGACCCGCGTGCTGGAGAACGCCGCCGAGATGCACGAGTGCGACGTCGAGGTCGAGACCCTGGGGGAGGCGCCGAGCGCCGAAAGCGACGAGGAGCTCGTCGGCGTCGTCGCCGAGGTGGCCCGGGACGCGCCCGGCGTGACCCGGACCACTGAGCGGGACGAACTCGGCGGCAGCGAGGACGCGACCTACCTCATGCAGCGCGTGCAGGACAACGGCGGCTACGCGACCTACGTCGGGGTCGGCACCGACCACCCCGGCGGACACCACACGAGCACGTTCGACGTCGAGGAGGAGTCGATCGAGATCGCGATCGAAGTGCTCGCGAACAGCGTACTCGAGATCGCGAACCGAGAACGCTGAGTCCGGGGAAGACGCCGGCTACGATCCCGGGCCGGGACCGGCTTCCGTGTCGGAGTCGGATTCCGTGTCGGGATCGGCTTCCGTGTCGTCCCCGTCGCTCGCTTGCTCTTCCCGCTTCTGCTTGACCTCCTGGAGACGGTCGATCGGGTCGTCGTCGCTTTCCACTCGAACTTCGGTGACGCCCTCGGGATCCAGCTGCGGTTCCGGCCCGGACTCGGCCGCCCCCGCCGCGGGCTCTTCCGCGTCCTGTTCTTCCTCGTCGGATTCGGCGGGTTCGGCGCCGAAGAGCGATCGTATCCACGACCGGACGGTGTCGAGCAGGCTCATCCGTGATCAGTAGTTCTTGAAAAGTAGCGCGCGCACGTCGTCTTTCGTCTGTGCGGTCTCGGTCTCGCCGTCCGGGAGGTCGACCTCGTAGCGGGCCTCGCCGTCGCTCTCCCGCCACTTGTCGTCGTGGGTGTCCAACAGGCTCATCATCGCGTTCAGGCGGGACTCGTCGTCGCCGTCTCCGTTGCCGTCGCCGTCTCCGTCGGCGTCGTCGGTCTCTTCCACTTCCTCCTCGTCTTCTTTCTCTCCCTCGTCGTCGGGTTCTTCCTCGTCGTCGGGTTCTTCCTCGTCGTCGGGTTCTTCCTCGTCGTTCTCGTCGGCGACGGCCGCCCCGGGGCCGGCCGACCGGTCGGGATCCTCGACCGCGTCCGCGAGGTCCAGCAGGTACGCGACCACGTCCTGGTCGCGGATCGTCCCGTACTGGTCGACGTGGACCTCCTCGAGTTCCTCCCGCAGTGAATCGAACCGCAGTTCCTGGGGCTCCGTGATCCGTATGTCCGGCATTACGTGGTCGTTTCCCGCGGGGGTATATGAAACCTGCCGAGGGTTCTCGGCCGCGTTTGTCCAGGTTTTTCACCGAGCGGCACGGAGCCGAGTCCAGTGACTGGAGACTCAGAGGAGGAAAACGGCGGGACCGAAGTCCCCGAAGACCACCCCCGATACGAGTCGCTCGTGACCCGTCACCGGATCGAGGCGGGCGTGGATCGGGGGATCACGAGCCGCCAGGGGCTCATCGCCCAGGGACGCGGCGAGGCGTTCGATTATCTGCTGGGCGAACGCACGATCGACAGCGCCGACGCGGCCGCCAGGGCCGCCGCGGCACACCTCCTGCTCGCGGACCGTCCGGTGCTCTCGATCAACGGAAACGTCGCCGCGCTGGTCCCCGGCGAGGTCGTCGAACTCGCCGAGGCGGTCGGCGCGGACCTCGAGGTCAATCTGTTCAACCGCACGGAGGAGCGCGTCGAAGCCATCGCCGACTACCTCCGCGACCACGGCGCCGGGGAGGTGAAGGGGCTCGCCGCCGACGCCCGGATCCCGGGGCTGTCCCACGAGCGGGCGAAGGTCGACGCCGACGGCATCGCCGCCGCCGACGTCGTCGTCGTTCCGCTGGAGGACGGCGACCGGGCGGCCGCGCTGGCCGACCTGGGGAAAACCGAGATCGTGATCGATCTGAATCCCGGTTCGCGGTCCGCCCGCGTCGCCGACGTGCCGATCGTGGACAACGTCCTCCGGGCGATCCCGAACGTGACCCGACACGCCCGCGAACTCCGGGAGCAGTCCCCCGAGGAACTCGAACGGATCGTCGACTCGTTCGATCCGGCTGCCGCCCTCGAGGACGCGGAACGGACGATCCGGGAGGACTCCTTCGCCGCCGAGGAGAGCTAGTCTGCGAGCCGCCGGCGACTCGTTCCGGCGCGGACCCGTTCCGGTCTCGGGGCGCCCCGGCGTTTCCCCGTCACTCTCGGGGGCTCAGCGTCGCTCCCGCCGGGTGCGTCCGGCAGACCGACGGGTCGTAGCCGGCGTCCGAGAGGCCGGTGCCGAGCGCGAAGACGCTCCGGCCGAGCATCGCCATCGACGCCTCCCCGCCCGCGTCGGCCACGGCGTCGATCGCCTCCGCGACCTCCGGAGTCGACACGCCGGCCTCGCGGGCGAACTGTCGCCCCTCCGCGAACAGGGTCTCGAGCGTCGGCTCCCGGAGCACCGCCGTCAGCGCCCGCTCGCCGGCCGCCGAGAGCGTTTCGGTCCCTCCGGAAAGCACCTCCGGGGTCGACAACTCGCCGAACGCGACGTACTCGACGCGCCGCCGGTCCGGGATCCCGTCGAGGCTGCCGTACCCCGGCGCGCCGGGTTCGAGCCGGATCGGGACGCCGCCGCGGGCCTGCGCGACGACGTCTCCGAGTCCGGTGCCCGCCTCGACCTCCGCCTCGTGGGCGATCCGGACGAGGTCGTTCTCCCGCCGGGCGCACTCGAACCGGTGGTTCGCCGCCAGCGCCGTCGCGAGCGCCGCCGCCCCAGAGACGCCGAACCCGGCCCCCAGCGGCAGCGGCGTCTCCAGTCCGACCCGGGCGTCGACGTCCAGCGCGTCCAGAACGCGGCGAACCGACTCGATCGTCGCGCGGGCGCCGTTCAGGTGGATCTCGGGTTCCCCCCCGTCCGCTGGCGTCACCCTCGCGGTGACGCCGTCGGAGAGCGCGATTCCCGCCCCTCGAGATCCCTCCGCCGCCGCCGGGTCCGCCCGGTGGACGCTGAAGAACGCGGTGACGTGTCCCGGGGCGAACGCCGTCGACGCAGCCGCGGTCGCGGTCGACGCCGTCGCGGTGGCCGCCTCCGTCGCGTCCGGCTCCGTCGCGTCCGGCTCCGTCGCGTCCGGCTCCGTCGCGCCCCGGGTCATCGCCTCACGGGGAGAGCCGCTGCCGGTCGCGCGGGAAGATGACCGCCTCGCGGATGTTGTCCAGCCCGAGCACCGTCATCACGAGGCGCTCGCCGCCGAGCCCCCAGCCGGCGTGGGGCGGCATGCCGTACTTGAACATCTTCGTGTAGTACTCGAACTCCTCGGGGTCGAGCCCCTGCTGCTCGAATCCCTCGATCAGGCGGTCGTAGCGGTGTTCGCGCTGCCCGCCCGACACCAGCTCCATCCGCGGGTGCATCAGGTCGAAGCCGGTCGAGACGGTCTCGTCGTCGTCGTAGTCCTTGATGTAGAACGGCTTGACCTCGGAGGGCCAGTCCGTGACGAAGTAGTGGCCGCCGATCTCGTCGCCGAGGGCGTGTTCCCCCTCAGTCGGGAGGTCGTCGCCCCAGACGAGCTGTTCGTCGAGCACGCCGGTCGCGTTGATCCGCTCGATCGCCTCCTCGTAGGTCAGCCGGGGGAATTCGCCGTCCGGGACGGCGAACTCCTCGGCGATCCCGATCGTCTCGAGCTGCTCCGCACAGTTCTCCGCGACCGCCTCGTAGACGCCGGTGACGACGTCCTCGCAGACGTCCATCGCGTCGCCGTGGTCGCAGAATGCGCCCTCGAAGTCGATCGAGGTCGCCTCGTTG
>JAZKTH010000112.1:0-8612 GCA_036625675.1 Haloferacaceae archaeon
ACCGAACAATTGGCCGGACCTCACTTAATTATTTGCGAGACTCGAACGGTGGGGTCGATATCGCCGTCGAGTCAGGGGTTAGGTTGGTTCGCGACCTCGTCGAGTTCTTCCACGTTGCTGTTCTTGATCGCCGCCCCGTCGGCCTGATCGAACAGGTGGATCTTGTCCTCCGGGAAGACCACCTCCACCTGCTCCCCGGCGGCGATTCGGCGCTCGCCGCTGATACTCGCAGTGTGTGTCTTTCCCCCGACCGAAAAGTACGCGTAGGTTATCTCGCCCATCGGCTCGACGACCTCGATCTCGGTCGGGACGGCGTTCCGCTCCTCGCCCGTGCCGAGTTCGATGTGCTCGGGCCTGATCCCCATCGTGAGCCGGTTAGAGGCGGTCTCGACCGCGTCCACGGTGGCCCGGGAGATCCGGTAGTCGAATCCGTCGGCCTCGAGGACGTCCCCGTTCCGCCGGACGTCGATGAAGTTCATCGAGGGGGAGCCGATGAACCCCGCGACGAACCGGTTGGTCGGCTCGTGGTAGCACTCCAGGGGGGTTCCGAGCTGCTGGAGTTCGCCCCCGTCGAGGACCGCGATCTTGTCGCCCATCGTCATCGCCTCCGTCTGGTCGTGCGTCACGTAGATCGTGGTCACGCCCATGTCCTGCTGGAGCTGCTGGATCTCGGTCCGCATCGTGGTCCGGAGCTTCGCGTCCAGGTTCGAGAGCGGCTCGTCCATCAGGAACACCTCGGGTTCGCGGATGATCGCCCGACCGAGCGCGACGCGCTGCTGTTGACCGCCGGAGAGCGCCTTCGGCTTCTTGTCGAGGAGGTCCGGGATCTCCAGCAGTTCCGCGGTCTCCTCGACCCGGTCGTGGATCTCGGATTTGTCGAGGTCGGTCGTGATCTTCAGTCCGTACCCGATGTTCTTTCGGACGGTCATGTGGGGGTACAGGGCGTAGTTCTGGAACACCATCGCCATCTCTCGATCCTTCGGCTTCGCGTCGGTGATGTCCCGACCGTCGAGTCGAATCCGCCCCGACGTCACCCGCTCCAGGCCCGCGATACAGCGCAGCGTCGTCGACTTCCCACACCCGGAGGGCCCGACCAGGACGAGGAACTCGCCGTCCTCGACCGTGATATCGAGTTCGTCGACGGCGACGATCACGTTCTCACCCTCGTCGAACGTCTTCGTCAGTCGTGTTATGTCTAGCCGACCCATGGTATCGTTACCGGATAATTCGCATCTCACATAATAAATCCTCCCCATCTCGGGGGGGACGCTCCGCGGCGGCGGGTCGGCGGTGTTGTCCGTTCCGTCTCCGGACGGCCACCTATCGCCGTGCCACTACGGAACCGTCGCTGCGAACGGTCCACTCCCCCGTTTCGGGGTCCGCGTCGACGCGGGTGAGCGACTCCCCGTCGACGGCGAACTCCGTCGGGACCGCAACGCCGTCGGCGGTCCGGAGAACGACGGTGACCGTCCCGGCGCTCACCCCGTCCCATCCGGCCACTACCCGCTCCCCGTCGTGATCGACGGTGGCTGTGACCATCGCGTCGGCGTCCTCGTCGTAGTACCGGCCTTCCGTGACCGCGCGGTCCCGACCCACCGTGGCGTGGAGCTCGAGGTGTTCGGGGGTTCCGGGGCGGATCCGCTGCGTTGGTTCCCGCTGTGGGATCACGCTCCCGGCCCGGAGGAACATCGGCTGGCGCTCCAGGGGGGCGTCGACGGTGATCCACCGGCCGCCGTCGTAGTGCTCGCCGGTCCAGTGATCACGCCACTCCCCCTCGGGCAGGTACACGTCCCGCTCCTTGTCGACCCCGAACACGGGCGCGATCAGCAGGTCCGGCCCCAGCGTGTACTGGGTGTCGAGGCTGTGTGTGGCGGGGTCGTCCTGGTACTCCAACACCAGCGGCCGAACCACCGGCAGCCCGGTCCTGGCTGCGACCTCTGCGGCGGTGTAGATGTACGGTAACAGCCGGTACCGAAGCTCGGCGTACTCCCGGAAGACCTCGAGCGCCTCCGGGCCGAACTCCCAGGGCTCTCTGGGCGTGGTACCGTGACACCGGCTGTTCGACGACAGCAGTCCGAACTGCGCCCACCGTACGTAGAGCTCACTCGAGGGCGTCCCCCGGAACCCGCCGATGTCGTGGCTCCAGAGCGCGATTCCCGACAGCGACGCCGACAGCCCGCCCCGGAGCGCGGCGCTCATCCCGTTCCAGCTGGTCTGGGGGTCGCCCCCCCAGTGCATCGGGAACGATTGGCTGCCGGTCCACGCCGACCGCCCCCACACCACCGCCTCGTCGGCGCCGTTGACCTCGCCGACCGCCTCGTAGACCGCCTCGTTGTAGAGGTACGGGTAGAGGTTGTGCATCGACTTCCCGGTCTTGCCGTTGGCGAAGGCGGCGTCCTCCGGGACGTACTCGCCGTAGTCGGTTTTGAACACCGCAACCCCCTGCTCGAGCAGCCGCCGGTGTTTGGCCTTCCACCACTCGACCGCGTCGGGGTCGGTGAAGTCGACGATCGCCCCTCGGTAGTCTCCCTGGCAGGTGTGGTCCATCACGTACGGACTCCCGGTACCGTCGGTGACGAAATGCCCCTCGGCGACGCCTTCGGCGAACGCGTCGGTGCCGACCGGCACGTGGGGGTGCTCCCACAGCGACAGCCGGAACCCCTTCTCGCGGAGTCCCTCGATCATCCCTTCGGGGTCTGGGAACTGACCGGTGTCCCACTCCAGGTCACACGAGGAGTGGTCCCGCATCCAGAACGGGTCCAGGTGGAGCACGTCGCTGGGGATCGACTCGTCGCGGAGGCGGTCGGCGACCGCCTCCAGTTCCTCGCGGGACTCGTATCCCAGCCGGGACATCCAGGTGCCAAACGACCACTTCGGCGGCCTGTCGGGCCGGCCGGTGACGGCGGTGTACCGCCGGAGGATCTCGGGGAACTCCGGACCGTAGAAGAACACGAACGCGAACGTGTCGTCCGCGACCGCCATCGTCCCCGACGCCGTCGAGTCGTGCCCGAAGTCGTAGTTCACTCGCGCGGTCGTATCGAGGAGCAGTCCGTAACCCGTCGTCGAGAGGTGGAACGGGACGTTCTTGTACGCCCGCGCGGTCTCGGTACCCAGCGGCTCCTCGTGCCAGAGTTCGATCTCGTGGCCTCGCCTGTCGAACTCGACGAACTGCTCGCCGGCGCCGTAGATCCGCTCGCCGGGCGAGAGCCGGAACGCCGTCCCCGTCTCGGTGATCTTCCGGGGGTTGTGGTTGATCTCCTCCTGGGTGAATCCCAGCGGCTCGACGCGCTGACGCCCGAACACGTCACGGTCGGATCGCTGCTCCTCGAACACCGTCTCCCCGGTGTCGGCGTCGGCCACCTCGAAGGCCCACTCCCGTAACCCGACCGTGATTCGGAGCGCGCCGGTGTCGACCACGAGCGAACCCCCGGTCTCGGTCGTCCCGAGGTCGACGTCGGCTGCGACGGCGTCGGTGTCGAGCCGGGGATACTCGTCGTCGTCAGGGACCTCGGGGGTGGCCTGGAGCTCGAACCGGAAGGTGCGGGGGCCGTAGACGGTCAGCGTCACGGGCACGGTCCGCGGCGTGACGGGGCCGGGGGCGGCAGTCTCGCACTCGAACGTGATCGCGTTGCCGTCGAGGGCGTAGTCGGCCACGCCGGTGATCGTGATTCGTTCTGTGGTCATCCCGGGTAGATGGAGTGTCCGACGGAATTATAATGTTTGTTGTCGGAAGTGACCGTGTCTACCGCCCGAGGGCGTGGCGGTCGACCGGCAACCGTCTACAACAGACATTAGTAAAATTACCCCACGTCCACCGGACGGTTTATGTTCCGATGCGACGACCTACGGAGGTATGACCGCCAGGCCCGACGTCGACGCGCTCCTCGACCGGATGTCGCTGGAGGCGACGGTCGCACAGCTCGGGAGCGTCCGAATCGGATCGGTGCTGCGCGGGGGCACGTTCTGCCCCGAGCGTGCGGCCGACGTCATCCCCCACGGCATCGGTCGGGTGACGCGCGTCGGGCGGGAGAGCGGGCTGGACCCCGACGCCCTCGCGGAGGCGATCGCGGACCTGCAGTCGTTTCTGCGGTCGGAGACGCCACACGGAATCCCCGCCCTCGTGCGGGAGGAGAGCGTCTGCGGCTACGCCGGACGGCGTGGCGCGGTGGTCCCGCAGGCCATCGGGATGGCGAGCACCTGGGACCCCGACCTCGTCGAGGCCGTCGCCGATGCAGTCGGCGAACAGCTGCGTGCGGTCGGCTGCCGGGTGACGCTGTCGCCCGTGGCGGATCTTGGGGTCGAGCCCCGCTGGGGACGGATCGAGGAGACCTTCGGCGAGGACCCCGCGCTGGCGGCGACGATGACGGAGCGCGTCGTCACGGGGCTGTCCGGCGCCGGCGTCGACGCGACGCTCAAACACCTCGTGGGACACGGTCGCCCGGCCGGCGGCCGGAACCGGGCACGTCCGACGGCCTCGCTGCGGGAAATGCGCGACGCCGACCTGATCCCCTTCCGCGCGGGAATCGAAGCCGGCGCCCCGTCGGTGATGGCCGCGTACAACACGGTCGACGGCGTCCCCTGTCACGCGAACCGCCGCCTCCTCACCGACCTGCTCCGCGGGGAGTGGGAGTTCGACGGGACCGTGGTCTCCGACGGCCGCGGGATCCGGCTGCTGGCCGACGATCACGGGGTCGCCGCGGATCCGCAGGAAGCCGGGGTGACGGCGCTGCGGGCCGGTGTCGACGTCGAACTCCCCGAGACCGAGTGTTTCGGCGATCGGCTCGTGGCGGCCGTCCGGGAGGGATCGATCTCGGAGTCGGTCGTGGAGGCCGCGGCCCGCCGGCACCTCCGACAGAAGGCCGCGGCCGGGCTGTTCTCCGATCCCGGTCCCGACCCCGACCGCGCCGCCGACGCGTTCGGAACCGACGCCGACAGGTCGCTGGTCCGCCGGGCGGCCCGCCAGTCGCAGGTCCTCCTCCACAACGACGGCGTGCTCCCGCTTTCCGCCGACGAGTCGGTGGCCGTCGTCGGCCCGAACGCGGACGCCCCGCGGAACCTGCTGGGGAACTACTCGTATGCGGGCGCCGAAAACGCGTCCGGGGGCGTCGACGTCGTCACGCCGCGTTCGGCCCTCCGGGAGCGCGTCGATGTAACGTACGCCCGCGGCTGTGGCGTCCGCGCCGGACCTGACGACGACCTCGACGCCGCCGTCGCCGTCGCCGAAGACGCCGACGAGACGGTGGCCGTCGTGGGCGGCCAGTCCGGGATCGACGTCGAACGCGACTCCCCGGGGACGGCAGGGGAAGCGCTGGATCGCGCCGAACTAACGCTGCCCGGAAGACAACCCGAACTGATCGACCGAGTCGCCGCCACGGGCACGCCGTTAGTTGTCGTCGTCGTTAGCGGGCGACCGCTGGCACTCCCGGACGTCGTGGACGCCGCGGACGCGACGGTTCTCGCGTGGCTCCCCGGCCAGGAGGGGGGAAACGCGATCGCGGACGTGCTGTTGGGAACCGACCCCGGCGGTCGCCTCCCGGTGTCGCTCCCCCGGGCGGTCGGACAGCTCCCGGTTCACTACCGGCAACAGGAGATCTCGCGCGGCGAGTACGTGTTCGTCGACGGGTCGCCGCTGTTCCCGTTCGGCCACGGCGAGAGCTACGCCGCGTTCGCGTTCGGGGACGTCTCGGCCGAACCGGCGGTGGTTCCGACCGACCGACGGTCGACCGTCTCAGTGACCGTCGAAAACGTGGGCGACAGACGGGGGATCGAGGTCGTGCAACTGTACGCCGGTGCGTTCGAGACTGGCGTCGTCCGCCCGGAGCGGCAACTCGTCGGCTTCGCGCGGGTCGACCTCCGGGCCGGCGGGCGCGCGGCCGTTCGGTTCGACCTGCCGGCCGCGACGCTCGCGGTACAGGACGGCCGTGATCGGCGGGTCACACCGGGGCGGCTGGAACTTGCGGTCGGACGCTCGGCCGGGGACGTTCGGGGTCGCCACGCGCTCGAACTGACCGGCGATCCGTCAGTTCCGGACCGACGCCCGCCGATCGTCCGCGGCGCGGTTCGCGTCGAGTGAGCGCCGGCCGACCACCACAATATTTAACGGTGTATTCGCCGACTGCTTGGGTGATGACGGACGACGAGCAACCCGACTACCGGATCCCGCAGGGCGGCGGCGTGCCGTGGCGGGACATGGGGATGGAGGAGACGCACCGCCCCCCCGAGCGCGACGTGTCGATTACCGGGATCGAGACGATGGCGATCGCGGGCAACTTCACCTGGGGGATCGTGAAGGTCGAGACCGACGCCGACATCTACGGCCTCGGGGAGACGTTCCGTGCGGAGGCCGCCCTCGATATGGCCGACCGGATGGACGTGGATCTCGTGGGGGAGAACCCCCTCGACACGGACCGGATACGCGAGCTCCTCGAGCAGCGGTACACCGGGTGTGGCCGGATCGGACAGGCCGCGTTCACCGCGATCGAGACCGCCTGTTACGACGTCAAGGGCAAACTGTTCGAGGTACCCGTCTACGAACTCCTCGGCGGGAAGTACCGCGACGAGATCAAAATCTACTGCGACACCCACGGCGGGGAGTCGCTGGGGGAGGCCAGCGAACACGATCCGCAGGACGTCTACACGCCGGAGTCGTACGCCCGCGCGGCGCGGGAGGTCGTCGACGAGGGATTCGAGGCGCTGAAGTTCGACCTCGACGTGCCCACCCACGCCGACTACGACGAGGCCAACCGCCGGATGGACAACGCGGCGCTCGAACACAAGGTACGCCTCATCGAAGCGGTCCGGGAGGAAATCGGCTACGAGATCGACCTGGGAGTGGACCTCCACTGGAACTTCACCACCGAGACCGCGATCCGGCTGGGGAGGAAGCTCGAGCGGTTCGACCTGGCGTGGATCGAGGACCCGGTCCCGCCGGAGAAGACCGAATCGCAGGTTCGCGTCACCGACGCCCTCGACACGCCGGTGCTGACCGGGGAGAACCTCGTGAAGGTCGACCAGTTCAACCGCGCCGCCCGCGAGGGGATGTTCGACATCGCCGCGCCCGACGTCAACAAGTGCGGCGGGCTCGGCGAGTACGTCGACATCGCCACGGTCTGTGACCTCTACGGCGTCCCGGTGGCGTCGCACAACATCTCCAGCCCGCTCGGGACGGTCGCCGGCGCCCACGTGTCGGCGGCGATCCCCAACTTCCTGTGCATGGAGTGGCACGCCCGGGACGTGCCGTGGTGGAACGACATGGTCTCTCGGACGGGCGAGTCGGGCCCGATCCTCGAGGACGGCTACGTCGACCTCCCCGAGGGGCCGGGGCTGGGCGTGGAGCTGAACCGCGACCTGGTCGCGGAATACCTCACCGACGATTCGGAGCTCGTGATATGACCGGACACACGGTCGTCGTGACCGACCACGACTTCGAGGACCTGGAGATCGAACGCGAGGTCCTCGGGGACGTTGCGGAGGTAGTAGCGCTCGCCGACGACGTGGGCGATGTCCCCGCCGACACCGCCGAGCGGCTGGCCGACGCCGACGCGGTGCTGAACCTCCGGTACGAGATCGACGCCGACGCGATCGCCCGGATGGACGACTGTCGGGTCATCGCACGGTACGGCATCGGCGTCGACAACGTCGCGGTCGACGCCGCGGCCGATCGCGGGATCCCCGTCACCAACGTCCCCGACTACTGTCTGGAGGAGGTGGCGACCCACGCGCTCTCGTTGATGCTCTCCCTGGCACGCGGGTTGAAGCGGTACGACGCGTCGGTGGCGGCCGGCGAGTGGGACCGCGGCGCCGCCGCCCCGCTGCACCGGTTTTCGACCCGAACGGTCGGCGTGGTCGGCTACGGCGCCATCGGCCGCGAGGTGGGCGCCCGGGCGACCGCGCTCGGCGCCGACGTTCTCGCCAGCGACCCGTTTCTGGATTCCGACGACGTCGCCGACGACCCGGCGACGCTCACCGACTTCGAGGACCTGTGTGCCCGCGCGGACGTCGTGACCGTCCACTCGCCGCTGACCAGCGACACTCGCGGTCTCCTCGACGCCGACGCGTTCGCCCGGATGGACGACGACGCGGTCGTTATCAACGTCGCCCGCGGCCCGATCGTCGACGTCGGGGATCTCCACGACGCGCTCGAGGCCGGAGAGGTCGGCGGTGCCGGGCTGGACGTCTTCCCCGAGGAGCCGCCCGGTCCGGATCATCCGCTCAGGGACCACCCGCGGGTCGTCACGACCCCGCACGTCGCGTGGTACTCCGAGGAGGCCGGCGAGGACCGCCGCCGGCGGGCCACCGAGATCGTCCGCGACGTCCTGACCGGCGGCGACCCGGAGAACGTCGTGAACGGGGTGTAGCCGCGACCCGACGCGGTCGCGACGAGGGAAAGCGACGGGAATGGCGGGAGTTTATATACGATGTTTCACAATCGTCGGGCGTCTATGAACGGAAGAAAGCCAGGGCGTAGCGGGTCGGAATTGTCCCTGTCGCGGGTTCGCGACCGCCTCGGATCGCTGGATCGAGGTTGGAAGGCGACCCTCGTCGGCGTAGTGATCGCTCTCCTGTACGCCGTCGGCGTGGTCTGATGGATCCGGACAGCGTCTGGGGCGTGC
>JAZKTH010000113.1:0-8594 GCA_036625675.1 Haloferacaceae archaeon
CGTCGGTCTCGTCGTCGGTCATACTGTCCGGAGGGGCGATAGACGCAAAAGTGGGTCGGCTCCGGCTCACGTGGTCGAGGGGAACTCCGATTCGAAGCGGCGGGCGAGAAATCCGACCCGAAGCGGACCGTCACTGCGGCCGCGGGCGAGCGACGAACAGCGTCTGGACGATGCTGAACGGGTCGTACACCGACTGGTGGCACTGGCAGTACACCCCGTCCTCGGCGTCGTACCTGGCCGCGTCCGTGGATCGCTTGTAGCCGGGGACACAACAGAAGTGAGTGCAGACGTTCAGGTAGGCGAAGAACCCCTGCTCGGTCGAGGCCTGGAGCCACTCGTCGTTTTGCGCGGCCTCCTCGATGAGGGACGACCGGATGACGGTGACCGGAATGACGTCCTCGGCTCCTTCGGAACGCCACCGGCAGGTCGCGGGTTTCCCGATGCCGGACCGACCGACGTCGTTGCCCCACTCCTCGTAGTCGTCGAAGTCGTCGACGTGGAGGCGGTCCCCCTCCTCGTAGGCGTCGGATTGCCAGTCGTAGCCGGGGCTACCGGTGACCACGAAGTAGTTGTCCGAGTCGAACCCCGGCTCGATTCCCTCTGCCCCCTCGTATCCGCAGTACTGGAACCAGTCGCCGGAGTAGGTGACGCCCCCCAGATCCATCCGGGCGACCTCGACTTCGACCCCCTCGACCGTCTCCGTCTGGACGTCGGGCCAGATTCCCCGGAGGTATCCCTCGGAGTCGATCTCCAGCGGAATCTGCGGCATCCCGCGCGGCGCCGGACCACCCGTGTTCTCGATGGCCATCGCCTCGGTCTGGCCCCCGCCGGCGCCGGTCTGGGTCGTCAGGATGTTGATCGACGCGACGCCCGTCGCGCCGACGCCGGACAGGGCCGCGCCGCCGACGACGCCCTTCACGAATCGGCGCCGTTCGGACTCGGGTGGGTACTTGTCGTCCTCGCTCATACCGCTTCCTACGGGGGCGTAGTAAAAAGGATGACGACCTCCCCGCTCGCGAGGCAAAAATTCGCGAAAGTGGTGCTTTTTACCGGGCGGGGACAAAGGAGCGCGTCATGGAGTTACACGGTAGGAGCGTCCGCCGCGACGTCCGCGAACTCGGCGCCCTCCTGGGAGACGTGCTGGAGACGCAGACGTCGACTGAAGCGTTCGAAACGGTGGAAACGCTGCGCAACGCCGCGATAGCCTACCGGGACGGGCAGATCGACGCCAGGGACCCGCTCCGGACCCGAATCGAGGACCTCTCCGCCGAGGAGGCGAGCATCATCGCCCGCGCGTTCACGGTCTACTTCGAGCTGATAAACCTCGCAGAGGAGCGCGAACGGGTCCGGTCGGTCAGGCGCGGGCGGGAGGAGCAGTCGCTGGAGGACAGCTTCTATCGAACGGTGACCGAGCTGTCCGAGGAAGGCGTCGACGAGGATCGGATGCAGGCCCTGCTCGACGACGTCCTGATCGAACCGACGTTCACGGCCCACCCGACGGAGGCGCGCCGGGGGACGGTGAAAGCCAAACTGCGCTCGATCACGGAACTCCTCGAGGAACTCGACGAGCGCCGGCTGACGGAGCGGGAGCGGAGTTCGCTGTGGCGACAGATCGACGCCGAGGTGACGAGCCTGTGGGGGACCCGGCAGGTCCGGAACCGTCGCCCGGAGCCGACGGACGAGGCGCTCAACGTGCAGTGGTACCTCGAGAACACCCTCTTCGACGTCATCGGGGAGACGTACCGCGCGCTCGAGGCGGTCGTCGACGGCGCCTACGACGACGTCGACCTGCCGAAGCTGTTCGAGTTCCGGTCGTGGGCCGGCAGCGACCGGGACGGAAACCCGTTCGTCACCCCCGAGGTGACCGACGAGACGCTGGAGCGCCAGCGGTCCGTCGCGGTGGAACAGTACCGGGACGAACTCAAGGTGCTGTCCGCGGCGCTGAGCCAGGACGGCACCCGGTACGACACGAGCGCCGCGTTCACCGAGGGGCTCGAGGCCGACCGGAACCGGTTCCCCGGTCTCGCACCCGAGATCGAGACGCGGTACCCGGACGAACTGTACCGACAGAAACTCCGGTTCATGCGGGAACGCCTCGACAGGGTGAACGACGTCCGTCCGGGCGAGTACGCCGACGCGGCGGAGTTCATCGGTGACCTGGACGCGATCCACGACAGTCTCGTCGCCAACGGCGGGGAAACCATGGCGTCGGAGTTCGTCGAACCGCTACGCCGGCAGGCATCGACGTTCGGGTTCGCGCTCGCCTCCCTCGACGTCCGGGACCATCAGGAGAACCACACGGAGGCGGTCGACGAGGCGCTGGCCAGGGAGGGGATACAGTACCGCGAACTCGACGAGGCGGGGCGGGTCGAGCTGCTCACCGAGGCGATCCTGCAGGAAAAGCCCGTGATCGATCCGGAGGATCCCGGGCTCGTCTCCGAGACCGCAAAGCGGGTACTCACCCGCTTCGATCGGCTGGCCGAGTGGCAGGAGGAGTACGGCGTGGACGCGATCGACACCTACTGCATCTCGATGACCGAAGAGCCCAGCCACGTGCTCGAGGTGTTGTTCCTCGCCGATCAGGCGGGGGTCGTCTCGTTGCCCGACCACTGCGGGATCGACGTGGTCCCGCTGCTCGAGACGGAGTACGCGCTCGACGGGGCCGAGCGGATCATGGGCCGGCTGTTCGAGAACGAGGCGTACGCGACCGCGCTGGAGACCCGGGGCAACATCCAGGAGGTGATGCTGGGCTACTCCGACTCGAACAAGGAGAACGGGTTCCTGGCGGCCAACTGGTCGCTGTACCGCAACCAGAAGCGGCTCGCCGCGATCACCGACGCCTACGACGTGTCGCTGCGGCTGTTCCACGGCCGCGGCGGCTCCATCTCCCGCGGCGGCGGGCCGATGAACGAGGCGCTGCTGGCGCTGCCCAACGAGACCGTGACCGGCGAAGTGAAGTTCACCGAACAGGGGGAGGCGATCGCCGAGAAGTACGGCAACCCCGACATCGCCGAGCGCAACCTCGAACAGATGCTGGATGCGCAGGTCCGCGCGAGGCATCGCGCGCTGGAGGAGCCGGTCGAGAAGGTCCCCGACGAGTGGACGGCCGCGATGGGGACCATGGCCGACGCCGCCGGAACCGCCTACAGGGAGCTTTTGAACGCCGAGGGATTCGTCCAGTACTTCGAGCAGGCGACCCCGATCACGGTGATCGAGGATCTCAACCTCGGGTCCCGACCCGCCTCCCGGAGCGAGGACCGGAACGTCGAGGACCTCCGGGCGATCCCGTGGGTGTTCTCCTGGACGCAGTCGCGGTGCATCCTCCCGGGGTGGTACTCCCTGGCCTCCGGTATCGACGCCTACCTCGAGGCGGCCGACGATCGGGACGCGGCGGTCGAGACGTTGCAGCAGATGCACGACGAGTGGCCGTTCTTCCGGACGACGCTGGACAACGCGGCGGTCGCGCTCGCCCGAACCGACCTGGAGATCGCGGCCGAGTACGCCGACCTCGCCGACCCGGAGCTCCGCGAGGAGTTCTTCCCGCACCTCAAGGAGGAGTACGAGCGCGCGGTGGAACTCGTCGAGGCCATCACCGGCCGCGAGTCCCTCGAACGCCGGGGGTGGCTGGAGGGGAGCCTCGAGCGGCGCAACCCGTACGTCGACCCGCTGAACCTGCTGCAGGTCGACCTGCTCGGGCGGACGCACCGGACCCCCGAAGAGGAACGGACGCTGCGGCTGACCGTCAACGGCATCGCGGCCGGGATGAAAAACACTGGATGAGGCCGGCGGTGCCGTACCGGACGGGGCCGACAGTGTCGCGAGCGGACGGTCACCGCTCCCACCGCAGGAGTCGACGTTCGAACGCGTACGCCGTCGTAGCGAGGGCGGTCCCGACCGCGACCGCGAGCGGGAACAGCCCGACGTACCGGAAGGGCAGTTCGCCGCCGAGCAGCAGGTATCCCTGGGAGACGGCGAGGAACGCGAGCGCGCCGACCGCGCCCCACAGCGCCGCCGAGCGCCGCCGGCTCCGGGTCGGGACCGCCTCGGGCGCCGGCTGCGAGCCGTTCCCCCGGTCGGCCATCACTCGGAGACGAGCGCGACGGCCTCGACCTCGACGCCGACGCCCTTCGGGAGCGCGCCCGCCTGTACCGCCGACCGCGCCGGCGGCTCCTCGTCGAAGTAGGAGCCGTACGTCTCGTTCATCTCCTCGAAGTCGTCGATGTCGGCGAGGTACACGGTCGTCTTCAGGACGTCCCCCGGGCCGGCGCCGGCCTCGGCCAGGACGGCGAGCACGTTGTCCATCGCCTGTTCCGTCTGGGCCGCGATCGGCGCGTCGTCGAGCAGCTCCCCGTCGGTCGTGAGCGGGATCTGTCCGGCCGTGAACACGAGCTCGCCGGTCGTGGTCGCCTGGCTGTACGCCCCCACCGCCGCCGGTGCCGCGTCGGTGCTTACGATCTCCTTCATGCGACTCCAGTTCGTTGCCGGGGGACCTTGATACTGATTGTTGTAGCGATGCACCGGTCCGCTCTTGCCTAATCTGGTGAAACAACGTTCGGCCTGCTAATATTGCTACCTGTTATCATGCAAGATCTAGAGAGTGAGATCAGCATCGTGCTATTTGAGCGTCACCCGACTCGGCCGGCAGTCACTGTGCGGACTCTCTGTCCGGTATCAGTAAGCTCATAGGGATTATCGTCGCCAATCGGGATGTTCGAAACCCGCCTTTCCACGCCGTTTCTCGGTCCGTCGGCGAAAAACTACGAACTCCGACGATAATCCCTATCAATTGCTATTAGCGACTAACAGCAGCGTATTCCGGCCTCGCTTTGCGAGTCCCGCCGGGACCGTGCCCGACAGGAGTTGTCTGAGAGTGGAATCCTCCGTGGCACCCAACACAGTCATATCGTGCTCGCCAGTCATCTCTACGAGCGTCTCCACGACACTCTCGCCGGGAATCACTGAAACCTCACTAGTAGTCGCCATCTCGCTGGGGAGAGAGGTTCGAAGCCGCTGTTCGATCCGTTCAATCGTCTGAACGTCAGCGGCCGGTGAGGGGACTGTCACGATGTGGACGTGCATATCGCACTCCCTCCCGATATCCGCGGCTACCTCTATCACGGAGTCGGCATACGCACCGTTAGCAGTCGGAACGAGGATCGAGTCTGCGGGCACTGCCGGTGTCGGGCCGATCCGTTCGACATACACGTCGCAGGAAACGTGCTCGATTATCCGCTCCAGCGACGTCGGTCTGAGGAGCGACTCTTCGAACGGAATCAGTTCGGATGCCCCGACGAGGAGTCCCGCAGCATCCTCGTTCTCAACGACTGATACAATCGCCCGGCTCGGATTGTGGCTCGGCGGGGCTCTCCCCTCGGCAGGAACCCCCAGCGAGTCAGCAACCGACAACGCTCGCTCGATAATTGCTTCCTGCTGAGTCCCGTGTTCGTCCTCAGCTGTCACCGGTATCTGCGTGGGGAGTTCAGTAACGCTCGTGACTGTAAGCGACCCGTTTTTCGTCCGCGCAAGCGCACTCCCCATCCGAATTAACGGGTCAACTGATGCCGGATTCGAGACCGCAACGACCAAGCGACCGTCGCTCATTGCGACGAGGACACCGATAGACGACTATTGACGGCCGTTGGATACGGACCGCTTACAGACGCCCACTCATCAACCCGTTCTCGCCCGTCCACCGATCCGTTGTCCAGTAGCATGTGTGATTCCGTTCGGTTTGCGTCTCCACAGTCAATATACTTCTGACTGTGTGGCCGTTTGGAGCCAGTAGCTCCGGAATTCCTATCTTCACATCCTTGCTGCGTGTGCGCCCTGTATCTTGCACTGATCCGCCTGCCAATTTCCCGATGAAGTCCATTATTTCACTGTATTCGATAAGAGCCTACCGGCCGATCGGCCAACCTGACCGCCGACCGTCCGGTAACGGCCTCCGACAGTCACGACGAAACGTGCTGCCGACGGTACTGCCGAGGCGACGGCCGTCGGGATCGACGCCGGGGCGACCGAGACCGACAGGGCCTAATTCCGGCCGGCTGTAAGCGGGGACATGTTCACCGGCATCGTCGAGCGGACGGGGGAGATCGTCGGAATCGAGCGGACCGACGACGGGCGGCGGCTCGCGATCGCGGTTCCCGGGATCGAGGACGTACACCACGGACAGTCGATCGGGGTGAGCGGGGTCTGCCTCACCGTCGAGCGCCACGGCGCCGACGTCGGGATCGTGGAGGCGGCCCCCGGGCTGGCGGAGTCGACGGAGGAACCCGCAGAGGGCGGGAGCGTGTTCGAGGTGTTTCTCGCGAGCGAAACCGTCGAGAAGACGTACCTGGGCGAACTGGGCGTCGGCGATCGGGTGAACGTCGAGCGGGCGCTCGCGGCCGACGGGCGATTCGACGGTCACCTGGTACAGGGCCACGTGGACACGGTGACGGAGGTGACGGGGATCGAACGCGTCGGGGAGGACTGGCTGTTCTCGTTCGCGGTCCCGGCGGAGTTCGACCGGTACGTCGTCTCCAAGGGATCGGTCGCGCTGGACGGCATCTCGCTCACGGTGGCCGAACGACGCGAGGGGGAGATGGACGTCGCAATCATCCCGACGACCTACCGGCTCACGACGCTTTCCGACAAGGAGGTCGGGGATCCGGTCCACCTCGAGGTCGACGTCGTCGCCAAGTACGTGGAGTCGATCGCCGAGGGGTACCTAGAGTAGGCGACGGCGCGCGGTCACTTCCCGACGCGACCGTACTCGAGAACCTCCAGGTCTCCGTCCAGCACGAACGCGAGTGTCTCGTCTTCGACCGTCACCGAAACCTCGATCCGGACGGGATCGCCGGACCGGAGGTGCTCCTCGGAGCTGACACCGCTGGGACGCTTCCAGAGCGCGACGTCCCGGTAGTCGATGCCGGCGTCGTGCAGCAGGGAGACGACCGCCGGATGGTCGAGAAGGAACGCGACCGCCGAGGTGTGAGACACCGCCCCGCACTCGCGGCACTCGTGGACGATCTCGACGCGGTCGTCCGTCCGTTCCTCGCCCGCCAGGACGGGTTGAGCCACCCTCGCGTCCACCGGGCCGGTGCAGACGGAGCAGAACCCTCGAACCGTCCGCTGGATCTCGGTCAGCGTGTACTGTCGGAGCGCGTCCCGGTTGGATTCGAGATCGTGGGCTTCGACGAGGATCGGCGGCGCGTGCATGACGGTCCGAACGTCGCAGGCGTCGCACTCGACGGTGACGTGGCCGTTCTCGTAGCTCGTCTCCAGCGTTCCGTCGCAGTTCGATCCCCCGCAGTCGCCGATGTCGGTCGCGTCGAGTTCGGTTTCGGTCTCGGTGTAGACGCCGGAGACGACGGCGCCGATGATCCGGGCCCCCGCGTGCGTCAGGGCGTATCCGTCCTCGCGGTGCTTGACGAACCGGGGGACGAGTTCGGCGAGGTGGTAGTTGAACCGGCCGGAGTCCCGGACGCCAACGCGTTCTCGAAGGACAGAGAAGGGGACCGGCTCCCGCTGTGGCCCCTCGATCTCCGCCGGGGTTTCGGTGTGTGCGTCCCACAGGGCCCGAAGGATGGCGAACCTGGTGTCGTTCGCGACGACGCCGAAGACGTCGTCGAGATCGCTTCCGAGGCTCGTGTCGGTCATATTCGCTGCTGCATCGCCCCCACAATCAGCGTGTCGGCCGCCCAAGCTGTCGGCCGTTACGGCTCCGACGGCGATCGGAACGCACGTTTCGAAGGCCTTAACCCGGTTCTCGGAGTAGAGCTGGCAACTCGCTGGCGGACGGGCGACCAGCGGGCACCCGAACCGCCGACGGCCCCCGGCGCGACGCCGCGTCGGGGGTCGCCGGCGACGGGACGAAATGTGGCTCGGGGCGCGACGACGCGCCGCCGCGGCTGAATCGCAAGCGCCCGTGGTGAACACCCATGGCACGGAGCTTCTACTCCCACATCAAGGAAGCCTGGCGGGATCCCGGCGACGGGAAGCTCGCCGAGCTGCAGTGGCAACGAAAACAGGACTGGCGCGAGCAGGGCGCGATCGAGCGGATCGAGCGCCCCACCCGCCTCGACAAGGCGCGTGAACTCGGCTACAAGGCCAAGCAGGGCGTCGTCGTCGTCCGGGTCGCGGTCCGGAAGGGGGGCGCCCGAAAGCAGCGCTTCACCGCCGGCCGCCGGTCGAAGCGACAGGGCGTCAACCGCCTGTCCCGGCGGAAGTCGATCCAGCGCATCGCCGAGGAGCGCGCGAGCCGGAAGTATCCGAACCTCCGGACCCTCGCCTCCTACTGGGTCGGCGAGGACGGCTCCCAGAAGTGGCACGAGGTCATCCTCATCGACCCGAACCACCCCGCGATCGAGAACGACGACGAGCTCAACTGGATCTGCGACTCCCAGAAGGGCCGCGCGTTCCGCGGGCTGACCAACGCCGGCCGGTCGAACCGCGGCCTCAACCGGCGCGGCAAGGGTGCCGAGAAGGTCCGCCCCGGCACGACGAGAAACAAGCGGCAAGGAAACTAGCGACCCCGGCAGCCGACGACGGTTCGCGGCCGATTCTCGCGATTCGCAACCGATTCTCGCGATTCGCAACCGATTCTCGCG
>JAZKTH010000003.1:0-34185 GCA_036625675.1 Haloferacaceae archaeon
GCGGGTCGTCGGCCGGGCCACAGACGTCACCGCGGCGGATGTCGTCCTTGCCGATGCCGCGGACGTTGAACCCGACGTTGTCGCCGGGGCCGGCCTCCGGCACTTCCTCGTGGTGCATCTCGATCGTCTTCACCTCGCCGCCCACGTCCGAGGGCTGGAAGGAGACGTTGTCGCCGGTATTCATCACGCCTGTCTCGACCCGGCCGACCGGGACGGTCCCGATGCCGGAGATCGTGTAGACGTCCTGGATCGGGAGCCGGAGCGGGGCGTCCGTCGGCGGCTCGGCCTCCGGCAGGTCGTTGAGGGCCTCCAGCAGGGTCGGACCGTCGTACCAGTCCAGCTCGCCGGATCCCTCCGCGACGTTGTCGCCCTCGAACGCGGAGATCGGGATGAAGGTGGCGTCGTCGGCCTTGAAGCGGACCTGCTTGAGGAGCTGCTTGACCTCCTCGACGACCTCCTTGTACTTCGCCTCGTCGTAGTCGACGAGGTCCATCTTGTTGACGCCGATGATGAGCTCGTTGATCCCCAGCGTGCGGGCGAGGAAGACGTGCTCGCGCGTCTGGGGAGCGACGCCGTCGTCGGCGGCGACGACGAGCACCGCGTTGTCGGCCTGGGAGGCGCCCGTGATCATGTTCTTCACGAAGTCACGGTGCCCCGGACAGTCGACGATGGTGAAGTAGTACTCGTCGGTGTCGAACTCCTGGTGGGCGATGTCGATGGTGACCCCGCGCTCGCGCTCCTCGGCGAGGTTGTCCATCACGTAGGCGAACTCGAATCCGCCCTTGCCCTTCTCTTCGGCTTCCTCTCGGTGCTGCTCGATTACGTGCTCGGGGACGCTCCCCGTTTCGAAGAGGAGACGGCCCACGAGCGTACTCTTGCCGTGGTCGACGTGGCCGATAATGGCCAGATTCTGGTGCGGTTTGTCACTCATGGGTAATCACGCGCTAAGGCGCTCTGTAGGGGTTCTTTCGGTTGATCCCACTAAAACGGTTTCGATACGGGCTACAGTAGAGGCCGATGCCGTCTTGCGGTTTTTTCGGAAGCGACGTGTCGACGCCTATCACACGTAATTAATCTTATAATAACTTGGCGGCCACCGCGCCGCTCAGCGAGGGGACGGCAGCCGGCCCACGTCCGCCAGGACGGCGCTTGCGGTCTCGGGGCCGCCCGCGCCGCGTCCACTCACGTTCAGCCGCCCGGCGTGGTCGGTCTCCAGCTGGACGATGTTCTGGGTGCCGGTCACCGCGAGCGTTCCGTTCGCGGGGACCAGGCGCGGGCCGACCCGGACGGACTCCCGGCTCGCCTCCCCGACGAGTCGGACGGTCTGGCCGTCCTCCGCGGCCAGTTCCAGGGCGCTGCCGGGGACGTTCGCGATCCCCTCGACCTCGGCGTCCGACAACGAGAACTCCCGGGCGTCGGCGGGGTCCGCGGCGGCTCCGAACGAGAGCACGTTCGCCAGGATCACACACTTCAGCGCCGCATCGGTCCCGTTCACGTCGAACGAGGGGTCCGCCTCGGCGACGCCGAGGTCCTGGGCCTCGGCGAGCACGTGCTCGTAGTCGAGGCCCTCGGCGGCCATGCGCGTGAGGATGAAGTTCGCCGTCCCGTTGAGAACGCCCCGGACCGCGGAGACCCGGGCCGGCCCCACGTCCTCGACGGTCGAGACCGCCGGGATCGCCCCGCCGACGGTCGCCTCGAACCGGAGCTTGCCCCCGCTGTCACGGACCAGCGCCGCGAGCTCGCCGTATCTCTCGGCGACTGGCCCCTTGTTCGCGAGCACGACGTGGCGGTCGCGCTCCAGTGCCGTCCTGGCGTGGGTGAACCCGGGTTCGGCGTCGCCGAGCGTGGTCGGGGTCGCCTCGACGAGGACGTCGTAGTCGGCCGCGAGCGCGTCGCCGGGATCGTCGTCGCCGACGACACCAGACTCGTCTTTCCGTTCGCAGGCCGCGTCGACGTCGACGGGGGCGGAACCGTCGGCGACGACGGCGCCCGAGGAGTCCGCGATCGCGGCGACGGCGTGACCGTACTCCCCGGCGAGTTCCGCGACGGATCGGCCGACCGCGCCGAACCCCAGGACCGCGAGCTTCACGGCTCCACCCCCACCAGCGGCTCGATCACGTTCAGTCCCTTCTCGTCGGCGATCGATCGGACCACCTCGAGGGCCCGCCCGGTTTCGCCCTCCCGCGTCGCGAGCCGGAGCCGCGCGCTGGAGGACCGCTCGGTGCCCTCGGGTGCCGACAGCGAGACGTCCGCGACGGAGGCGGCCGCGCAGTCCTCGACCCGCCGGAGCGTGTCCGAGAGATCCGAGTCGATCAGGTGTCCCACGAGCACGAGCGTGAGTTCCTCGCTGTACCGCTCCGTGCCGGCCTGCATGACGTTCACGCCGGCCTCGCGCAGCGCCTCGACGATCGCCTCGAACTGCTCCTCGGTCGCCTCGAGGTCGATCTCGACCGGGATGTGTCCGCGGGGGGTGATGTTCCCACGCTCGTGGTAGATCGAGAGCAGGTTCCCGCCGTTGTCCGAGATCGGCCCGAGCGCCCGCAGCAGCTCGCCCGGCTCGTCGACGAGTTCGAGCCGGACGGTGTGGGTCGAGCGGGAGGCCACCTGGCCGCCGTCGGTGTTCGCCCGGAGCGTCTCCGAATCGGAACCGTTCGATCCGCCGGCGGGCGGGCGACCGTCGACGCCGCGGTCCGCGTCGCGACCGTCGCGGTCGGTCACGGCGACACCTCCGCGGCGGGGGACGACGGCGACGTGCGGCCGCAGCAGGGAGACGGAGGGGTTCCTGTCGCCGCCCGGAGACAGTCGCGTCTCGGCTCCGGATCGGCGCTCCAGACGGCGGTCGTGTCCGCGTGCATACCCGAATTCAAACGGCCGAGTCGGTATAAGGCTTCGTCGAAGGCAGGCGTTGCCTGTCTTCGCCTCCGCGACGGCTACGTGATCTGAACCGTCCGGCTCCCGCGCACGGGCATCAACGGGAGTTCCGGGAACGTCACCTCGAGAACGTACTCCAGTTCGTCGGCCTCCGGCGTGCCGAACAGCGCGACCGGGACGGTCGACGCGTCCGAGAGGTACACCGTCTTCTCCGTCATCTCGGCGCCGTTGACGGTGAGACGGATCCCGACGCGGGCCCCGCCGGCGACGTTCCGAACGGTCACCTCGTGCATCTCGTGGGCGCCCCGGGAGACCGAGTCGGGAACGGTTCCCCACTCGACGACTACCCTGGGCAGCTCCGCGGCCGCGTCGACGATTCGTGAGGCGACGCCGTCGGGGATCCCCGCCGCCGCGAGCGCGTCCGCGCCGGCGTCGATCAGCTCCCCCGGCGACTCGAAGCCGGCGCTCGCGAGCCGCTCGGCTCTACCGGCGCCGACACCCTCGATCGCCGTGAGGGGGACGGCCGCCCTCGAGACGCCGTGTTCGACGCGGGCCTCCACCCGGCGCGCGAGGTTGGCGGCCCGCGGGCCGGCGAACCGGTCGAGGAACTCCGACAGCGCGGCGAGGAGCCGGAGCGCGTTCTGTCTGATCACCCACGCGTCCGCGCGCAGGTCTGCGGGAATCGAGTCCTCCATCCCGGCGTGCAGGATCGCGAGCACCTTCCGGTTCCCCCCCTCCAGGGACGTGTCGAGTCCCGACAGCGTCGCGTCGATCGCCTCGCGTTCCGACTGCCGCGCGGAAACCGAGTCGAACTCGGTCGCGCCCGCCACGGCGCCGAGAACGTCGTCGACGGCGAGACTGTCGCGCTCCGTCAGCGCGTGGAACCGCGCGGCCGTGTCCAGCCGGAGGTAGTACTTCGAGGCGAGCCGTCCAAGCGCCGTCGGCCCCACCGCGAGCCCGTCGGTCTCGACGAACCCCCGCTCGACGAGACCGTCGAGGGTCTCGCGGACGCGGTCGCGCAGCCCGTCGAACCCGTAGCGCGCCGGCTCGGACTCCGCCCGCACGTAGTAGAACGTCGTCTCCAGCCAGGACATCACGTCCTCCAGGTCGGCGATGGTCCCCATCGCGATCTCGGCGTTGAGGTGCGACGGCAGGTCGTCGGCGAGCCGCGACTCGATCGGTTTGCCGCGGTCAAGCAGCTCCCGGTACCGGTCGGCGTCCGACCGATCGCAGACGACCCAGCCGTAGCCGACGTCGTCGTAGCCGGGGCGGCCAGCCCGACCGATCATCTGGAGCACGTCCAGCGGACTGATGTCGGTTTCTCCCTCCAGGGGATCGTGGTACTTCGTGTCCCGGATGACCACGCACCGCGCCGGGAGGTTGACCCCCCACGCCAGCGTTGACGTCGAAAACAGCAGTTCGACGTGCCCTTCCCGGAACCACCGTTCGATCCGGTCGCGGTCGTCCTTCGAGAGGCCGGCGTGGTGGAACGCCACGCCGTCGACCACCGCCTTGCGGAGCCGGTCGTTCGACAGCTCCCGGGCGGCCTGGTGGAACTCGTACTCGCCGCGGGCACCCATCGGCACGTCGCGCTCGCCGAGGACGTCCCGCGCCTTGTCGGCCGCCCTGACGGTGTCCTGCCGGGAGGAGACGAACACGAGCGCCTGGCCGTCCTCCCGGAGGTGCGGCTCCGCCAGATCCAGCGCGCGGTAGAGCCGGCGGTACTTGTCGGCGAAGGCGTTCTCCCCGTGGGAGTAGGTCTTGACCCCGGTGTGGAGGTCGACCGGGCGGTACTCGTCGCCGAACGTGAAGGTGCAGTCGGGCGGGGCGTCGAGCCAGTCGGCGACGTCCTGCACGTTCGACATCGTCGCCGAGAGGGCGACGATCCGGGGATCACACAGCCGGCGGAGCCGAGAGACGGTCACCTCGAGGACGCTCCCCCGACGGTCCGAGTCGAGGAGGTGGACCTCGTCGATCACGCAGCAGTCGACGTCGCGGACGAACGCGTAGCGCGGGGACTCGTGTTTCCGGGTGGCCGAGTCCGCCTTCTCGGGGGTCATCACCAGGATGTCCGCGCGCTCGGCGCGCCTGCTGTTCAGCTCCCGTTCGCCGGTCACGACGTACACCGAGTAGCCCAGCTCCTCGAACCGCTCCCAGTCGCGCTCCTTCTCGTTGGTGAGCGCGCGAAGCGGGGCGAGAAAAAGCGCCGTCCCGCCGTCCGCAAGGGTGCGACAGATCGCGAGTTCCGCGAGCGCGGTCTTGCCCGAGGCGGTCGGGGCGGCGGCGACGACGTTGTCGTCGCGATCCAGCAGGGCGGGCAGCGCCTCGCGCTGCATCCGGTTGAACTCGTCGAACTCGAAGGCGTCGGCGAAATCGGGGACGGCCTCGGCGACCTTCACTCCGGATCACCTGCGGGTGTTCCCATCAGTTTCTCCGGGGGGCTTGCCGGGCAAAGGAGTTACGGGACGTGTGCCGGAGGTCCCGTTCCGTCGGACGCCTTCCGGCGGCCACGTTTTTACCTCGCCCGAGCGTAAGGACGACGAATGACCGAGGAATTCGGGCTGCTCGACCCGGAGGAGGGCGAGGCGTTCGGCGACGAGTGGGAATCGATCGACGTCGCCGACACCGAGGCCGACCGCATCGTTCGCCGGCAGGACCTGGCGTTCGACGAGTTCCGCAAGCGGATCAAGAACACCGAGCAGTTCAAAGTCGAGGGGGACGTCTTCGACGAGGCCACGCTCGCGGCGATCTACAAGCTCGTCCAGGACGGCTACGTCGAGGCGTTCGGCGGCCCGATCTCCACGGGAAAGGAGGCGAACGTCTACGAGGCGCTGGGCGAAACCCGGGAGGTCGCGATCAAGGTGTACCGGATCAACACCTCGAACTTCAGGCAGATGCGCGACTACCTCGAGGGCGACCCCCGGTTCGAGGGGATCGGCGGGGACAAAAAGGAGGTCGTGATCGCGTGGACGCGCAAGGAGTTTGCGAACCTCGAACGCGCGCGTCGCGCCGGCGTCCGGGTCCCCGAACCGATCGCGGTCGAGCGGAACGTGCTCGTGATGGAGCTGGTCGGGCTGGTGGAGGAGCGCGCCCGGCGGCTGGCCGAGGTGCACGTGGAGAACCCCCGGACCGCCTACGAAGTCGTCAGGGAGTACATGCGTCGGCTCCACGCCGCCGGGCTCGTCCACGGCGACCTCTCGGAGTACAACCTGATCGTCCACGACGGGGAACTCGTCGTCATCGACATGGGGCAGGCGGTGACGGTCCACCACCCGAACGCACGCGAGTTCCTCGAGCGCGACTGCCGGAACGTCGCGAACTTCTTCTCCCGGCAGGGGCTGGAGGTGACCGACGAGGAACTGTTCGCGTTCGTCACCGAGGTCGAACCGGAGCCGTCCGGCGACCCCGGAGACGAGGACGCGCCGGAGTGACTCCCGGGTCAGCCCCGGGTCACCGGCTGACTGGATCGGCGGAGCCGTCCGGAGGACCACGTCGCGTCTGCCCCGCGTCGCCTATCCCGTGTTCCCGTGTTATCCCGTGTGGACCTCCACGCGCGCGCCGCCGTCCCGGCTCTCGGTCATCTCGACCTCCCAGCCGTGCGCCTCGGCGATGCGCTGGACGATCGCGAGGCCGAAGCCCGTCCCCTCGCTCGAGGTGGAGTACCCCTGCTCGAAGATCTCCTCCCGCTCGTCGGGCGACACCCCCGGCCCGTCGTCGGCGACGTAGAACCCGTCGTCGGTTCGGCCGACCCGAACGGTGACGTCTTCCCCGCCGTGCTCCACGCTGTTGCGGAACAGGTTCGCGAACAGGTCGCCGAGCCGTTCCCGGTCGGCGTCGATCTCGCCCGGGTTCCCGACGACGGAGAGCGACGCCCCGGGCGACTCGACGGTGTCCCAGGCGTTCCTCGCGAGCGACTCCAGGTCGATGGTCTCCGTCTCGCCGACCACCTCGCCGTGGCGGGCCAGGGTGAGCAGGTCGTCTATCAGTCGCTCCATCTTGTCGTGCGCGCGCTCGATCCGTTCGAAGTGCTCCGGATCGGGGTTCTCCCGCACCAGGTCGAGGTAGCCGTCGGCGACGGAAAGCGGGTTGCGGAGGTCGTGGGAGACGACGCTGGCGAACTCCTCGAGCCGGTCGCGTTCCCGCCGGAGCTCCGAGGCGGTGTCGGCCCGGTCCAGCGCGGTCTTCGTGTGGGATCCGAGCAGCGACAGCACCTCCGCGTCCTCCCTGTCGAAGGCGCCGCGCTCGGCGGCGAACACCTGCAGGACGCCGAGGTCGTCGATCGGGACGGTGATCACCGAGGCGAAGAGGTCCTCGACGAGCGGGTCCGCCCCGCCGTCGACCGGGGACCTGTCGTCCACCCACTCGAAGAGGTCGTCGAGCTGTGAGTCCCCGTCGCCGGCCACGGTACCCTCCCCGTCGACACCGGACTCCGCGCCCCTGTCCGTCGAGGACTGGGCCCCGACGGATCCCCCTTGCCGACCCGATCGCCCCGTATCCGGCGTGATGTCCGCCTGCAGAGTCGAGGGTCCGTCCGGCTGTTCGGCGCCGCCGGAGCCGGGGTCGGCCCCAGCGGCGACACCGAACAGCGTGTCCGAGGAGGGATCCAGCGTCGACAGCCCCGCGTCGGTGTCGTCCTCGGCGACCGCGCCGCGAATCGTCAGGTCGTCGACGACGTGCGCCTGCCCGGCGGAGAACACCCGGCCGGCGATCCCGGTGCTCACCGCGTCGGCGAGGGGACCGTCCCACGTCCCGGTTTCGGCGGTGATCTCGAGCCCGTCGTCCGTGGCGAGGAACAGCCGGGCGTGCTCCACGTCCAGGATCGACATCGCGCCCTCGACGGCCTCCTGGCACACCGCATCGCGCTCCGCCGCAGCCGCCAGGTCGTGGGTGACGCCCAGCAGCGCCTCGGCCATCCGCCGACGTCGGGCGAGCGCAGTCTCCGCCCGGGTGCGTTCGGTGACGTCACGCAGGAGGAGCACGAACCCGCGGTGGCGGTCGGGCGAGGTCACCGTCACCGCGAACGTGCGCGAGCCGGAGGGCGTCTCCAGCGTGACCTCCCGCCGGTCGGTGGAGACCCATCCCTCCGCGTCCAGCGCCGGAGACGGGACCGCGGCCGTCGGCTCCCCGCCGCCCTCCCCGGCCCGGTCGACGATGGTGGAGGCGGAGAACTCGTCCTCCACGATCGACTCGACGGCGTCGACCAGCGGCGGAGAGAGGCTCGAAAGCGAGGAGCCGACGAGATCGCCGGGCGGGAAAATGTCCGTCGTCGGGTCGTTGTAGTCGACGACGTCCAGCCGCTCGTTGACGACGACCATCGCCTCCGACAGCGAGTTGACGACGTCCCCTCGCCCCACTGGCGTGAGGTCGAACCACCGGTAGCGGAAGAGGCTAACCGCTGCCGCGACGACGACCAGGATCGTCGACAGCGCGGCGACGTTGACGTCCGGCGGCGTGGCGGGGCCCAGGAAGAAGATCCCGCCGACGACGGCGGGGGAAAGCGAGAACACCATCAGCGTCGCCACTTGCTTTCGAAGTACCCCCCGGGTGGACAACACCGCCGACACCAGGAAGGCGGTCGCCGCCGCGAGCAGCACCGTGACGAACGAGAGGTAAACCCAGAACAGCGGTCCCCACTGGGCGGCGACGGTGTACGGGGGGACCTCGGCAAACGAGAGTTCGGTCCAGAACAGCCAGTGGGCCTCGTTGACCGAGATGAGCAGCAGCAAAAGCGTCGCGATCCCGCCGAGGGGGACGAACACCGTCGGCGTGAGCCAGTCCTTTCGCCCGGTGTACCAGCAGACGTACGCGAACCACAGGACCGGGAGCGGGACCGTCCCGACGTACTCCATCTTCAGGAGGAACGTCGAAACCGCGGGATCCGAGTTGAGCACCTGCAGCGCGTGTGCGAGCACCCAGACGGAGCCGCTGCCGACCAGCGCCGCGGCTATCCACGCCCCGGTTACGGGCCCGGAGCGTTCGCGTGCAAGCAGCAGGAAGTACACCGCGAACGCAGCCAGCGACACCCCGGCTAGCGCTAACGGCACGGCGTACAGGTGAGGGTCCCACCCCATCTACCCCGAACCACGCAGCGAGGGGTCAAATCATTTTTCATCTATTTTCGAGATTGAGAATTAAGATCGGTGATAGGAACGGACCGAACGACGGCTCGACGGCGACGCGAAACCGATCGGTCGCACGGCGTGATAGAGGGTGTTGCTAACAGGTTCGTGGAAGGTCACGCGAAGATACAGGTCGGGGGTGACGCCGGTGGCGGCGGGAAACCCGAGCAGTCCGGGCTTGAAACGCTTAACCGTCTCCGCCGACAAGCGGTGCGTATGCAACACGTGAAGGTCCCGCGGGACCGCATCGGCGCGCTCATCGGCGAGGGAGGCGCCACGATGCGCGAGATCGAGGAGCGGGCGGAGGTCCGGCTGGACATCGACTCCGAGACCGGCTCGGTCCGGATCGAGGAGACCGGCGATCCGGTGACTGCGCTTGCGGCACCCGACATCGTCCGGGCGATCGGCCGCGGGTTCTCCCCCGAATCGGCGCTGAGCCTGCTCGACGACGAACTGCGGATGTTCGACCTGATCGACCTGGCGGACCACACGCGAAACGACAACGACCTCACCCGACAGAAGGGGCGGGTCATCGGCGAAAACGGTCGCACCCGGGAACTGATGGAGGAACTCAGCGGCGCGGACGTCGTCGTCTACGGGACGACCGTCGGCATCATCGGCCAGCCCGAGGAAGTCGAGGTGGTCCGGCGGGCGGTGGGGATGCTCCTCGAGGGCGCCCCGCACGGATCGGTGTACTCGTTCCTGGAGCGCAAGCACAACGAACTCACGAACGACGTGACGTTCGGTCAGCCACAGTGACCGAGATCGAAGGCGACGGCGGTTAGACCTCGATGATCTCGTCGTCGCCGAGGTCGGGTACCGCGATCGTGCCTTCGAGGCTCTGAACGGCGCGTCCCCCGACGCGAACCCCGTCGCCCGTCCGGACGCGAACGATCCCGCCGCGGTCCAGGAAGTGCCCCTGCTCGAAGCGCATCTCCGCCGGAACGTCGCCGTCGAACGCGCCGACGTGCCGGAGGTACGCGCCGCAGGCGCCCGACGCCGTCCCCGTCACCGGGTCCTCCGGGACCCCCGCCGCGGGGGCGAACATCCGGGCGTGGAGGGTCGAGTCGGAGGCGAGCGTGTCGAACGTGAACGCGTATGTCCCGGTGACGTCGAACGCCGCCGACAGCTCCTCGATCGCCGCCGGGTCCGGGCTGGCGTCGCCGAGGCTCTCGAGGAACGCGACCGGAACGATCAGGAACGCCAGCCCGGTGGAGGCGACCGCGACGGGGAGTTCGTCCCCGACGTCGGCGAGGGCCGCGCGGTCGATCCCCAGCGCGTCGGCGAGTCGGCCGTACTCCGCGTCGACCCGGCGGACCGACGGCTCGTCCTGCTCCATCCAGACGGTCCCGTCGTTCCGGGCCTCGATCTCGAGGACGCCGACGTTCGTCTCGAGGGAGTGCGTGCCGGGATCCAGCTCCCCCGTGGCGAGCAGGAGACCGTGGCTCGCGATCGTCGCGTGGCCGCAGAGATCTACCTCGCGGGTCGGCGTGACGTATCGGATCCGCCTGTCGGCAGCCTCCGACGGGAACAGGAACGCGGTCTCGCTGGCGCCGAGTTCGGCGGCGATCGCGCGGAGCTGATCGTCCGAGAGCCCCTCCGCGTCGGGGACGACGCCCGCGACGTTGCCCGAGAGCGGCTCGTCCGTGAACGCGTCGACGAGGTGGACGCGGCGAGTGTCCGTCTCCATACCGGGTGAAGGAGACGGACCCCGATAAAACCGGACGGGATGGGACGGGATACGCACGGAACTCGGACGAAACCGGGAAGGTTGATATGTCGTTCCCCGCTAGGGCCAGTATGGGACTGTTCGACCGGCTGCGCGGCGAGGACAACCCGCGCGTCGCCTTCCTCGGCATCGACGGGGTGCCGTTCCGGCTCATCGAGAGGCACGAGGACCGCTTCCCCAACCTCGCCGCACTCGCGTCGGACGGCACCGCCGACGCGATCGAGAGCATCGTTCCCCCGGAGTCGAGCGCGTGCTGGCCGGCGCTCACGACGGGGAAGAACCCGGGCGAAACCGGCGTGTACGGGTTCCAGGACAGGGAGATCGGCTCCTACGACACGTACGTGCCGATGGGACGCGACGTGCAGGCGACCCGGGTGTGGGATCGAGTCACCGAGGCGGGGCTCGACGCGACGGTCATGAACGTGCCCGTGACGTTCCCGCCGCAGCGAAACGTCCAGCGGATGGTGTCGGGGTTCCTCTCGCCGGAGATCGACAAGGCCGCCCGACCCGACGAGCTCCGGAACGAACTCGAGAAGAGCGGCTACCTGATCGACGTCAACGCCAAGCTCGGCCACAAGGACGACAAATCCGAGTTCCTGGAACACGCCCACAAGACGCTCCGGAAGCGCCAGGAGGCGTTCACTCGCTACCTGAAGGCGGACGACTGGGACCTGTTCTTCGGGGTGTTCATGACGACCGACCGCGTGAACCACTTCCTGTTCGGCGACTACGAGGAGGAGGGACCCAACTACGAGGCGTTCATGGAGTTCTACGAACAGGTCGACGAGAACATCGGCCAGATCCGGTCCTTGCTCCCGAACGACGTCACCCTGGTGGTCGCCTCCGACCACGGGTTCACGACCCTGGAACGCGAGGTCAACTGCAACGAGTGGCTCCGCCGGGAGGGGTGGCTGGAGTACGAGGACGACGACCCGGAGGCGCTGGCGGACATCGACGACGACGCCCGGGCGTACTCGCTGATCCCCGGTCGGTTCTACCTCAACCTGGAGGGGCGGGAGCCGCGCGGCAGCGTTCCGGAAGCGGACTACGAGGCGGTCCGGGCGGAGCTGAAGGCGGACCTCGAGGCGCTCGAGGGCCCCGACGGGACCCCGGTGTGCAAGCGGGTCGTAGAGCGGGAGACCGCGTTCCGGGGGAACCACAGCGAGATCGCCCCCGACCTGGTGGCGATCCCGAACGACGGATTCGACCTGAAGGCCGGGTTCAAGCCGAAGGAGGAGGTGTTCTCGACCGGACCCCGGAACGGGATGCACACGTTCGACGACGCCAGCCTCCTGATCGACGACCGTTCGGCGACCATCGGGGACGCCGACCTCCTCGACATCGCCCCGACGATCCTCGATCTCATGGACGTCGACTACGAAAGAACGGCGTTCGACGGCGCGAGCCTCGTTTGAGCACGAACGTGATTACATAGGAGAGGACAGAACCACGAGTCAGCACGTTTTTGCTACACGTTTCGAGCCGTTTTTGAGGGTTCCCGTCGAACCGGAGGTATGACGCGGATCCTCGTGGTCGACAACCACGGCCAGTTCACCCACCTGGAGCGGCGGGCGCTGCGCGACCTGGGCGTGGAGACGGAACTGATCGGCAACGACACCCCGGCCGGTGAAATCGACGCCGACGGGCTCGTACTCTCCGGCGGCCCGGAAATAGACAGGATCGGAAACTGTCCCGCGTACCTCGAACTCGACGTGCCGGTGCTGGGGATCTGTCTGGGGATGCAGCTGATGGCCGACGAACTCGGGGGATCGGTGGGGTCGGGGGAGTACGGCGGCTACGCCGACGTCGACGTGGAGATCCTCGACTCCGACGATCCGCTCGTCGGGTCGCTCGCGCCGAAGACGCGGGTCTGGGCCAGCCACGGGGACGAAGTACGGGAGATCCCGCCCGGCTTCGACCGGACGGCGACGTCGTCGGTGTGCGACGTCGAGGCGATCTCGGACGTCGACCGCGACCTCTACGGCGTCCAGTGGCATCCGGAAGTCGCCCACACCGAACGCGGGGAGGAGGTCTTCGAGAACTTCCTGTCGATCTGCGAATCGGAGTGATACTGCTCTTGAACGAAATCGTAATATCCGAGAGCGGAGCCCGGCAGCGCCCGTCGGTCAAAGGGTAGGGACGACCGCTGGCGAGGCCGATCCCGGACGAGACGCCGGCCTTTTTATCGCCGCCGCCGAGGGAACGGACATGAAAGTGCTCCTCGGCCTCGGACAGGGAAGCGACGCCGCGAGCGTACTCGAACGAACAGCCGAGCGGACCGTCGCCGCGGGGGACGACCTGACTGTCGCGATCGGGGGCCCCGGATCGCTGGCGTCGGTCGAGGAGCTCGAGGCTCGCGCGCGGGAGACGCTCGCGGAGTTCGATCTCGACGCGAGCGTGCGGATCGTGGAGGGTGACCTGGGGAGCCGGCTGGTCGAGCTCGCCGAGCAGGGGGGGTTCGATCGAATCGTCCTGGACGGGGGCGACCGGAGCCCGATGGGAAAGATAACGATCAGCAGCACCGTCGAGTTCGTCCTCCTGAACGCCAGAACGTCGGTCACCCTCCTGCGATGAGCGACCAGCGACCGTACCCGGACGAGCCGGCCGGACCGTTTCCGGAGCCGCCGCGCAGCTTCACCGACGCCGACGGGCGGGAGATCGAGCTCCGGGCGTTCGCGGGCGAGTCGGAGGAACGCGAGGGACTCGTGGAGATGTACACCCAGTTCGACCCGGGCGACCGCGCGCAGGGGATTCCGCCGGCACAGGAGTCGCGGATCCGGTCGTGGCTCGACACCATTCTCGCGGACGAGTGTCACAACGTCGTCGCGTGGCACGGGGAGGCGGCCGTCGGTCACGCGACGCTGGTGCCCGACGAGGAGGCGTTCGAGCTGGCGATCTTCGTGCTCCAGGAGTACCAGAAAGCGAGGATCGGGACCGAACTCATCGAGACGCTGCTGGGCTACGGCGCGAGCGAAGGGGCCCGGAAGGTGTGGCTCACCGTCGAGCGGTGGAACCACGCCGCGGTGGAGCTGTACCGCAAGACCGGGTTCGAGACGAGCGACGCCGAGAGCTTCGAGCTGGAGATGACCATCCTGCTCGCCGAGCCGAAGTGACCGGGACGGCGACGGAACGGACGGGGGCGACGATGGAACGGAGGGGGACGGCGTGGCCCGGTCGACCGGGATTCAGACAGAGAGGACCGGCTGGCTGGCGTACAGCAGGACGTACTCGGCCGCCTTCTCGAGCACCTCGCCGGGGTCGCCGGAGGTGGGTTCCCGCGGGACGACGATGAAGTCGGCGTCGATGGCCTCGGCGGTGTCGAGGACGACGCTTCCCGGGTGGCGGGTCTTCACCCGGGTGGAGAAGCCGTAGGCGATCGACGTGGCGACGTTCAGGCCGCGTTCGGTCCCCTGCCGACGGATCCCTTCGGTGTACAGTTCGGTCTGGTCGGCGATCTCCTCCCCGTCGACTGCGTCGGTCTCGATCGCCCGGACCACCTCCTCCCCGAGAACGTACATCGCGTGGACGTCGGCCCCGTACGTCTCCGCGATGGTAAACGCGTACTCGACGGCCTCGGACGACTCGTCGCTCCCGTCGACGGGAACGAGTACGAGGTCCGCTTGGATGGTCATACCCTCCACTCGGTCGGCGGCCCTCAAAAGAATGACGAGCCGAACTGCCGACGCTTCCGGGGACAGGAGGGTCCCGGCGACGGAGCGTCCCGACGCCAGGTCGAAAGGGGGCATTTGAAGTCCTTGCTCCCGATATTCACCGGTATGTTCGAGACGGTCGTCATCGCCACCGACGGCTCCGAGAGCGTCCAGCGTGCGGTGGACGTCGCCCTGGACCTGGCCGAGCGCTTCGACGCCGAAGTCCACGCACTGTACGTCGTCGACTCGGGCGAGGTGGAGTCGTCGCCGGCAGAGATCAAAGACGAGCTCCGCGACGCGCTCGACGACCGGGGACGGGAAGCGCTGGAGGCGGTGAACGCGCGGGCGGACCGGGCAGTCGAGACGGCGGTCCGAGAGGGACACCCCGCGGCCGAGATCACCGCCTTCGCGCGCGAGGTGGACGCCGACCTGGTCGCGACGGGCACCCGCGGCCGACACGGCGAGAACCGGTTCCTCATCGGGAGCGTCGCCGAGCGGGTGGTCCGGACCTGCCCGGTGCCGGTGTTGACCGTCCGACAGCTCAGCGAGGAGAAGAGCTAAAAAACGCCCTCAAAAACGGGCTTGCGCCCCCGCGTCCGCTTGCGAACGAGCCGTCCGGGTCACGCGACCTCGTACCGAGCGACCGAATCCGTCCCGCATTCGGGACACTCCGAGGCCTCTCCCTCGAACGTCCGCCCGCACCGCCTGCACTCGAAGATCACGTCCCGTTTCTCCCGCCGACCGAACCAGTCGCCGCGAGTGAGCAAGCCCATGTCGGAAGCCTCACGGCCCGCACGCATAAGCGTGGGCGACCTTTTATCCCTCCACATTGAGGCGGTTTTTGAGGCTTATAAGGGACGTCGGAAGCCGCGATCGGGGCGACGGGGAGCTCGCCAGTCGGCGCCCACGAGCCCTGCCGTCAGTCGTCGCTCACGATCCCTTCGACGACCGCCATGTTGTCGACGGTCGAGTCGTCCTCGGAAACCCGGAGCACGAACCGCTTGCGCAGCAGATCGGCCTCGTATATCGCGGTTCCGAGTATCAGCAGCGTATCACCGAGGGGCCGCACCCAGAACAGCGTCTGGACGAGCGCGCCGTCGTAGAAAGCCAGGCTGCGGGCCGCCGCGTAGCCCTCAGTGAGTTCCATCGGAAGAGAGTTGCCCCCGATCGAGCTGACCGTTTAGTGGGAACATGTTCGAACGGCCTTGCCGCGAACCGGGACCACGCTGGTCAGCCGGAAGGTTGAGAACAGGGTCTCGATATCCGTACCCGGTCAGATCCCTTCTCAATCACCTTCTAGTCGGGTTCTCGTGCGTCGCGTCCACGGAGGGGAGGTCGGCCATCGCAACTGAGGACGTCCGCCTCAGCGGCGTTCTCGGGGTCAATTTGGGACTACGTATACGAGGCTTATTTCAGTGTAATCGCCCTCGGAAACCGTTACCTGGGCGTACTCTTCTTCCTCTATGAGATACTCGAGCATGGTTTCGCCCGGCTCGCTCTCGTCTTTGAGCTTTTGTCCTAATTCCTCTAATTCGTCTTCGTACCAGGCTACCACGTCGTCGAGACTGTCGCTTGTACCGTACGTGATTTCCGTTTTGGTCCCCTCTTCAGGTACTGTTTGTTCACTGTGCTCGAGCATTACGGAGGCCGGATATCGCGGAAGGGGCTCGTCTCCACTGACCTGGTCTTCTTTCGGAAGCGCTTCCTCTTCTTCGTCGGCTTCTTCGTCGTCTTCTGGTAGCTTGTCTTCCGGTAGTTCGCCTACGGAACCGCTCCACTCGCCGGACCCGGGCGCGTCCTCGGCGAGTTCCCAGGTGCCGGATATCTCCTCACCGTCGGAAGAAAACTCTCCGGACCACTTGACCGACCCGAAGGCCGCTGCTCCTTCTGCCTCGATCTTTCCACCGGAAACCGTTCCGGTTATATCGCCCCTCCCATCGCCGTAGAACTCCCCTTCCACCTGTTCGTTATCGAAGTCTGCCTCAAATTGCCATACCCCGTTGTATTCTTCTAGTCCGATCTCGCCCTCCCACTCACCAGAATACGTTTCGACCCCGGTCAATTCGTCTGTATCGTCTTCGGCTTCCTCGGTTTCCTGATCGTGGTCTCCGTCCGCGGCCTCGGTTTCCTCCGTTTCAGTAGCAGCCTCGGTTTCGTCCCCGGAATCATCCGGCGGTTCATCCTCGTCCCCGTTCCCGACACAGCCACCGAGTGCGGCAACGCTGACGATAACGCCAGAGTGCAGGTAGCTTCTCCTGTTCATATTTGAACCTATCACTAACGATAGATATTTGACAGGGATATTCTCGCCAGATAGAAAATCCCAGTATTTCTAAGTATTAATAATGTTAATTTTTGGTGAACAGGATGGAGCTCTGTCAACTGGATAACGAAGAAGACTCAAGAAGGGCTGTTCCCGCACCGCATGGTGGAACTCATGAACCACGACGAGACGGTCCTGCTCGACTCGCGTCGCTCGTCTGCGCGGGCTGCGACTCCCCGGCTTCGAATCCCGGGGCCCGCTGCTCCTCGCTTCGCTCGCAGACAGCGGGCACGGTGGGATTCGAACTCGATGGCGAGACTCACTCTGTTCGTCTCGCGTAGTTCGAATCCCACCTGCAGAACGTTCGACACGGCTCGCTTCGCTCCCCGGTCTCACGGGCACGGTGGGATTCGAACCCACGACCGTCGGATGTCTTCTCCCACCAGCGACCTGATCGGGAATAGAAGTCCGACGCTCTATCCTGGCTGAGCTACGTGCCCTCGCTACGGAAGTAGCCTCCCTCGGCACTAAAGCGGTTTGGGTCGGAATCGACGGCGCCGAGACGATCGCCGGCGAACGGCGACGCCGGCGACCGACATCCGTGTATATAAGTCCACGACGCCAGTAGGCCCAGTCGATGAGAGTTATCGGGACAGTGGGGCTGCCCGGGAGCGGCAAGGGGGAGGCCGCGTCGGTGGCCCGCGAGGAGGGGATCCCGGTCGTGACCATGGGCGACGTCATCCGGGAGGAGTGCCGCGACCGCGGGCTCGACCCGAGCGACCACCACGGCGAGATCGCGAAAGCGCTCCGGGAAGAGAACGGTCCCGCCGCGGTCGCGGAGCGCTCGCTCCCGCTGATCGAGCGGGAACTCGAGGGATCCGAGACGGTGCTCGTCGACGGGCTCCGGTCGATGGTCGAGGTCGAGCGGTTCCGGGAGGCGTTCGGCGACGACTTCTTCCTGGTCAGCATCGAGGCCCCGTTCGAGGCCCGGGCCGCCCGGCTGGGGGACCGGGGGCGCGACGCCTCCGACGTCGAGAGCGAGGCGCTGCGGGCCCGCGACGAGCGAGAACTCTCCTTCGGCATGGGCGAGGCGATGGAGAACGCCGACGTCACCGTCGAGAACACCGACTCGCTGGAGGCGTTCCGCCGAACGATCCGCCGACTGCTCCGGGAGGGACCCGGAACGATCGAACGATGATCTACAGTATCGACGTCCGCGTGGAGGCGCCCGTCAACGACACCGAAGTGACCGACCGGGTCGCCGACGCGATCCGGACGGTGTTCCCGAACGCCGAAATCGAGGAGAAGCCGGGGAAACTCGTGGCCGAGACCCACACGCTCGATCCGTTCTCCGACCGGCTCCACGAACAGGAGATCCTCGACACCGCCCGCCGGGAGTTCCTGAAGAACGCCCGTTCGGGCGGCTTCTCCTTCCGTCTGAAGAAGCAGGCGGCGTTCCAGGGCGTGATCAACTTCGCCGTGGGCAATCCGGACGAACTGGGCGACGTCGAGGTCGACGTGGTCGTGCGCGAGCCCGACGTGGAGACCTTCGTCGACCACGTGGCCCCGCCGACCGAGGAGGGGAAACCGATCGATCCCGACCGGATCGACCGGGACTGATCGGCCCGGGACGCCCGGAGAAAAAGCTGGAGTTAAACCGGCGGAACCCCAAGATGACGGCGATGGGAATCCTCGAGGACAAAGGTCGCGCGCGGCTGTTTTACAAGTACCTCTCGAAAGTCTACGATCGCGTGAACCCGTTTTTCTGGACCGAGGAGATGCGGGCGGAGGCGCTGGAGCTGCTGGACGTCCAGCAGGGGGACCGCGTGCTCGACGTGGGCTGCGGGACCGGCTTCGCCACCGAGGGCCTGCTGGGGTACACCGACGACGTCCACGGGCTCGACCAGAGCCGCCACCAGATGGAGAAGGCGTTCGAGAAGTTCGGCAAACACGACCGGGTGGCGTTCTACCGGGGCGACGCCGAACGGCTCCCCTTCGCCGAGAACAGCTTCGACCACGTCTGGTCGTCGGGATCGATCGAGTACTGGCCCAACCCGGTCGCCACGCTGGAGGATTTCCGCCGGGTCGGCAAACCCGGCGGACGCGTCCTCGTCGTCGGACCGAACCACCCGACGAACCCAGTCAAGGCGTGGCTCGCCGACGCGATCATGCTGTTTTACGACGAGAGCGAGGCCGATCGGATGTTCCGCGAGGCCGGCTTCGAGGACGTGGAGCACCACGTCATGGGCCCGCCCCGGAATCCCGACGTCGCGATCACGACCGTCGCGACCATCCCGGAGTCGTGAGGACTCCCGGAAACGAGAGCGGGCGCCAGATCCGTCTCCCCCGGCTCAACCGTCCTCGACCCGGCCGCCCCCGGCAGTCGCTTCGACCCTCGCGAGCGACGTCTCCCCGGCGTACACTTCGACGACGACGCGGGAGCCCGGCGTCACCGCGGGATCGTTGGTGCCGGCGATCGCGAAGGAGGCGGCCTCGCCCGCGCGCCAGGTGGGCTCCGACGCGGGATTGAACGGGCCGGTCGGACCGCTGTAAAACCCCGACGCCGAGAAGAACGGCACCGGCGGCTGGTGGTTCAGCGGCGTCCCGTCGACGAGCACCCTGAGCCGGATCCGCCGGACGTCGACGGCGTCCCCACCCCTATGGACGAGCCGCACCCGCCCGTCCGCGGTCGCCTCCGCCGCCAGCGAGGCGGTCGTGGGATCGGCGGCGGACGACATCGAATCGAGGCCGCCGTCGACCAGCGCGACGCCGACGCCCGCCGCGAGCACGACCGCGAGGCCGATCAAAAGCACAGCGCCGAGCGGCGCGCTGGCGCGGGAAGGGGCGGTAGCGTTGGAAGGGACGGCCGCGAGACCGAGGTCGGGCGACACGGGCCGGGGTCGTTCGGTTTCGGATAAAAAGCCCCGCGTAAGTGAAAACAGGACTGAACGAACAGTATTTATATTGTCACCGGGACCCTCGGGACGCGTATGCGCGACGCCCTGCCGACCGAGTTCGTTCGGTCGCACACCACCAACAGCCGGCTCAGGGACCACCTCCGTCCCCCGGTCGTCTACGGCGGGCTGCTCCAGGCGGCCGTCCTCGGGGGGTTCGTGGCGGCGGGGTTCGAGATGCAGCCCCGGATCTTCGCGGTCGGGATGGTCGGCCCGGCGCTTGCGGCCCTGCTCACCGCGCCCGACGCCGGCTGGGTCGACGCCCCGCTGTCGGGCGTGTTCGGCGGCTGTCTGTACCTGCTGGGGGTGCTCGCGTACGGCGCGTACGTCGCGTCCGGGTACGAGTACGTGCTCGCGACCTGGGTGTTCGGCGAGTACATCTCCCTCGCGCTGACCCAGGCGGTGATGCTACTGCCCGCGTTCGTCTTCTTCGGACTGATCGTCGGCGGGGTCGTCGGCTGGCTGAAGGCCGCCCGGCGTCGCCGACGACAGCGGCGGGAGTGACGCGATCGGGAGGCGGCGCCGACGCTGTCACCGGGCGTCGCCCCAGCGGACGATCCCCGGATAGTCCAGAAGTGGATTGGCAGCCCGCGGTCGTGGACCTTCCCGACCACGTCGGCCGGTCGGCGAACTCGCCCCCGTCATTTCGATCCGAAATATACATCAACCGACCGCCGAAATCCGAGCCGTGAACGACGACCGGCTCCAGTTCTGGGTGCTGTATCTCACCCGGTTCGCCGAGGGGTTCGGGTTCATCACGCTGGTGACGCTGCTGCCGTACTACATCAACGTCCTCGACCCGTCGGACACGACGGTGCTCGGCGTCACCGTCGGTGCCGGGCTCGTCGTCGGACTGTACACGACGGGATTCACCCTGGCGCAGACGGCCGCGGTCGTGCCGCTGGCGTGGGCCGGCGACCGGTTCGACAAGCGGACGGTGCTGCTTTCGGTGCTCGGCCTGGCGATCCTCACCTACGCGCTGTTCCCCCGGGTCGACTCGAGCGCCTCCTTCGTCGCGATCCGGGCGCTCCAGGGGGTCGCGGTCACCGGCGGTGGGCTGATGACGCTGTCGCTGGTGGGACAGCTCGCGGACGTCGGGACGCGCGCGAACGCGATCGGTAAGGCGAACGCGTCCCGGTTCGCGGCGTCGATCCTCGGGAGCGTCAGCGCCGGCACGCTGTACGAGCTGTTCGGCTTCGGGCCGATCTTCCTCGTCATCGTGGCCCTCATCACGGTCGCGTGGATCGGGACGTTCGCGTTCCTGGACCCCGACGAGACCCGGATCGAGGGGTTCCCGTTCGCTGACCTCGCGCTCAACCGCCGCATCCTCACCCTCACGGGCTTCCGGTTCCAGTACGCCTTCGCCGTGACGCTGGTGCGCACCTGGATTCCGATCTTCGCCGGGGTGACCGCCGCGCAGGGCGGGCTGGCGTGGGGCGGGTTCCCGGTCGCGCTCACGGTGGTCGCGGAGAAGTCGACGAACATGGTGTGCCAGCCGTTCACCGGCCGGCTCTCGGACGGCTACGGGCGGGCGCTTTTCGTCTTCTCCGGCGGTGCCGCCTACGGCGCGGTCGCGCTGCTGGTGCCGTTTACGCCCACGATCGGCGCGGCGCTCTCCCTCCCCGGCCAGCTGTCGCTCGCGTTCCCGGCCGCGGTCGCCGGCGTCGCCGTGCCGGAGTGGACGCCGGTGCTCTCGGGCGCGTCGCTCCCGAGCCGGCTGGAGCTGGTCGGAGGCGTGTCGCCGGCGTTTCTCCCCCTGCTGTTCCTCTCGGGCCTGCTCGGCGTGGCCGACAGCTTCCGCGAGCCGGCGAGCATGGCGCTTTTCGCCGACGAGGGGACCGAGGAAGGCGGGGTCGCGTCGAGCTTCGGCATCCGGGAACTGGTGTGGCGCCCCGGGAGCGTGATCGCCCCGCTGATGGGCGGGTGGCTCATGTACGAGGTGAGCATGGGGGCGGTGTTCTACGTCGGCGGCGCGTTCGCGCTGAGCGGGGCGACGACGTTCCTGTTGATTCTCGTCCGGGGACACGGGGCCGCCGCCCTCACCGAGTGGTGACGCCCGTCGGGCCGGAGGGGAACCATCCGAGCCCGTTCCCGTCGATTTGACGCTCCCGAACGCCGGCCTGCCGGGGCTTCCGCGCCCGCCGACCGCCGCCGCGACCCGGGGATATTACCGGGGGGCGAACGACCGGACACCATGACCGAATCCGGCTCCGAGGTCGAACCCGACTCGGAGGAGTACCGCCGCGGGGGAGGGACGGACGGGCCGCACCTCGCCCGGATCGCCCGCTATCCGATCAAGTCGCTGGATCCCACCTTCCCGGACGCGGCCCGCCTCGACGACGGCCCCGGGGCCGTCTCGGGCGACCGGGAGTACGCGATCGTCGACGCCGACGGCGAGTTCGTGAACGGCAAGCGCACCGCGGCGGTCCACCGCCTCCGGGCGTCGTTCGGGCCGGATCGGCGGACGGTGACCTTTCGAGTGGAGGGGACGGACCGGACCGCCACGTTCGACCTGGAACGCGAACGCGACGCGGCGGCCACCTGGCTGTCCGACTACTTCGGGTACGAGGTCCGGCTGCGCCGGCGGGAGCGGGGGGGATTCCCGGACGACACGGCGATCCCCGGGCCGACCGTGATCTCGACGGGGACGCTGCGGGAGATCGCCGGCTGGTTCGACCTCGGCGTTCACGACGCCAGACTCCGCTTTCGGGCCAACCTCGAAGTCGGCGGCGTCCCGCCGTTCTGGGAGGACCGACTCGTCGCGGACCACGGCGAGGTCGTACGGTTCCGGGTCGGGGGAGTCCCGCTGCTCGGGGTGAACCCCTGCAAGCGGTGCGTCGTGCCGTCCCGGGACCCCCACACCGGCGAGGAGCTACCCGAGTTCCGCGAGCGGTTCCTCGAGCGACGCCGGGAGACGCTACCCGACTGGAGCGGCGGCGACCGGTTCGATCACTACTTCAGGGTCATGGTCAACACCGACGTGCCGCCGGAGGGGCGCGGGGGGAGGCTTTCCGTCGGCGATCCGGTCGACGTCGGGGACGTCCTCCCGGAGTCGGAAGCCGGCGAGTGAGGATCCGAAACGGTATATTCCGCCCCGCCGACGGGTGGTGACGTGCGAGAGAACCGCAAGCTGTGGGACGCGTGGAGCGAAGACTTCCAGGCGGCCTGGAACGCCGACGCCGGGGAGGGAGAGCTCCCGCCCGCCCCGATCCACTACGGTCCGGGATTCTCCGAGGAGAAGCGACTCGATCCCCTGCCGGAGCTCGAGGGGGCGGCGGTGCTGGAGCTCGGCTGCGGCGGCGGCCAGGCGTCCGTCGGGTTCGCCCGCGAGGGAGCCGACCACGTCGTCGGCGTCGACGTCTCGACCGAACAGCTGACTTACGCGAGGCGGCTCGGGGGGACGTACGGCGTCGAAGATCGACTCCGGTTTCTGGCGGGCGACGTGACGGCCCTCCCGCTGGGCGCCGACCGGTTCGACCTGGCGTTCTCCTCGTGGGTGTTCCAGATGGTGTCCGATCTCGAGGCGTGTTTCGGGGAGGCGGCGCGGGTCCTCCGGCCCGGCGGGACGCTGGTCTTCGCCGTGCCGCACCCCTACTACGAGCTATTCGACCCCGAGACGGGCGAACTCGAGCGGAGCTACTTCGACGACGCGCCGGAGCGGAAGTCGATCGGCGACCTCGAGCCGCGGCTGACCGTCTATCACCACACCGTCGGCGAGATCCACCGGGCGCTCGTCGGGGAAGGGTTCACGGTCGAGCGGCTGTGGGAACCGGGAACCGGCGACCCGGAGGCGTACCGGGAACAGTGGAGCCACAAGCCCGAGCTGATGGCGACGGTGCCGCCCACGCTCGTGGCGGAGGCGAGCCTCGAGTGAAGGAGGGAGGCGAGCCTCGAGTGAAGGCGGGTGTTCGGGCGGCGAGCGATCACGACAGCCGCCGGGAGGCGATCTCCGCGCCCTCCACGAGCGACTCGAACTTCTTCCAGGCGATCTCCGGGTGGACGAAGTCCGCCCCCAGCACCGTCTCGAAGCCGCAGTCCGGGGCGGCCATGATCCGGGAGGGGCCCCCGACCGCGTCGGCGAACCGTTCGAGCCGGTTGGCGACGACCCTCGGGTGCTCGACGACGTTCGTCTTGACGTCGATCACGCCCGGAACCAGCGTCCAGCCGTCCGGCAGCGGGTGTTCCTCGAACGTCTCGAACGCGTGCTGGTGACGGGGGTTCGCCCCCTCGACGATCAACCCGCTCACGTCCGCCTCGTAGAACTCGTCGACCACGTCCTGGAGTTCGACATCGTGGTGGTGTGGCCCGGGATAGTTGCCCCAGCAGGCGTGCAATCGGACCTCCTCGCTCGGAACCCCGTCGAGGGCCCGGTTGATCGCCTCGACGTACGTCCGGACGGCCTCGCGGAACTCCCCGAGGGAGGCGTCCGCGTAGGTGATGGTGAAGGCGGCCAGGAGTTCCGGGGCGTCGATCTGCAGCGTTCGCCCCGCCTCGACGACGGTCTCGTACTCCGTCGCGAGCGCGTCCGCCAGGTCGAACAGGTACGACTCGATCGAGTCGTGATACTCCGACTCGGTGAACCGGAGGACCGCCCCCGGCGAGGGGGCAGTGTGGAACTCGCCGGAGAACTCGGCCTCCGTCGCCTCGACCGCCCCCTCGAACCGCCGGAGTTCCCGGCGGAGTTGATCCTCGCCGACGTACTCGATCGGCCCCGTCGAGATCGGACCGCCGATGTTCTCGACGTCGCCGAGCAGTTCCTCGGCGAAGTCGGGAAACTCCGCCAGGTCCGCCGGCAGATCGCGCTCGGCGAACCGGTCGTGCTCGTACCCGGACAGGCGGTTCGTCACGTCGACCGAGTACGCCAGCCGACCCTGCTCGCCGTCGTTCGCGACGTCGATCCCGACCTCGGCCTGTCGGCGGACGACCTCCCGGACGGCGTCGGTCACCGCGCTGTCGAGCTCGTCGGGGTCGGGTTCCCCGGGGGCGGACAGCAACTCCGCGAGTGCCGCGGGGCGAGGCAGGCTCCCGACGTGGGTCGTTTTAATAGTTTCGTGCATAATTTTGTCTTATATTATGTCCTCAGGTAGTAGGAACGGCCGAGACTTATAAGTGAGGGCTCCGGAGAGCGACGGCCGAGGCGACGAAGAGGGCGATCCAGCCGGGATCGCACGACGCGCGCTTCACTGGCCGTCGGACGCCGAGGACCGCGACCGGCGCGACACCCCGTCGGCGAGGCCGACCTCCCCCTGCCGAAGCGCGTACCACCCGACGAGGAGGACGTATCCCGCGAGAATCGAGCCGACCATCGGCAGCCCGCCGATCGGGTGTGCGGCCCCGGATCCCACGAGTTCGGTGCGGACGACCGTCGGCAAAGCGGGGAAGCCGGCGAGGTCGAACCCGAAGAACACGTTGTTGGCGGCGTAGTTGAACGCGAAGTGGAGGCCGATCGGAAACGCCAACTCGCCGGAGAGCGCGTACCCGACTCCGAGCAGCCCGCCCATCAGCGTCCAGACCGCGAGCATCCCGGCGAGGGAGGCGTCGCCGGGCACCGTCGAGAACGGCGCGTGCAGGAAACCGAACAGGACCGAACTGACGACAACCGCCGCCGCGAGCGCCCCACGGGGGGAAAGCCCACGCGAGGCGAACCCCTCGGCCGCGTTCGTGAGCACGAGCCCCCGGAAGATCGTCTCCTCCCAGAAGCCCGTGCAGACCCAGCCGACGCCGAACAGGGCCAGCCACGGGAGGAGCGCGCCGGCGTCGCCGGCCGAGAAGTAGCCGACGACGCGGACCAGGCCGAGGGCGCGCCCGAGCAGGAACGCCACGCCCACGAGCAAAACGCCCAGGACGACGCCGGCGAGGAAGTCCGTCCACCAGTCCCGGGAGAAGCGGAAGCCGTACTCGGCAACCGGTCGACGGTCGAGACGTCGCGCGGCGAACCACAGGAAACCGGCGACGACGGCGGCCACGAGCGCCTTCTGAACGATTCCGGTCGCGTGTCCCTCGATCGAGAGACCCGAAACGAGGGCCGAGGTCCCGACCGTCGCGGCGACCGCGACGAGGATCGGGAGGGCGATGCGCCAGGTTGCACGGGGTCGCGATCCGTCAGCCGACCGCAGGACGGACCCGAACCAGCGGGGAAGTCGACTCATTGCGATCGAACGGTGGGTGGGACGGATAATAGCCCCTCCAGCACCGCTTCAGGAGCTGAAGTCGGCGTTACCCCTTTATATACCCGCCACACACACCTCCGTATCGTGAGTGAGGACTGCACGCTCGCGGACGTCGCCGCGTTGCTGGCCGACGAGACGACGCAGGCGATCCTCACCGAACTCTCCACCGAACCCATGTCAGCGAACACGTTGAGCCGGCGCTGCGACGCGTCGGAACCGACGGTGTACCGCCGGCTCGAGGAACTCCGCCGGTGTGACCTGCTCGAGGAGTGGACCCGACCGGATCCCGAGTCGGGCCACCACCACACGATGTACGCGACCAACCTGAACCGGGTCGTGGTCGACCTCGAGTCGGACGGGTTCACCTACCGGGTGGACCGACGCGAGAACATGGCCGACCGCTTCACGCGACTGATCGAGGGGATCTGACGTGTCGGGCGGAATCCTCGCGAGCGCGGTGCCGGAGCTCACCGCGGAGACGGCCACGACCGTGACGAACGTCCTGAAGGCGGCGATCGGGATCTCGATCGCCGTCATCGCCTACCGGGGCTATCGGCGAAACCGGAGCCGGCCGATGCTCGTGATCGCAATCGGGTTCCTGCTGGTGCTCGGCCTGCCGTTCCTCCTTTTCCTCCTCGACGTTTTCACTCCCGCCGGGGTGACGTTCGCGATCGTGCTCGCGAGCGAGGCGAGCCAGCTGCTCGGCCTGCTCGCGATCCTGTACGCGCTCCGGATGGAACCGTAGCGACGTGGGACGGGTGGTTCGCTCCCCGTCAGGCGGGGTACGTCCCCTCCAACCGCGCCCGCTCGAGGACGTGTCCCTCCATCGCCGACCGGAGGCCGTCGGCGTCCGTGCTCGTCGGGAGGTCGAGCGTCGCGTCGAGCGCGAACAGCTCGAACCGGTAGGTGTGCTCCCGGTCCGGCGGGTTCGGCCCGCCGTAGCCGACCTCCCCGTAGTCGTTCGTCCCCTCCTCGGCGTCGGTCGGGTTCCAGTCCTCGGGAATCGCCGTCGTTTCCGGGGGAACGTTCCAGACGACCCAGTGGTCCCAGACCTTTCCCGCCGGCTCGACCGCGTCCGGGTCGTCCACGATCAGCGCGAGGGAGGCGGCGTCGTCCGGAACGTTCTCGATCGAGAGCGGCGGGTTGACGTTCTCCGCCGTGTATCCGTACTGTTCGGGGATCCGTTCGCCGTCGTCGAACGCTGGGCTCGTGAGTCTCATGTCCGTTTCACTCGCTTCGTGTGTTTCCGTCGCCGTGTCCGAGGGCGATCCCACCGTCCCCGCGCCGTCGATCTCCTCCGCGTCCGCGGGGTCGTCGCCGTCGAGGCAACCGGCGGAGAGCGGGCTCGCTCCAGCGATGATCGCCCCCGAAACGACGGCGCGACGGGTGATAGCTGGTGCTCGAGCCACGCTCCGTTTCGGAGGCTACTCCCGCGAGCCGCATATCGTTTGCGTCCAACCAGTCGGGAGTCGCCGTCGAATCGGTCCAGGGAGAGCCGCGCCCGGCGACCGATCCCCGGCGGCAGGTCGTCCCGTCGTTCCCGGCCGATCGTCCCCCGCGATATCGTGACGTGATATCGTTTCACTAATCGGGTCCAAGTAGCAACTTATAGGGGGAAGATTCGGTGTAGATCGAGCCAATGGCCACGCTCTCGTTCGAACCGCTGTCGTACGACGACATTCCGGAGTCGCGGCGGCCGTCGCGGCTACAGGCGACGGTACCGAGCGTGGGAATGTTGCTGTTCCTGAGTGTCGGCGTGATCTACCTGGACATGGAACCGCACATGCCCCTGGTCTGGGGGATCGGGTTGACAGGTCTGGTGGGACGCTACTGGATCGGCGTCCCCTGGGAGGAGCAGTACGAAGGAATCGTCGACGGGCTCCGGATGGGGATGCAGGCGATTTTGATCCTGTTCGTCGTGTACATGCTGATCGCCGCCTGGATCGGCGCCGGAACCATCCCGACGCTGATTTATTACGGGCTCGAGCTTCTCGAACCGTCCTTTTTCCTGCCGCTCACGGCGATCCTGGCGTTCGGGGTCGCGTTCACCGTCGGCTCCTCCTGGACGACCGCCGGGACGCTCGGCGTCGCGTTCATGGGCATCGGAACCGGGCTGGGCGTTCCCGGCCCGATGACCGCGGGGGCGATCCTGACGGGGGCCTACACGGGCGACAAGGTCTCGCCGCTCTCGGACACCACGAACCTCGCGGCGGCGGTCACGAACACCGATCTGATGCGGCACGTGCACGCGATGCGGGTCGGAACGTTGCTCGCGTTCGCGATCGGCCTGGCCGGATACGCGTTCCTGGGGCTCCGGGCGGACGGCGCGATCCCGGCGGACGAGCTGGCCGGGATGCAGGCGGCGATCGCCGGGGCGTACCAGGTTACCCCGGCGACCGTCGCGCTGGCGTCGCTGCTCCCCCTCCTCGTGACGTTCGCCTTCGCCTTCCGGGGCAATCCCGCGCTGCCGTCGCTGAGCGTGGGCGTGTTCGCCGGCGTCGCGACCGCCGTCCTCCTGCAGGGTCGGTCGTTCGCCGGGGCCTGGGCGATCGCCAAGGACGGCACCGACCCGGCGACGGGATCGGAGGCCGTCAACGAACTGCTCGCCGCCGGCGGGCTCATGGGATCGATCTGGGTGGTCTCCCTGGTCGTCGCCGCGCTCGCACTCGGCGGCCTGCTGGAGCGAACGGGGGTGCTGGCCGCGTTCGCACGCGGGCTGGAGGAGGGAATCGAACGCCTGGTGGACGCGACCGCGAGTCTCGGCCGCGACGGCCTCACGCACCGCGTCCGGATCGGCGGGCTCACAGTCGGGACGGGGGCCTCGGCGTTCTCGATGAACGTCCTCGCCGCAGAGCAGTACATGAGCATCGTCGTGCCCGGGCTGACGCTGCGAAACCTCTACGACGACTACGGCCTGGAGAGCCGGAACCTCTCGCGGGCGATCGAGGCGGCAGGGACGACCACGAGCGCGCTCGTTCCCTGGAGTACCGGGGGGATCTTCATGGCCGGCGTGCTCGGCGTTCCGACCCTCGAGTACGCGCCGTACTACTTCCTGGGGCTGCTCTCGCCGTTGATCCTGGCCTTGATGGGCCTGTCGGGGTGGCAGATGTATTACCTCGACGGCGGAGCCGGTGGCGACGACTCCCAGGCCGAACGGGAGGTCGCGGCCGACGTCGCCACCACCGACGACTGAACGGGGAAGGGGAATCCGAGACGGTCGGGAGCGTCGCCGATCACCGGAGGAGACGGCGAACGTGCCCGTCGAACCCGTCGGGAACGAGCTCCCGGAGCGCGTCGGGACCGGTTTCCCCGTCGGCGTCGACCAGATACGCCCGTCCCGGCACGTCGCCGTAGACGCGCTGGAAGTCGTAGACGAACCCGTACGCGCTCACCGCGTCGGGCACGTCGTCACTTTCCAGCAGGAACCGCACCTGTCGCTCCACGTTGTACTCGACGAGCTGGTCGACGAGGCTCGCGTCCCGGTCGGGATCGACGCGGTCGTCTGCGAGCCCGTCTTCGACGACCGGGACGAGCAGCTCGATCCACTTGGCGACGCCAGACGGGGCGTCGACGGTTCCCTCCCGGACTGCCTCCAGCGCGGCTGTCACCGCCCCGCAGCCGGTGTGGCCGACCACCAGCGCCACGTCGGTTCCGGCGTAGGCGATCGGGTACAACAGGCTCCCGTCGACGACCAGCTCGCCGTCCCGGCGATCCCACGCCTGGTTGCCGATCGTGCTCGGCGCGAACAGGAAGCCGGGCTCCGTGACGTCCCACATTCCCTCCTGTGAGACTCGCGAGTCCGAACAGCAAATCGAGACGGCTGCGGGCTCCTGGCCGTCGAGGACGGACGAAAAGTGTCCCTCCGGAAGCGACGCGGCGTGGCGGGAATTGCGCTCGAGCAGCTCTCGCAGGGTGGTTTCGGGCATACGGATGGATGGGGCGGAGGGGTCTTTTAATCACACGTCGAGTTTCGCCGCCGCCTCGGTGAACAGCCCGTCGAGGATCTCCGGCGTCGTGGGGTGGTAAGCGCGGTCCGGAATCTCGCGAACGTCCAGCCCCATCTCGACGATCACCTGCATCGTCTTCGCCATCACGTCCGCGTCGGGATGGAGGCCCTGGTACCCGAGAACGGTGCCGTCGTCGCCGACGACCAGGCGGGCCAGGCCGTCGGTGTAGTGTCGGCTCCGGAAGACGCCCAGGCTGGCGACGTCCTGCGTGACCACGATCGGGTCCAGCCCCGCCTCGCGAGCCGAGGCGGCCGTGTGTCCGAGGCGTGCGTAGGGGAGGTCGCCGAGCCCGGAGAAGACGACCTGGTGTGGCACGTTCTCGTACGGTTCCAGCGGCCGGCCGTCCCGGTGCCGGAGGACGTTCTCGGCGGCGACCGCCCCTTCCTCCTTGGCGACGTGGAGTATCGGCTCCCGGCCGTTGGCGTCGCCGACCACGAACACGCGGTCGTCGTCGCGGGCCTGCAGCGTGTCCTCTATCCAGCCGGCTTCGGGCGTGAGCCGGGTCGCGTCGACGTTCAGCCGATCCAGCGCCGGCTTGCGACCCGTGAACAGGAACAGCTGGTCCGCCTCGACCGTCGTCTCCGAACCGTCGTCGAGAACGGCCCGAACGCCGCCGTCGGCCGTCCCCTCGAGCCGCTTCGTCTGGGTGTCCAGCCGAACGTCGACGTCGAACTCGTCCCGGTAGTAGTCGACGAGTTCGGCGCTGATCTCCGGCGCGGCGTCTGGCAGCACCGTCGGGAGCATTTCGACGGCGGTGAGATCCATGCCGGCGGCCTCCGAGAGGTACGGGACCAGCTCGAGTCCGATGGCACCCAGCCCGACGACCAGTCCCGTGTCCCCGAACTCGGTCGCGTCGAGGACGTCCCGGCTGGTCTCGAAGGGGACCGCATCGATTCCGGGAATCGGCGGGACGTTCAGCGTCGACCCGGTGGCAATCACGAGGTAGTCGGGTTCGATCACGTCCTCGCCCACTGCCAGCCGTCGGTCGCCGAGGAACTCGGCGGTCTCCCGGCGGAGGGTGACGCCGTCGCGTTCCGCGAGCTCGTGAACGTGGGAGCGCCGTCCCTCGGCGTACGTCGAGATGTTCTCGTCTTTCCGCTCGACCACCCGCTCGAGGTCGACGTCGGGCGCGTCGCCCGGCAGCCGGTCGTCCTCGCGGACGGCGAACCGGCGCTCGGCCGCCGTGATCAGTTCCTTCGAGGGCATACAGCCGGCGAGAATACAGAGCCCACCCCCCGGGTCGCCGTCGTCGATCAGCGTCAGTTCGACGTCCGGTTCGGAGGCGAGCCGTTCGGCCACTACGACGCCGGCGCTCCCGTACGCGCCGACGACCGCGACGTGCGTCGTCATACCCGCCGGTACGGTGCTGCCCCGGATAATTGTTTTGTACTGGGATTATCGCACACAATCGTTCCGCGACGGGGCGGAGCGTTCCCGGCGGGTTCCGTACCGACTTAAGCTACTGCACGTCGTACGGGCGTCATGTATCCACGACGCGTATTGCTCCTGTCCGTCGCCGTCCTCGTGCTCCTCGCCGGCTGTGCCGGGGGCGGGGGCATCGCCTCCGACCCGGCGGGCGACGGCACCGCCGAGGGAGACGACTCCGGCGACGGCGAGGGCGACGCGGCGGTCGACGCCGAGTCGTTCGAGTTGAGCGATCCCGAAGCGGCCCTCCGTGACGCCGGGAGTTTCACCGTCGCGTGGACGTACGCCGGCGTCGACGCCGCCGGCCGCGAGTCGGCGGTCACTCGCGAGTTCTACGCCGACGTGGCCGCCGAACGCTCCTACACGGTCACCTCCTCGACGACGGACGGACAGCCCGACGGCGGGACCACGGAGCAGTTCGTCGCCGGCGGCGTCACCTACTTCCGTTCCGGCACCGGCGACGCCGCCACGTACACGTCCTACGAGGGGTCGACGGACGTGCTCGGCGCTGCGATCGCCCTTTCGCAGGCCCGGGCGTACGGCTCGAACGACGACATGACGTTCGTCGGCACCGAGACGTTCGACGGCGTCGGCGTCGACCGGTACGAGCTCCCGGACGCCGGCCGGGCGCTGATACTCGCCGGATCGACCGCGGCCAGTTCTCCCGACGATCTCCGGATCACCGACTTCGAGTACGTCGTCCTCGTCGACGGGAACGGCCTCTCCCGCTACGAGTCGTGGTCGTTCTCGGGCGTCGCGGACGACGGCACCGAGGTTCGCGGCTCCTGGGAGTACGCGCTGACCGGCGTCGGATCGACCGCCGTCGACGACCCCGACTGGCTGGAGGAGGCACGAGCACAGGCGTCCGAGTGACAAGTGGCAACGGACGCTTATAAGTGGCAACGGACGGTTCGATCGGACTGTATGGCCGTCCTGGACGACCTTTCGGGATTCGAGTTCGAGGACCTGATGGAGGACGTCTTCAGGAACCTCGGCTACGAGAACGTCCGGCAAGCCGAGCGGACCGCCGACGAGGGACGGGACGTCCTCATGGAGGAGGTCGTCGACGGGACGCGGCGGGGGATCGTCGTCGAGTGCAAGCACACCGGAACAGTCGGTCGTCCGGTCGTCCAGAAACTCCACTCGGCGATCGCGACCTTCGAGTTCGACGGGCCCAAGCGTGGGATAGTGGTCACGACCGGTCGCTTCACGAACCCGGCAAAAGAGTACGCCGCCCGGCTCCGCCGGAACGACGACCCGTACCCGATCGAACTCATCGACGGGCAGGATCTCCGGGAGATCGCCGACGAGATCGGCCTCGACCTCTACAACGGCCGGATCGAGATCCTCTGCGAGGAGACGCTCCGCCCCTACGATCCGGCCGCAGGCGTCGACGCGCCGGTCCGGGAGGCGTTCCGCGACGTCGAGAACATCGAGGCCGCCGACCTGCCGACGCCGCACTCGCAGGTGACGTTTCGCCCGATGGTCGCGATCACCGCCGACACCGACGCCGTCTTCGAGACCTCGGTCGGCGTGATCCACCGCATCGACGACCGGACGCAGTTCGTCGTGCACGCCGAGCGGGGCCGCCCGGAGGTGGCCGATACCGCTGTCGCGACGCTGGTCACGGACAACCTCCGTGCGGCGGTCGACCTCGACGAGGATCGCTTTCGGGACGTGTTCGACGAGGTCGAGGAGCGCCGGTTCGGGCAAACGCAGACCGAGTACAAGGAGGGGGCCGTCGAGCGGCTACAGGAGTACCACACGACGACGGTGACGTACACCGGCGACAACAACGTCACCTACACCAAGACCTGCGAGCCGAACCGCTCGGACATCTCGGTGCAGTCGATCGAATCGGTGTATCTCCCCGACGTTCGCCAGACGACCGGCCTGGGGGAGTACTCCTATCCGTACGAGTACTACGCCGCGGGACCCTCGCGGGTCGCGATCGAGGACGGCGTTCGTCGCTGTGTCCACTGCGGGACGAGCGGGGCGGACGGAACCTACACCTACTGCCCCAACTGCGGGGCGATCGCCTGTGACGGTCACGTCAAAACGGAGCGACTGGAGGGGAAACCCGTCTGTACGGGCTGTGCGGTCACCGAGCGGTTCGCGCTGAAGACGAAGTACTTCTACGACGAACGGAACCTCGAAACGTTCCGCGAGGAGTACGCCGAAATGCCGCTTCACGAGAAGGCCATGGAGAACAAACCACTGGCAGGAGGGGGTGTTCTGACAACGTTGCTGGTGGTTCTCGGTTTGCTCCTCGCGTTCGGGGTGATTTAGCGGTCGGTGAGAGACGCCGCAACCCACCCCTCGTTCTCGATGTCCGAGTCGAAGCCTTCCCGTCGACGGGTTCGTGTTCGGTGCGACGAACGGCCCCCGTTTTTCGCACTTTTGAGCGTCGTATTCGAAGCCCCCCGTCGGACTCGAGCCTGTTTGCGACGAACTCCCGGTGATCAGCCAAGCGCTGTTCGAATATGTCCCGGGGGAATATTCCAGCGTCGGTTGCGAATTTCCGCCCGCCGTATGTGGCTCCACCGTTCACGATCGGCGGCTCCAGACGGTCGTCCTCGCCCGCAGGAACGAAGCCGGGGAGAAAAAGGTGAGCCGCGAAATCGTCCAAACTGTCGGCTACGATCGGATCAAACTGCTTCGGCCGCTGCGCCAGTACGCGACCCCGCGGCGTCTAGCACCTCGCGGCTCGACAGCAGAATGATACCGAATCCGACCTTCGCGACGAGATCCAGCACCATGAATCCGGCAGTTTCGGGGTAGAGACCGACGACTCCGAGTCCCTCCGTCCCGACGATCCACCACACCGGATAGACGAGCCACACGACGACGATGAGGTTCCGGAGCGTGGTAAACGTGGACCGTGCGGCTCCGGAAAGGTCGTTCGCCTCTTCAGTCAGCGTTCCGAAGAGGAAATACACCAGCACGAGCAAAAAGCCCGTGGAGACGCCCCACCAGACGATGCGGTTCCCGACGGGA
>JAZKTH010000114.1:0-8336 GCA_036625675.1 Haloferacaceae archaeon
CCCGTTCGCTCACTTTCGGGCGCAGGCGCGCGCCGACCGCGACCCCGACGGCTGCGGGGGCGGCGGCGAAAAACGACGCGGCCGCGAACGTCGCGTCGGGGTAAAGCCCCAGGACGCCGGCGGCCGCGATCCGGACGCCGTTGAGCCCGAGGAACACCATCGCCACGACGCCGACGAACAGCCCGTGAGAGAGGTCGCAGCTCCGGACGTAGGCGACCAGCTGGACGCCGACGTTGGTGCCCCCGAACAGCACTCCCGATATTCCGCCGACGCCCGCCATCGCCACCGTGCCTTCGACGAAACAGCCGTCCTTCGCCCGGGAGAGCCCGGGCACGGGAACCGCCCGCTGGGCGGTCGCGACGAACCCCAGCGCCACCAGCCCCAGACCGACCCGCAGGGGCGCCTCCGGGATGCGCTCCAGCAGCGCCATCCCGGCCAGGGTGCCGACGAACGCCGAGCCGAGCAGCGGGCCGAACCGCCTCCCGCACGTCCGGAGCTGCTCGCCCGAGAGCTCCCCCGCAAGCGAGAGGTTCACCGACAGTATCGGGAAGATCAGGAAGACGACGGCGGCAGCCGGATCCACGACCGTCGCAAGCGCCATCGTCCCGACGACGGCGAATCCGAACCCGGCGACCCCGTTGACGATCCCGGCGGCGACCAGCAGCAGGACGAGTCCGGCGACGAATTCCGGCGTGAACGCGAACGACACGTCCGGTAGTTGAGTACGGGACACTTAAACGTCCCTCGCGATGGCAGCGGCGCGGAACGGTCGCGATCGGGGGAATCGGCGGGCGTCGCCACCGGCGAGACGACACGCCTTTTTCGCCCCCGCCCGTCCGGCCGGTATGGAACCGAAGCGGGAGCTGTCGAGCATCGACCTGGCGGCCCTGGTCACGGAGCTACACCGCTACGAGGGCGCGAAGGTCGACAAGGCGTACCTGTACGGCGACGATCTGCTCCGTTTGAAGCTTCGGGACTTCGACCGCGGCCGGGTCGAACTGCTCGTCGAGGTGGGGGAACTGAAGCGTGCGCACGTGGCCGACCCCGATCGCGTCCCCGACGCCCCGGGGCGGCCCCCAAACTTCGCGAAGATGCTGCGCAACCGGCTCTCCGGGGCGGACCTGGCGGGCGTCGAGCAGTACGAGTTCGACCGGATCCTCGTGTTCGAGTTCGAGCGTGGGGACGCCGACACCACGCTCGTGGCCGAGCTGTTCGGGGAGGGCAACGTCGCCGCCCTGGACGAGTCCGGCGAGGTGATCGGGTCGCTGGAGACGGTTCGGCTCAAGTCGCGGACCGTCGCTCCCGGCGCCCAGTACGAGTTCCCCTCCTCGCGGCTCGATCCGCTCTCGGTCAGCTTCGACCTGTTCAGCCGGCGCATGGACGACTCCGACAGCGACGTGGTCCGGACGCTCGCGACCCAGCTCAACCTGGGCGGGCTCTACGCGGAGGAGGTGTGTGCCAGGGCGGGCGTCGAGAAGACGACGCCGATCGAGGCGGCCGACGAGGAGGTGTACCGCGCGGTGTACGACGCGCTCTCCCAGCTCCGGGAGCGGCTGGCGTCGGGCGATTTCGACCCCCGGGTGTACGCCGAACCCCCCGGGGGGCCCGAGGAGCGCCCCGACGCGGCGTCGCCGGAGTCGGCGTCGGGATCCGAATCCGGACGCGTCGTCGACGTCACGCCGTTTCCCCTAACGGAACGGGAGGGGCTCGAGAGCCAGTCGTACGACTCGTTCAACGCCGCACTGGACGCCTACTTCTACCGGCTCGACCTGGACGACGGCGGCGACGGCGGCCGCGGCGAGGAACCCGCCTTCGAGGAGGAGATCGCCCGCAAAAAGCGGATCATCGAACAGCAGGAGAACGCGATCGACGGGTTCCGGGAGGAGGCCGACCGGGAGCGGCGACGCGCAGAACTGCTGTACGAGAACTACGACCTGGTCGACGAGGTGCTCTCGACGGTCCAGTCCGCCCGCGACGACGGGGTCGCGTGGGAGACGATCGGGGAGAAGTTCGAGGCCGGTGCCGACCGCGGGATCCAGGCCGCGGAGGCGGTCGTCGACGTCGACGGAAGCGAGGGAACGGTCACGCTGGATCTCGGCGAGGAGCGCGTCACCGTCCGGGCGGACGTCGGCGTCGAGCGCAACGCGGACCTGCTGTACCAGGAGGCAAAGCGGATCGAGGGCAAAAAGGAGGGCGCGCTCGAGGCGATCCAGGAGACGCGCGAAGAACTCGAGCAGCTCCAGGCGCGGAAGGAACGATACGAACGGGAGGACGGCGACGGGGACGGTGACGCCGACGACGAAGGCGGGGAGGAAGCCGGCGAGGACGGACGCTCGACCGACTGGCTCGCCAGGTCGTCGATTCCCGTCCGGGAGTCCGAGGAGTGGTACGAGCGGTTCCGGTGGTTCCACACTAGCGACGACTTCCTCGTCGTGGGCGGCCGCAGCGCCGACCAGAACGAGGAACTCGTCAAGAAGTACCTGGAGTCGAACGACCGTTTCCTCCACGCCCAGGCCCACGGCGGCCCGGTGACGATCCTGAAGGCGACGGGCCCCAGCGAGCGATCGAGGGAGGTGGATTTCCCCGACCGAAGCCTGGAGGAGGCCGCACAGTTCGCCGTCTCCTACTCCTCGGTGTGGAAGGACGGACGCGGGGCCGGGGACGCGTACGCGGTGACGCCGGATCAGGTGTCGAAGACCCCCGAGAGCGGGGAATACATCGAGAAGGGCGGGTTCGTCATCCGGGGCGATCGGACCTACTACCGGGACGTGGCGGCTGAGGTGGCGGTCGGGGTCCAGGTCGAGCCGGAATCGCGGGTCCTGGGCGGGCCGCCGAGCGCCGTCGAGCCCCGGACGGTCACCAGCCTCCGGCTCCGGCCCGGGAAGTACGCCCAGAACGACGCCGCGATGCTGTGTTACCGGGAGTTCAAGTCCAGGTTCGAAGACGAGTCGTTCGTCCGCAAGGTCGCAAGCGCCGACCGAATCCAGGAGTTCCTCCCGCCGGGCGGGAGCGAACTCCTGAAGTGACGCGACGATCCCCTTCCGTCGACCGGTTCCTCCGCGCTTTCGGTCGACCCTTTTATACTTCCCGCCCGAATCGGTACCTGTATGCTCCGGGACGCGCTGGCGGTTCTCCCCCGCTCCGACGACGGGATCGGGACGGCGATCGTCGGCGGGGTGTTGCTGTTCTTGACGCCCGCATTCCTCGCCCTCTGGATCGCCGCGACGGTCGCCACGCCGCTGGCTCTGCTCGCGGCACCGGTCGCCCTGGCGCCGGCGCTGGTGTTGCGCGGGTACCACGTCAGGGTGGTCCAAAGCGGGCTCCGTGCCGAGTCGAGCGTTCCGTCGTTCGTCGGCTGGGGAGGATTGTACCGAACCGGGTTCGCGAGCCTCCTGCTCTCCGCGGCGCTGCTGCTGCCCGCGGGCGCGCTCGTCGCCCTCGGTGGGGCCGCGGGCGCGGTCATCCAGCTCGGCCGCGTGGATCTGGGCGGGATGGGGGAGGCCGTCTACGCGGCGTCGATCGCCCTCCTCGCCGTGCTGCTCGTGGGCTACCTCCTCGTGTTCCTCTACGTTCGCCCCGCGGCGCTGGCCTGCTACGCGGCCACCGGTCGGCTCCGAGCGGGGCTGTCCCCCCGGCGCGTTCTCCGGATCGCCGTCTCGGGTGGGTTCGCCACCGGCTGGCTCGTGGCGATGTTCGTCACGCTCGCTGGTCTGACCCTCCTCGTTCCGCTCGTGGCGATCCTCGTCGGGTTCCCGCTCGCGTTCGTCGTTCGGGTCGTCGCACACAACCTCTACGGGCGCGGGGCGGCGGCGGAGCTTTCGCCGCCGGAACCGGAATCGAAGCCGTCCCCGGGACCGGAGCGTCCCCCGGAGGCGGACTCCGCCGACGTCGTGGTCTCGCCGGAGGGCTCCGGGGACCGGGAGGCGGACCTCGGTCACGGACAGTTCCGGGACGCCGTCGAGCGGTTCGAACCCGATCCCGACGTCCAGGTCGGCCGACGGGTTCCCCTGACCGCGAGCGACGTGCTCTCTCGCGCCGCCGAACGGGAGGCCGCCTCGCAGGAACCCGGTGGGAGGTCGACCGACGAGGGATCGACCGACGAGGGGCCGACCGACGAGGGGTCGACGGAAGGGGAGGGCGGCGCGGAGGGTGATCCAGAAGCGGCGTTCGAGTGGGCTGACGGGGACGGGGACGAGAGCTGACTGGAACGAGCAATCGGCAGGCGGACCGAGCCCGTCTCGCCGGAGGAGACACGCTCCGGTACCTGGCGATCATTTAAATAGTCGGCTTCTGAAAATCCGGACATGTTCGGAGAAGCGATCTCGTATCCGCGATCGAACGACGACTGGCTTCCCACGATTGCGATCGGCGGGATCCTGCTCATCCTGCAGTTCCTGATCGTTCCGGTCATCGTCGTCCAGGGGTATTACGTCCGTGTGCTTCGGGGCGTTTCGCGCGGCGAATCCGAGGCACCGTCGTTCACGGACTGGGGCGACCTGCTCGTGGACGGCCTCAGACTCCTCGTCGTCGGGCTCGGCTACGGGCTGTTGATCGGGATCCCCGCGGTGGTGCTGTCGGCGATAGCCGGCGGCGGAGCCGCCGCGATCGGGGGCGAGGGTGGCGGCGCGATCGCCGTGCTCGTGAGCCTCGTGGTGTTCGTCTTCTCCCTCGTGGTCTCGTACGTCATCCCCGCCGCGATGGCGAACTTCGCAACGGAGGATTCCATCGCCGCCGCGTTCGACTTCGGCACGCTGCGCGAAATCGTGACGACCGCCGAGTACGCCCGCGGAATCCTCTTCGGCGTGCTGGTCGCGATCGTCGGCGGACTCGTCGGGGCGCTGCTGAGCGTGGTGTTGATCGGGATCTTCGTGCTCTTTTACGTCCAGATCGGCGTGTACTACTGTTTCGCGAGGGGGTACGCCGACGGACGCGAGGCCGCCGGGCTGTCACGGCCGGCCTGACGGCCGGTCGCTTCTCGCGGGGCCGGAGCCGGAAACGGAAGCGTTGTTAGCCGGGGAGTCGAACCTGGCTCCATGCGCATCGCCCAGCGCGGCCGCGGTGAGGACGGTCGCGAGCGGATCACGCTGGTGCCCGAGACGGTCGACGACCTCTGGCACCTCTCGCACGTCCTGGAACCGGGTGACCTGGTCGAGGGGGACACCACCCGCCGGATCCAGCGCGAGGAGGAGAACCTCCGCGACACCGGCGGACAGCGCGAACACCTCCACGTCACGATCGAACTCGAGGACGTGGAGTTCGCCCGGTTCGCCAACAGGCTCCGGGTCGGCGGCGTCATCGTCGACTGCTCCCGCGAGGACCAGCTGGGACACCACCACACCATCAACGTCGAGGAGCACGACGAACTCACGATCGAAAAGCGGTTCAAACCCGACCAGCTCGACCGGATCGAGGAGGCCGAGGCGACCGGGGAGACGACCGACGTCGCGATCGCCACCGTCGAGGAGGGGGCCGCCTCGGTCCACACCGTCCAGCAGTACGGCACCGAAGAGTACGCCTCCATCACGCGGCCGACGGGCAAGGGCGAGTACGCCCGCCCGCGGAACGAACTGTTCGCCGAACTCGGGGACGCGCTCTCGCACCTGGATCCGGACGCGATCGTGTTCGCGGGCCCGGGGTTTACGAAGAAGGACGCCCGGGAGTACGTCGAGGAGAACCACCCCGAACTGGCCGACCGGATCTCGATGGTCGACACTGCGAGCGTCGGCGACCGCGGCGTCCACGAGGTACTCAAACGCGGCGCGGTGGAGGAGATACAGACGGAGACGCGCATCGCCCGGGAGGCGGAGCTGATCGACGAACTCACCGAGCGCATCGCGGCGGGGGAGAAAGCCGCCTACGGTCCGGACGCGGTGGCCGAAGCGGCGGAGTTCGGTGCGGTCGAGACGCTGCTCGTCCTGGACGAGCGGCTCCGGCTGGAACGCCACGGCGAGGGCGACTGGGACGTCGACGCCGACGAGGTCATCGAACGCGTGGAACAGCAGGGGGGCGACGTCGTGGTGTTCTCAGCGGAGTTCGCCCCCGGCGAGCAGCTGAAGAACCTGGGCGGGATCGCCGCGCTCCTCCGGTACCGCCTGCAGTGAACGGCCCCCGCTTCACGGATTTCGACCCCCCGGCTACCGTCCGGTGAGCGCCTCGCTGGCGGGGGCGACGTCGATCGTCGTCCCCCGGCCGGCGTCCCTGGCGCGCTCCGACAGCAGAAACGCGGCGGCGGTGGTCTCGATCCCGGTCCCGCCCGAGTCGAAGACGGTGATCTCGGTTTCGTCCGTCCGCCCGGGGGCGACTCCCGCGACGACCTCCCCGAGTTCGGCGTGGACGTGGTCCTCGTCGACCAGCCCCGCCTCCATCGCCGCCAGGAACGAGCCGGCGTCCTGCGTCGCTCGCTCGCGGAGGTCCGGCACGTACGTCGCCCGCGCGATCGTTTCGGGCTCCAGTTCGTTCTTCCCGGGGGAGTACTGCCCCATCGCCGTCACGTGGGTTCCCGGCTCGAGCTCCCCGTCGGCGATCACCGGCTCGGCCGCGTTCGTCGCCGTGACGACGACGTCGGCCCCGTTCAGTGCTTCGGCCGTCGACCCGACGGCCCGGACGGGAACGTCGATCGCGTCCTCCATCTCTTCGGCGAACGCCTCGCGGTGATCGGGCGTCGGAGAGTAGACCCGGACCCGGTCGAAGTCTCGAACGGTCGCGGTCGCCTGAAGCTGTCCGCGCGCCTGCGATCCTGAGCCGACGACCGCCAGCTCGGTCGCGTCCTCCCGGGCGAGCGCGTCGACGCCGACGGCCCCGGCGGCCCCGGTCTTGAAGGGGTTCATGGACGCGCCGTCGACGATCGCGAGCGGTTCCCCCGTCTCGGCGTCGAACACCGGCGTGAGGAACCAGGCGTCCGCGGCGCCGAAGCCCGCCGTGTACATGTATCCCCCCATGGCGCCCGTCTCGGGCAGCACCGCGGCGTACGTGGTCAACATCCCTGGCGGGTCGTCCGCGACCAGTTTCGTCCGGGGCTCCGCCGGAGCCCCGTTGCCGCGTTGCCGGTACGCCGCCCGCACCGCGTCGACGTACTCGGCGGGCGTGGCCAGGTCCGCGACCTCGTCGCTTCGCAGGAAAAGCGTCTCCGTCATGCCCGACAGTCGGATTCCCGGCGCTAAAACGTGTTCGGCCGGCGGGAACGTTCCGCCGGGGGGAGATCGGAGCTGTCGGGACGATCAGTCCGCCCGAGCCGGACCGGTGCCGGCCCGGCCCGTCGATCCGGTCGACCGATCGACGGGCGTCGCCACGAAGAGGGCGTGGAGCATGAACCCCAGCGCGAGAAGAGCCCCGAAGAAAATAGCGAACGACGACGGCAACCCGTAGACGTCGAGGAGTCCGCCGACTCCGAACAACGATGCGGGAATGAGCCCCAGAACGTAGTCGTAATACCCGATCATAATCCATCCAGTACTATGTGAAAAGGGTATAAAAAATTTTTCCATGACTATTTAATGGCCACAGCAGCGCTGTTATAGATGCCATCTATAACTTATAAAACCGGACCTCAAAAGAAGACCTCTGCGGTCCGTATTTAGGAGTTTGAGCTACTCCTTGGGTAACTAACGCACGATTTATTCTCGGGTGATATTCGGCGTCGCAGAGATCGCTGCAGAGCGTGCCGACATCGAACCGTTAAACAGTTCCCCGGCGAGAGAGTCACGTAGTGAACCGAAACGACCGGGCTATCACCGCACTCGTCATGATCGCCCACTCGATGGTCCACACCTACGAGATGGCGTTCCCCATCTTCGTGACCATCTGGCTCCTGGAGTTCGAGACCCTGTCGCTGGGGTTCGCGACGTTCGCGGTGAACGAGGCGACGCTGGGAGTGGTGTTGACGGTCGGCTACGGGCTGTTCGGGCTCGGCGCGCTCCCGGGGGGCGTGCTCGTCGACCGGATCGGCTCCCGGAAGCTCATCACCGGCTGTCTCGCCGGGATGGGGGGGTCGTACCTCGTTCTCGGGCTGTCCCCGAACCTGCTCGCGGTCGCGGTCGCCATCGTCCTGTGGGGCGTCGCGGCGAGCGTCTACCACCCGGCGGGGCTGTCGCTCGTGTCGAAGGGCGTGCGCGAGCGCGGCACCGGCTTCGCCTACCACGGGATGGCGGGCAACCTCGGGATCGGGCTCGGCCCGCTCGTGGCCGCGATCCTCTTGCTCATCTTCGACTGGCGAAGCGTCGCGCTCGCGCTGTCGCTCCCGGCGCTTTTGGGGGCCGTTTTCGCCCACCGGGCCCGGTTCGATCCGGAGGCGGCCGTGTCGTCGCCGGACGAGAGCGCCTCCGGGGAGGCGGCGGCGG
>JAZKTH010000115.1:0-8226 GCA_036625675.1 Haloferacaceae archaeon
GTCGGTCCGCGCTCCTGTTGCGGATGACGCGGTCCGCGATGTTGAACGTGCTTCACAAAGACTACATCCGGACCGCCAGGGGGAAAGGGGCGAGCAAGAAGGCGGTGATCTACACCCACGCGATGAAGAACGCGATGATCCCCGTCATCACGCTGATCGGCCTCCAGGTTCCCACGCTGTTCTCGGCGTCCGTGATCATCGAAATCGTGTTCGCCTGGCCGGGGATGGGTCGGCTCCTGGTGAACTCGACGCTCTCGCGTGACTACCCCGTCGTCCAGGGGCTCGTGCTGGTGTACTCGCTGATCGTGCTGGCGTCGAACTTCGTCGTCGACCTGACCTACACGTACTTCGACCCCCGGATCTCCTACGAGTGACGGGTTCGCCCAGTTGGCAGCAACGGACCCCTCGACGACAGCCTTATTGTGCTTCTTTTCCCTTGTGGGATCGATGTTCCGGCTAACCTCGTTTCTGAAACGTAGACCGGAGTTCTCACACCCCGAGTTTCTGGAGTACTGGTGGCGGGAGCACTCGCCGATCGCCGCGGAGCTTTCCGGACTTTTGAAGTACAGCACGACTCGCCCGCTGACGCCCGCATCGACCCCCTACGACGGCGTCGCAGAGTTGTACTTCGAGGACCGGGCCGCCTTCGACCGGGTGCTGGGTCCCGACGCCGAGACGGCCGCGATCGAGGACGTGCCCCGCTTCATCGACGACACGTCCCGCTATCATCTCAGGGAGAAAGTACACGTAAGCGATGTCGATACCGTCCGAGAGGAGCTGAAGGAGGGCACGCCGGTTCCGGATCAGACGCAGTTTCCCGTCTCGGAGTTCGTCGTGTTCCGGAAACGAGACGACGTCTTCGAAACGGCGTTCGACGACGCGCTGGCCGCGGCGATCGAACGACAGAAGGGCAAGTCGGACGTTGCCTGGCTCGCCTCGGCGACCCCGGTCGAGGAGGAAGCAGAGTACGACGTCCTCCTGAAACGGACCGTCAGCGGGGTCGAGAACGCGGAGGAGTCGTCGTCCCGGGAGGGATCGCCGCCGACGCGACAGTCGCCCGCCGACGAATACGGGCCCGTGCAGGATCTCGCCGAGTCGACGCTGGAATTCGTCGGATACGAGCGAACGGTCGTCGACGAACTACCCTGAGAGGGATCGTGGTCGCGTTCGCCCCTGAGTCGTGTTACCCCGGTCAATCCCGGGCCGGGGTGTCGCCGACGTCGGTGTAGTGGTGACAGGCCACCTCGTGCCCCCCCTCGTCCGGAAGCAGTTCCGGATCCACGGTCTCGCAGACGTCGCCGATGTACTCCTGGCACCGGGTGTGGAACCGACAACCGGACGGGGGATTCTGGGGGCTGGGAACGTCGCCCTCGAGAATGATGCGGTCCTTGAGCCCGCCCGCGGTGGCCTTCGGCACCGCCGACAACAACGCCTTCGTGTATGGATGTTTCGGGTCGTCGAACAGCTTCCCCGTCTCGGCGAGTTCGACGATTTCGCCCAGATACATGACCGCGACTCGATCCGAGATGTGCTTGACCACGCTGAGGTCGTGACTGATGAAGAGGTACGTGAGGTCGTACTCCTCTTGCATGTCCATCATCAGGTTCAGAATGTCCGCCTGGACGCTGACGTCGAGCGCGCTCGTCGGTTCGTCGCAGACGAGAAACGACGGCTTCACGCTCAGGGCGCGGGCGATCGCGATCCGTTGCTGCTGCCCACCGGAGAACTCGTGGGGGGCCCGACCGAGGTGATCCACGCTCAGGCCGACCTCGTTCACGAGTTCGACGATGCGTTCCCGACGGCGCTCGTTGGACCAGTCGGTTAGCGCGGCCATCGGCTCGTCGATGATCTCCTGGACGGTCATCCTGGGGTCCAGGCTCGAGGCAGGGTCCTGGAAGATCAGCTGCATGTCCTTGCGGATCGGGCGGAGCTCCCGTGATGACAGCCCCGTCAGTTCGTTCCCCTCGAACTGGATCGATCCGGCAGTGGCCTCGTGCATCCGCATCAGCGTGAACCCGAGGGTGCTTTTCCCGCAGCCCGACTCTCCCACGAGACCGAGCGTCTCGCCCTCCTCGATGTCGAAGGACACGTCGTCGACTGCCTGCACGTCGTCGAGCTTCCGGTTGAGGATTCCGCCGGTGACCGGGTAGTACTTCTTGAGGTTCCGCACGCGGACTTTCGCATCGGTCGACGCTCCCCCTTCGGTCACGCCGGGTCGGGCGTCGCTCATGTTCGACCCTCCGGCTTCGAGACGTCCCACGGCGGTTCGGCGTCGCTGATTTCGGTGTACAGGTGACAGCTCACTTCGTGGTCGGCGCCCTCCGAGACCGGCCGGAGCTCCGGTCTGACCCCGTCACACTCGTCGCCGATGTATTGCGGACAGCGGGAAGCGAACCGGCAGCCGCTCATGCCCACGAGCGAGGGAACGGTTCCCTCAATCGTCGGGAGACGGTCGTACATGCGGTCCTGTCGGGGGATGCTCTCCGAGAGTTTCCGTGTGTACGGGTGGAGGGGGTTGTCGAACAGTTCCTGGACCGTACAGTCCTCGACGACGTTGCCGGCGTACATGACCGAGATGCGGTCGGCGATTTCCCCCACCAGCGGGAGGTCGTGGGTGATGAAGATCATGCTCATCCCGTGTTCGTCCTGGAGGTCGTGGAGCAGGTCGACGATCTGTGCCTGGATCGTGACGTCGAGGGCAGTCGTCGGCTCGTCGGCGACGAGCAGATCCGGTTCGCTGATGAGCGCCATGGCGATGACGACGCGCTGGCGCATTCCACCGGACAGCGAGTGGGGATACTGATCGACGATCCGGTCGGCGTCGGCCAGCCCGCACGACTCCAGCGTCTCTATCGCCCTGTCTAACGCCTCCGACTTCGAGAGGTCCGTGTGGATCAAAAGCGGTTCCGCGACCTGATAGCCGACCTTGAGCGTCGGATTCAGGGACGACATCGGATCCTGATAGATCATCGCCATCTCGTCGCCCCGAAGGTCGTTTCGCTCGGCTTCCGACAGCTCGAGCAGATCGCGTCCCTGAAACAGGATTTCGCCGCTCGTGATCTCGGCCGGAGGCGAGTCGAGAAGTCCCATCACCGACAGGACGGTGACGGTCTTCCCGCAGCCGCTCTCCCCGATGACTCCGAGCACTTCGTCCTGGTTCAGGGTGAGATTGACGCGATCCAGCGCCTCGACGGTGCCCTCCCCCGTGTTGAACTGTACCGACAGATCTCGGATCTCGAGTAGTGGGTCCGGCACGATCACTCACTCTCCCCGAGTTGGGCCTGCCTGGGATCGACGGCCTCCCGGAGGCCGTCCCCGATGACGTTGAAGCCGATGACTGTCACCATGATCGCCAGGCCGGGGAACGTCGAGATCCACCACGCCTGCTGGAGGTCGCCGCGCCCGTCGGCGATCAACGCCCCCCACTCGGGGGTCGGCGGGTTGACGCCGAGACCGAGGAACGAGAGCCCGGCGGCGTAGAGAATCACCGTCGGGATGTTCAGCGTCGCAAACACGATCACGCTGTCGATGGCGTTGGGGAGTACGTGACGGAGCATGATCGACACGTCGCTGACGCCCGACATCTGGGCCGCACGGACGTAGTCGTCCTCCATGATCGTGCGAACGTCACCCCGGACGAGCCTGCCGAATCCTCGCCAGCCAACCGCGCTGACTGCGATTATCAGGGGTATCAGCCCGCCGCCCAGCACCCCCGCGATGGCCAGCGCGAGCACGATGTCTGGGATCGAGAGGCTGATGTCGACCAGCCGCATGATCGCCCCCTCGATGTACGAGTCCTTGTAATACCCCGCGATGAGACCCAACGTGACGCCGAAGGCCATCTGTATCGAAACGATTACGATTCCCAGAAAAAGCGCGTACCGGGAGCCGTAGACGACCCGGGAGAAGACGTCCCTGCCGTACTGATCGGTGCCGAACGGGTAAAGCGGGTCGAGGCTCGGTGGATGTCGGACTGCGTCGTGGTACTGCTCCGCCGGCGGGTGCGGGGCGATGAAGTCCGCGAACACCGCCACGAGCACCAGCCCCACGACGATCACCATCCCGGTCAAAGCGAGGCGCGTTCGCACGCTCCGCCGGAGCAACTTGAGCGCCCGCGTGTACCGTGACGCGATCGTTATGTTCGACTGTGAGTCCGTCTGTTGGGCGCACATCTCTAACTACTACGCGTATTTGTTTGCCTCTTGAATATAATAGTTGCGGGGACTCGACCCCCCTGACCAAACACTTAAGCGCGTTCCTCGACAGGTAAACGTACTCGCCAATGAGTGCAACACACGACATAGAGTTCGGCTACGCGTTCCCGGGCTACGGCAAGTACGAGAGTCCTGGACCGCTGCTCGACGTCGCGAGAGCGACGGACGAGGCGGGTTTCGAAACGCTGTGGCAGGGGGACCACATCACGATTCCGAAGGAGTTGCGATACGACGAGTACCAGTTCGGAACGCCCGACTGGGCGGACAGCAGCAACCCTTCCGTGGACGTGTTCCAGACGTTCGCCCACGTCGCGGCCGTCACCGACGACGTAAAACTCGGGACGAACATCTGCGTCGTCCCGCTCCGCCACCCGATCGTGCTCGCCAAACAGGCGCTGTCGCTGGACGCGCTGTCGGAAGGGCGCTTCGAGTTCGGGGTCGGACCGGGATGGCTCCGCTCCGAGTTCGAGGTGCTGGACTCACCCTTCGAGGAGCGTGGCTCCCGAACCGACGAGTTCCTCAGGTTCTTCGAGCGTGCCCGAGAGGAGGGTGAAGTCGGACTGGACGGCCCCCATCACTCCTTCGAGACGACGGGGTTCTATCCCATTCCGGAGGAGGAGGGACGACCGCGGATCTGGGTGGGCGGCGTCTCTGGACCCGCTTTCAGGCGGGTGGCGGAGTTCGGCGTCGGCTGGACGATCGTGAACCGGACGGCGGAGGAAGTCGCCGACGCCCGCGATCGGATCATGAACGCCTGGGACGATTTCGATCGCGAGGGGGTTCCCGAGATATCCGCCAGACGCCGGATCCACGTCGGCGACCATCCCGACGCGGACCACGAGTACACGTCGGCCGGGGAGCCTGCCGAAATCATCGAGGACATCGAGGCGTACGCCGAGGCGGGAACGACGCAGTTGATCGTCGGAACCGCCGTCGACACGCTCGAGGAGGAACTCGAGCAGATCCGGCTGGTCGAGGACGAGATCATGCCGGCGTTCCAGTAATCGCCGGCCCCTTCCCACGAACCGGCGATTCGAGGTGGCCGTGAACCGGGGGCACATTTTAAGTAATTACCCCGCAGTGGGTATCCCATGCAGCTTTTGACCGACGAGGTCGCCCTCGTCACGGGCGGCGCGAGGGGACAGGGACGGGCGGAGGCGAAGCTGTTCGCCGAGCACGGTGCGACGGTCGTGATCGCCGACATCCGGGACGAACTCGGACGTGAAACGGCTGCCTCCATTCGCGACGACGGCCACGAGGCCGTCTATCGCTCGCTTGACGTGTCGAGCGAATCCGACTGGGAGGAAACCGTCGCCTCGATCGAGGCGGAGTTCGGACGGCTGGACGTGCTGGTCAACAATGCCGGCGTCATCAGCGGGAAGTCGATCCTGGAGGAGACAGTCGAGGGCTGGAACCAGGTGATCGACGTCGACCTGAAGGGGGTGTGGCTCGGCATGAAGCACGGAATCCCGCTCATGCGGGAGACGGGCGGCGGTCGGATCGTCAACATTTCCTCGATCTACGGGATAATCGGAGGGTTCGGCGATTCGGCGGCGTATCACGCGGCCAAGGGAGGGATAACGATACTGACGAAGAACGCCGCCGTCGGGTACGCGGACGACGACATCCGCGTCAACTCCGTCCACCCGGGAGTCGTCGACACGCGGATGGGCGACCACGACGAGGAACCGGAAGACGATTCGGGGCCCGAACGACTGCTGGAGGTGACTCCCCAGGGTCGGGGAGGGACAGCGGAGGAGATCGCGAACGTGGTGCTGTTCCTCGCCAGCGAGATGTCATCGTTCGTCACCGGCGTCAACCTCCAGGTGGACGGCGGGTATACCGCGCGCTGACACACGACGGGGATCCGGTTCCGCAGAAGGAATTGACACGACTCGGCGAACGCTGCCGGGAGCGGATCAGAACAGCGAGAGGGTCGTTCCGAGGTCGGCCTCCGTCGCCTCCTCGTACACGAGGTCCATCGTCGCCGTGTCGAGAGCGGGCATCCCCTTGTGAGTCATGACGGTTCGTTCCTCCGGGGATTCCCGTCCCGCGGCCTCACCGGCCATCACTTCGGTCAGGTCGGCGTGGACGTCGGCTTCGTCGATCGAGTATCCCTCGGCGGTCCAGTTGTCCTCCTCGCCCCGGATCCAGTTGAGGTCCCGGCCGTAGTAGCCGACGACCCACTTGTCGGCCCCGGTGCTGAGGGTCGGCTCCAGGTCGTAAAAGCCCGCGGTGGCGGCGAGGTGCGTCCCGGGCTCGACCCACTCCTCCCTGACGATCGGAACGGTCGCGGAGGTCACGGTACAGATAACGTCGCTGCCCTTTACGGCCTCCTGTGCGTCCGCGTATCCCTCGATGTCCACGTCGTACTTCCGGGACATCTCCTCGACGAAGAGCGTCCTGATCTCGTCGTCGATGTCGCAGGCGTTTACGCGCTCGAGGTCGAACAGCTCGTTCATCATCGCCAGATGTGTGCGTCCCTGATCGCCGCACCCGACGATGGTCAGGACCGAAGAGTCCTCCCGCGCGAGGTACTTCGCCCCGACGGCGGCGTGGCCCGCGGTCCGCATCGCCGTCACGGACTGGCCCTCTATGAGTGCCAGCGGGAGGGACGTGTCGGCGTCGCTCAGGACGTCGACCGCGTTTATGGTTGGCAGGTCGCGGTCGGCGTTGCCGGCGACGTAGCCGAGCCACTTGTGCCCGGCTACCTCCAGCGGCTCGACGTAGGAAGGAAACGACTGGATCATTCCGAGGCCGTACTCGTCGTCGAGGTCGCCGACCTCGAGATCGAAGGGGTTCGACTGCTGGACGCGCCCCTCGCCGACCCACCGGAACGTGTCCTCGACTCGATCCAGGCACGGCCCCGCTTCCAGCACCGATTCCACGACCTCGCGGTCGATGACGGTCATCTCGCCGGGTGTCGCTGAGGACGATGGCATCGTCCGTTGGATGAAGCGACCGGTATTTAGCTCCTGCGGTGTGAGTTCATCACACACATCGGACGACCGCTGCCGCGAACAACAGCTCCCTCGAAAATCCGCCTCAGGGGAGGCGTCTGCGACGCGTATCGCCGCAAATTATATGTGTCGTCTATGGGAATTGATGGCGTATGACGCCAGAAGCGCACCCGTTTATGCCGAGTTCTATCGAGAAGAACAAACGGGAGATGCTCGACGCCATCGATGCGGAAGGCGTCGGCGAACTCTACGAGCAGATCCCGGACAGACTCATGTTTCAGGGGGAGCTCGATCTCCCCGGCCCGGCCACGGAGGCGGAGGTCAAACGCCGCACGCAAGAGATCCTGTCCAACAACGAGACCTGCGAGGAGAACCTCAATTTTCTCGGCGCTGGCTGCTGGCAACACTACGTTCCAGCGGTCTGTGACGAGATCATCCAGCGCCGGGAGTTCCTCACCTCCGAGTGGGGGACCCCTGAATCCGACAAGGGCCGAAACCAGGCCTGGTTCGAGTTCTGCAGCCAGCTCGGGGAACTCCTGGACCTCGAGGCGGTGGGAATGCCGGTGTACAGCTGGGGCAACGCCGCCGGATTCGCAGTGCGGATGGCCCACAGACTGAACGGCCGCACCGAGGTCCTGGTCCCGGAGACGATTTCGCCCGAGCGGCTGTCGGTGATGAAAAACTACGCCAGCCTCTCCGGGAACCCGGACGGCCTCAGGATAGGGGAGGTGCCCTACGACCGCGACACCGGTCGGATGGACCTCGACGCGCTGGCCGAGCAGTGTTCCGAGGAGACCGCGGCCGTGTACTACGAGACGCCGACGTATCTGGGGACGATCGAACCGAACGGCGCCGATATCGCCGACGTCGCCGGCGAGTACGGGGCCGAAACCATCGCCGGTGTCGATCCGATCACGCTCGGGCTACTCGAGAGCCCGGCGAACCACGGTGCGGACATCGTCGTCGGAACGACGCAGACGCTCGGGCTCCACATGAAGGCCGGCGGAAGCTGCGGCGGGTTCATCGCGACGCCCGACGAGGAGGAGTACGTC
>JAZKTH010000116.1:0-8105 GCA_036625675.1 Haloferacaceae archaeon
GAGGGCTACAGCCCCGCGAGCAGGTCCGGGGAGACCTCGGCGTGCGGGACGACCTCCCCGCCGTACTCCTCGGCGAACGCCTCGGCGTCAGCCGTGTCGGAAAAGGGGATCAACGAACTCCCCATCGCCCCCTGGACGTCGCTCCCGGCCACGAGCACGAGTTCGGACGCGTCCGCGAACGCGTCGGCTCCGAGGTGGGCCGTGATCACGAGGGAACCGCCCTCCCCCTCGACCGAGTAGTCGACGCCCGAATAGTCGGTGAGATACGAGACCTCGACGGTGCGCCCCTCGTCCTCGCGCTGGAAGCCGTACTTGTAGGTGCACTTGCTGCTGCAGAACCACGCGGGACCGTCCCGCCCCTCCGGGACGTCGCCCTCGAAGTAGGTCTGCCCGGCCGGTCCGGGATGCTCGCTGATCACCATCCCGCACTGGTCGCAGGTCTGGTCGCCGTCCAGCGAAACGGGCTCCGGGACGTCGTCGCCGAGACAGCCGGCCAGCCCCACGAGCGGCACGGTCGCGGCCGCGGCAGCGCTCGACAGCATCCCCCGGCGCGTGACCGCGGGGAGGCCGGAACGGTCGGATCGCTCGCGTGAGTCGTTCATGTCGACGGATTGGGTGCACAGCGGAATAGGTCGTCTGGTACGACCGACGAAAGAACGCCCGGACGGATCGGCGAGTCGGATGGACAAGGGATATACTCCCGCGTCACGTTGCGAGGGGTATGTACGGTTCCGTCCCGGGAGCTGCCGTGTCCCGGTCCCTCCCCGCCCAGATCGGCCCGGACGGGCTGTTCGAGGTCGGCCCCGTCTCCGACGGGCTGGCGTGGCTCTCGATCGGGCTGTTCGTGCTCGCGGCCCTGCTGGAGTGGCGGGGCCGGCGGGTCGAGGGCGCGGGCGACGCGATCGGGAAGCCCGTGCGAGCGGTCGCGTTCGCGGCGTGGCTCGCGTTCGCGGCGTTCTGGCTCAACCTGTTTCCCCACTTCACGTTCATCCACCAGTCGTACGTCGAGGGGCTGTTGAGCCTGATCGCGGTGCCCGCCTCCGTGTACGTCGGCTGGCTCGCCTACTCCGGCCGCGACACCCTGTTCATTCTCACGCGCGCGGTGGCGGTCATGGGGATCATCTACCTCCCGTTCGAGACGATCCCGGCGCTTTCGATCGCGGGGATCGCGCTGCCGGCCCCCCGGCAGGTGTTGATCGAACACACCGCCGGGGTGACCGCGTTCGTGATGGAGCAGTTCGGGCACACGCCGGAACTGGTCGAGAGCAGCGAGGGGTACGACGCCACCTTCCGGTGGGTGTACGAGGGCGACGCCGGCCCGGCCGGCGAGGACGGCCACGTCATCCTCGTGAGCGTGGTGCTCGCGTGCACCGGCCTGGGCAGCATGGCGATCTTCGGGGGGCTGATCGCGGCCGTCCGGGCGCCCTTCTCGCGCAAGCTCCGCGCGCTGGCCGTCTCGATCCCGGTGATCTACGTTCTCAACGTGCTCCGGACGTCCTTCATCACGATCGTGACGGGCAACCAGTACATGCACTGGTACCCGGAGGCGGTGCTTTTCCTGTTCGGCGAGACCGACCCGTATCGCGTCTCGTTTCTGGTCTCCGACCGGATGATGAGCCAGGTACTCGCGGTCGTCGCGCTGGTGGGCGTCACCTACCTCGTCGTCCGGCAGCTCCCCGAACTCCTGGTCGTGTTCGAGGACGTGCTCTTCGTGCTCACCGGCGAGGAGCACGATCTGGAGGAGACGATCGACCTCCCCAGGGAGCCGACGAACCGCGGGGTGGCCGGGCGAGGGCCGACGGACGTGGAGGGCGCCGACCCGACCCCGTCTGATCCCGACGTCACGGACTGACGAGACGGCCCTCGGTGGGTCACTCCACCAGGTCGCGCGGCGCGCCCGCCAGCCCCGCGAGCGCGTCGGCCTCGACGTGGTGGAGGTCCCCGGGAATCACGAGCAGGTGGAGGGGATCGCCGAACGTCCGGTCGGCGAGGGCGGAGAGCCGATCAGCGTCGACGACGGGCGAGGGGCTCCCGGCGCGGGCGACGACGACGGCGAGCTCGTCTCGCCAGTGGTCCGCCAGCAGCTCGGCGGCGACGTCGGCGGTCATGTACTCCTCGTGCCCGGGATCCGGGCCGCCGGGACCGGTTCCGACCTTGATGTCGAGGTACACCAGCGTGTGGAGCCCCCGTTCGCGGTTGGCCTCGATCGCGTCGAGCGCGCTCTGCGGGACGCCGTCGCCGCCGTGAGCGTACGGGAACGGCAGGGTGACCGCCTTCCCGAACCGGTAGTTCTGCAGGCCGGTCAGGCCCGCGGCGGCCGACTCGGCGGTCACGCCGTGGATCACCCGAGTGTCGATCCCCCGTTCGAGGGCGCGCAACCTCAGGTCGACGTGAGTGGTCGATATCATCGTGTCGCCGGCGGTGAGAAACGCCGCCTCGCCCGTTCGCGCCGCCTCGAGGATCGGCTCCGGCTCCCGTTCGACGCCCTCCCTGTCCCGGCGCTCGATTTCGACGCCGTGGTAGGACTCGAGCGCCCCGAGGTCGGCCCCGACCAGTCGGCTCGTGTAGAACTCGGCGAACACACGGTCGGCCGACCGGATCGCCTCCCGCCCCTCGACCGTGACCGACCGCTCGTCGTAGAGCCCGAGCCCGATGAAGGTGAGCATACCGGCCGCAGGCGGCCCGGGCGCATAAGCCCCCGGCCTCCCGGCCGAACGATTCCGGTCGAGGAACTACCGGAGTCGCCGTGGCGGAGGGGAATACCTGACAACAACGCCGAACGTCATTGATTACCATAGTAAATCGAAATTGCGGTTTACAACCGTGAAACCTCCGCAAATCGACGCCAATGACATCATCTTTCATAAACATTACAGCGTTCTGATATAATATAGTCCCCCAATATAGCGGGAGTAATTTCACCGTAATAGTTGCCGCATACACACCCGGGAGAACGTACGATGCAAGAGATCAGAATACACGGCCGCGGGGGACAGGGCTCGGTGACGCTTGCCCAGCTCGTCGCGGGAGCGGCGTTCGAAGGGTCCCGCTGGGCACAGGCGTTCCCGGCGTTCGGCGTAGAACGGCGGGGAGCCCCGGTAGAAGCGTACGTCCGGCTGGACGAGGATCGAATCAGGGATCGGAGTCAGGTCACGTCGCCGGACTACGTGATCGTCCAGGACACGTCGCTGCTCGACATCGTCGACGTGGCCGACGGAATGAGCGAGGACGGGCTGCTGCTCGTCAACAGCGCCGACTCGATCGAGGAGCTGGGCCTAGACCTCGACCTCGACGTCGAGGTGCGCACCGTCGACGCGACTGCGATCGCTCGCGAGCACCTGGGCGTTCCGATCGCCAACACCGCGCTCATGGGAGCGTTCGCGGCGGCGACCGGGCTCGTCGAGCCCGACTACGCGAAGGCGGTCGTCAGAAAGAAGTTCGACGAGGGGATCGCCGAGAAAAACGCGTCGGCGATCGACGCCGCAGTGCAGGAGGTGTCGGCATGAGCGAAGCCGACGAGACGCTGTCGCTGGGCGCCGTCGTGGAGCCGCGCACGAGCCTCGCCAACGAGACCGGGAGCTGGCGGTCACAGCGCCCGGTATTCGACGGCGAGACCTGCATCGGCTGCGGGCTGTGTGAGCGCTTCTGTCCGGACGGGGTCGCACAGGAAGTCGGCGAGATGGAGTACGACGTCGACCTCGACTACTGCAAGGGCTGCGGGATCTGTGCCGGCGAGTGTCCCGTCGACGCGATCGAGATGGTCCCGGAGGTGAAGTGAATGTCCCGGGAGATCATGAAGGGGACGGCGGCGGTCGCGAAGGCGGTCGTCGGGGCCGACCCCGACGTCGTCTCGGCGTACCCGATCACCCCGCAGACGGGGATCGTCGAGGGCATCGCGGACCTGGCTGCCGACGGCGTCTACGACGGCGAGTTCCTGCGGATCGACAGCGAGTTCAACGCCGCCTCGTCCGTGATCGGGGCCAGCGCCGCCGGCGCGCGGACCTTCACGGCGACCTCCTCGAACGGCCTGAAGCTGATGAGCGAACCGCTGTTCACCGCGGCGGGGATGCGACTGCCGCTGGTGCTCGCGGTCGCCAACCGGAGCCTCTCCGCGCCGCTGTCCATCTGGAACGACCACACCGACTCGATGGCCGAGCGGGACGCCGGGCTGGTGCAGCTGTACGCCGAGGACGTCCAGGAGGCGGTCGACAACACCCTGATCGCGTTCCGCGTGGCCGAGGAACTGAAGCTTCCGGTCATGTCCAACCTCGACGGGTTCATCCTCACCCACGTCCAGGAGCCCGTCGACGTGCCCGAACCCGAGGAGGTCGAGGAGTTCCTGCCGCCGTACGAGCCCGAGCACACGCTCGATCCGTCCGAGCCGAAGACGATGGGCGCGTACGCCCGGCCGGAGCACTGGACCGAGACGAAGTACGTCCCCCACGAGGTACTCCACCGGGCGGGGGACGTGATCGAGCGCGCCACCGCGGAGTTCGAGGAGGTCTTCGGCCGGTCGTACGGCGACGCCGGCGGCCTGCTCGACACCTACCGGCTCGACGACGCCGAGGTCGCCCTCGTTGCGATGGGAAGCCTGGCGGGGACGACGAAGGAGGCCGTCGACCGGGCCCGCGAGGAGGGGATCCCGGTCGGGGTCGTCCGACCGCGCGTCTTCCGGCCCTTCCCGGCGGAGGCGTTCCGGGAGGCGCTGGCGGGCGTCGAGGCGGTCGGCGTCCTCGAGAAGGCGGTCTCTCCGGGCTCCGGGGGGCCGATGGCGATGGAGCTCAAGTCCGCGCTGTACGACCTGCCGGACCGCCCGACCGTGTGCAACTACGTGCTCGGCATGGGCGGTCGCGACGTCACCGTCGACGAACTGTGCGAGATCGCGGCCGAGGCGTACGCCGACGCCGACGTCGCGCCCCACGAGTTCGCGGCCGAGGACGCCGAGGTCTGGCCGCAGCTCCGCGAGGAGATCCTGCCCGAGGAGGTGAAACACTGATGTCCACCGACGAACCCGAGATCGAATCCGACGCCGAACCCGAACGGGAGTTCGACTACGACGACGCCGGTTTCGCGCCCGGCCACCGCGCCTGTTCCGGGTGCGGTCCGGCGCTGGTCGCCAGGCACGTCGCCGACGAGGCCGGCGAAAACACGATCATCGCCCACCCGACGGGCTGCATGGAGGTCGTCTCCTCGCCGTTCCCCGAGAGCTCCTGGGGAGTGAGCTGGATCCACAACGTGTTCGCGAACGCCCCCGGCGTCGCCTCCGGCATCGAGGCGGCCTACCGGTCGTTCACCCGGCAGGGACGCGAGGAGTTCGAGGACCACGAGGACGTGAACTTCGTCGTGCTCGCCGGCGACGGGGCCACCTTCGACATCGGGATCCGCAGCCTGAGCGGGATGTTCGAGCGGGGCCACGACATCCTGTACGTCGCCTACGACAACGAGGCGTACATGAACACCGGCGTCCAGCGCAGCGGGTCCACGCCGACGGGCGCCCACACCACCACGACCCCATCCGGCACCGAGAGCGTCGGCGAGGTTCAGGGCAAAAAAGACATGCCCGCGATCGCCGCCGCGCACGGCGTCGAGTACGTCGCGACGGCGAGCATCTCCGATCCCATCGACTTCCGCAACAAGGTCCGCGAGGGGCTCGAGGTCGACGGGCCGGCGTACGTGCAGGTGCTGGCTCCCTGCCCGGTCGGGTGGGGCTTCGAGGCCGACGAGACGGTCGACCTCGGCGAGCTCGCGGTCGAGACTGGCGTCTATCCGATCTACGAGATGGAGGACGGGGAAGTGACCGGCGTCAACACGATCCGCGACCGGACGGACGTCGAGGAGTACCTGAAACGGCAGGACCGCTTCTCGCACCTGTTCGAAAGCGAGGAGGGCGAGGAGACGATCGAGGCGATCCAGGAGGAAGTCGACGCGCGGATCGAAGAGCTCGGGATGGACGGATGACATCCTCCTCGCCGTGAACGGCGAGGTTTCCTCGCGCTGGGGGTATCGCTTACCGACCCACGGAGGCAACTTGCGGGTTCGTATGCTCCTCGTTGGGAACTGAGCGTGGTGACTCTGACCATTCGTGGTCGTCCCACGTGAGGCATACAGGCCGTGCCATCGACCGTGTTACCGTCGTCTGCCGCCGAAGGAACGTCTCCGATGCGGTGAGGTCTGCGTGTCCCTCGAAGCCACACGGACACGTCAGAGTGTCTCTGTGACGTGTCGTGTCCTCTGTCGAACCGCAGTTCGGACACTCCTGACTCGTCCACGCCTCAGACCGTACTTCCACCGAGATACCGTATTCCTCAGCGGTACACGCCAGTCGATTTACGAACGCTCGGAACGCCCAGAAGTTGTGCGTCTTGGCGTTCGTCTCTACCGACCAGTGCGTCTCAAGCACGTCCGTCAGCGCCCCGACGTACACTGTCGAAACACCCTCGTCGTACAGACGTTCGATGAGGTCACGCGCGAGTGCATCTTGAGCGTGGTCACGTCGCTTCGTGCGCCGGTCGTACAGGCGTCGGATTCGGTGACTGCTGTATCGACCGTCCTCCAAGAGTGATTGGAGGCGAGCGATTTCTCGCGTCGTCTCGCGGAATCGTTTGAACAGGTCGTGTCCTTCGTACAGGTATTGCTGACCGGTCGTTGTTGTGCAGGCAACGAGATTGTTTGCACCGATGTCCAGAGCGGCTTCTTCGGAAGCCAGTGGGTGTGCCAGTCGAGAATGGTCTTCACTGATGGTGACTGGCTGAAAGGCCCTGAATGTCTGTGCGGTCTCGTCGAAGAACAACTCCAACCGACCCTGCTTCTCGTACTCCTTCCAATTGGGGTCGCCTCGAACTTCGAGCCGGAGGCGTTCGCGGTGTTCCAATCCGTACTCGTCTTTCAGGTCTTTGCCGACCAGAATTTCGAGGCGGGAGTATTCACCCCACTCGAGGGAGTACGACGTATTGCGGATGTACGTGCGGAGTTCTCTCCCGTCTTCCGAGTTACCCCAGAATCCGGGTTTGCCGTTGGCTTCGCCTTTCTTCTTGAGGCTGAAGAACGATTTCCACGCTTCGCGGTTCTTGCGTTCGATTTGCTGAACCGTGGACGCGCCGAGGACACCGCCGTAGCGACCGCGATACTCGCTGATGTCCCACACGTCTCCGTCCGGGTCTTCGTAGTGTTCGCGACGTTCGTAGTTGATTTCGTTCCAGAGAGCGGCAGAAGCGTCCAACAGGCGTCGAAGCAACTCCTCGTCCTCGTCGGACTGCGGAACCACCTTGAACGTGTTGGCTCGCTTCATCAGCCACTGTTTATACCGTAACGCACATAATTGTTCCGTTCGTGTGATACTGTATGGTCGCAATTCGCATAGAGTTTGACGACAACGAACAGTACGAACGGCTGAAGGAACTGAAGAAGCACTGTGGATTGACGTGGAAGGGCTTACTCCTCGAAGGGGAGAAGAAAGTCAGAGAGGATACCCCGGAGTAAGCGTCGAACGTGGTTTGTGACGTGGAGTGTCGGATTCACGCCCGCCCTAAAGGGCGGAACTCTCTCCTTGAGTCAGGTAGCGCAGTTCCGTGCCGTCGCCGTCCTCGACGGCTTCGATCACGATCTCGCCCTCGAGATCGCCGCTCATCTCGAAGACCATCCGTTCGTTTTCCTCGTGGATCCGTTCGACGAGTTCGCCGTCGAGCCTGATCCCGGCCATCTTGTAGGTGTGTTCCACCCGCTTGCCGCCGTTATCGAGGGGCTCGACGTTCCGGACCTCCGTCAGGCTCGGCGTCACCTCCGGATGGTTCCGCGGATCGTCCAGGTACTCGAACACCGTTTCGACAGGTTTGTCGACGCGAATCGATCGGCTGACAGAGACCATGCGCGCCGCTTCGGCCCCGACCTAAGAGAGCTACCGGTCCGTTTCGACGGCGGCGCCGCACACGGGAAGACGGTCGCTCTCGCTTCGCTCGAGCGCTGCGACTTCCCTGCTCGAATCCGCTTGGCGGAGGACTGTTCACGCACTACGGACCGTTCGCTCCGCTCACGGTTGCGAAGTGCGGAAAAGTGGGCCGGCGCGAATTTGAATCGCGGTTACGGCCACCCGAAGGCCGAAGGATACC
>JAZKTH010000117.1:0-7902 GCA_036625675.1 Haloferacaceae archaeon
GTGTAGTAGGCGTACAACACCGGGACGTCCGGGTAGTTCGGGTGTACCGCGAGCCCCATCAGGCCGCCCTCGCCGCCGCCGGCCCACCAGCCCCCCTCGTCGCCGACGTCGATCGCCTCCGCGTCGACGACGTCCTCCGGCTCGGCGACGGCCTCGAGGGTGCCGGCGTCGTACCGGAGGATCCGCCCGGGTCGCTCGGAGACGAACAGGTCGCCGTCGGGCGCGAACGCCAGGTCCCACGGGATCTCGAGCCCCTCGATCACCGTCTCGGCCTCGTACTCGGCCGCCGGGGGTTCAGTCGGCGGCTCCCACTCCGGATCGTACCTGTCCCACGAAGAGCGGTCGTGGTCGACCGACAGGTCGTACTCGTGGTCGATCGGCCCGGGATCGGTCGGCTCCGGGGAGGGGTTCTCCGCGTCGGTAGTCGGTTCCGTCCCGATCGGGGTGGTCGATCCCCCGACGCAGCCGGAAACTCCGACCGCGGACGCGAGGCAGAGGGTGGCCAACAGCCGGCGCCGATCGAGTCTTCTCATGTGCTACTGGTGGGACGGCCGGACGCAAACGTGTTGTGGCCGGTTAACGAAACCGAGAGAAGGATCGAACCGCCCGCTCCGGACCGCCCGCTTCGGACCGTCGTTCGGGCGTTACCTGGCCGCGGCGGCGACCCGCTCGCGCTCCTCCTTCTGGGAGATCGGGTACGCCTGCACGTCGTAGTTGGCCGCGCCGATGAGCTGGCTCGCGAGCGCCTCCGACGCCGAGGTCGGCGACTTGTACGTGGCGCTCTGAACCCCGTCGGCGATGAACTTCAGCGCCTGATCGACGCGGCGCTGGGGGGCGACGTCGACGGCCTTCGGGACCGAGATCCCGCCGTACTTCAGCCGGACCGTCTCCTCGCGGGGCGCCGCGTTCTCGACCGCCCGAACGAGAACCTGCACCGGGTTCTCGTCGGTCCGCTCGTGGACGATCTCGAACGCGTCGCGGACGATGTTGAGGCTCTGCTGCTTCTTGCCGGTGTTCTCCTCGGTCTGCATCAGCCGGTTGATGAGTCGTTCCACGATCGAGATCTCGCTTTTCTCGAACTGCTTCGATGCGTGTCGACCCATCGTGTGTGCGACCGGCGTGACGTGGATGTATCGCTGGGTGCTGGGATCGCTGTACTCGATGTCGCTCACGTCCCAGACGCCGAAAAGCAGCGCCTGTGGCGCCGTTTCGGCCTCCCCTTCCTCGCCCTCGGCCTCCGCCTCGGCTTCGGTTTCGGATTCGGACTCGCTCATTATCGGACCGGTTTCTCCGCGTTCCCGCGAACCAGTTCGATCAGCGATACGCCGTTCACCTTCTCGACCTTGTAGTTGACGCCCGAGAGGTCGCCCATCGCGCGACCCTTCGCGCCGCCGATCCCGGCGATGGTGACCTCGTCGTGCTCGTCGATGAAGGAGATCGCCCCGTCGCCCGGACAGAAGGCCGTGACCTGTTTGCCGTTCTTGATGAGCTGGACCCGAACGCACTTCCGGATCGCGGAATTCGGTTGTTTTGCCTCGATGCCGACCTTCTCCAGAACGATCCCGCGTCCCTGCGGGGCGCCCTCGAGCGGGTCGGATTTCTTCTTGAGCCCGCGCTCGCGCCGAGCGTACTCGGAATCGGACCAGCGTCGTTTCTGCCGGTCCTTCTTGAGCTTGCGGGCGGCGTACTTGCCGTTCGCCATTGTACACCCGAATTCTCCGTGGAGCTACTTAAGCACCGTCATTTGAGAACGGCGAAACGGCTGGAGCGACGGGTAGCGATACCTATGAAGCGATCTGAGGGCGTTTCTTTGAATTCCGTGATTCGTACGACGCCCGCTAACCGGCTGGGAGGGGCCGAACGCTCTATAGATCCTTTCTTTGCCCCACTCCCTCCGGCCCGTGGCCGATCGTCGGCGGGACTATTATCAGGGACGGTAACTTGACAACTATCTATAAATGGTCGCGCCCTCGACCATCGACACGGCTCAACCGAGTGACGCCGTTCCCCGTCCGGCGGCGGCCGGGAGCACCCGGCCGGACGGCGTCAGGTCGGACGCGGGGAGAAACCGGTTCCGGAGGACTGCGGTATGAATCACGAGAAGGGACAGGACGATGGCGGTACGAACGGCGAGGGTCCGCACGACGCCGGTCACGGCGAGGCCGACGGGAGCGACGCCGACCAGAGCGGCGACGACCTCGACCGGCTGTTTCCGTTCCAGGAGGACGCGGGTTCGGACGGCGAAACCGGCTCCTCTACGGGCGCGAACACCGGTGACTCCGCCGGGGAGGCCGGCGCGGCCGGCCCCGGCGCCGACGATGCGGGCGGGGGGGTCGATCTTCCCGAGCAATTCGGTGGGGGGGAACCGCCCGACGCCGGTTCTCTCCACGCGGACGGTTCCGCAGGCGGCGGGACGGCCGGCGGCGTAGCCTCCGGCCCCGCGACGAGCCAACCGTCCGGTCCCGGCGACATCGGCCTCGAGAACGGAACGTCGGGCCTCGGCCAGGGGGAGGAATCGGTGCGGGAGGACCCGCCGAAACAGCCCGCCGGAAACCGCCTCTCGACGGGGATCGAGCCGCTCGACAGGGAGCTCGACGGGGGCATTCCCCCGGGTCGGCTCGTCACCTTCGTCGCCCCGCCCGACGCCCAGAGCGAACTGCTCATCAAGGAGCTGTCCACGCAGCGGGACACGCTGTACCTGTCGACGATCCGGCCGTGCTGGGAGATCGAGGAGGAGCTGCGGGATCACATCCAGCGGAATCACGACTCCGGCGGGGGCGGACAGGCTCAAATCGAGCAGCTCCCGTCCGGCGCCAGGCTGGAGACGGCCCGTGAGCACCTGGAGAGCCTCGACAACAGGTCGCTCCTCGTCGTCAACGCCGTGAACGAGCTCGAGGCCGAGGCCGAAAACAGGTACGCCGAGTTCCTGAACGCGGTCAAACAGGCGCTGTGGGACACTGCGAGCATCGGGCTGTTCTACCAGATCAAGGAGGACGAACCCCCCCCGGGGCGGACGGTTACTCTCCGGCGGGCCGACCTGGTGTGGGAGCTCCACAAGTCGATGCAGAACACCGGGATCGAGAACTACCTGGAGATCTCCAAGTTCCGCGGCGGGAGCGCGCTGCGGGATCCGATCAAGCTCAAACTCACGGACGAGGTCGAAATCGACACCAGCCGAGACATCGCCTGAAGCGGGAGTCCTTTTCGGCTCCCACCCCGAACACCCGCTCTAGCGACTGCCCCGCTCATAATGATTATTGTAGCGATTTACCGGTCGATCGGCCCACCGGGTGGCCGATCGTCCGGTTACGGCCTACAATAATCATTATCAGCTGCCGTCCTCGTCGGTGGCCGTCGCCTCGCGAGCCTCCTCGATCCACCCGGGCTCCGGAAGCGTCGTCTCCCCGACTCCGCGGTACTCGCTCGTCACGACCACGCTGACCGCCTGTCCCTCGGATTCGCCCTCGAACTCCTGGGTCAACTCCCTGACGATGCCCCGTTCGTCGACGACCAGCGTCGCCGTCCCGTCGGTCACCGTTTCGGGCACGTCCCGGTCGCCCTCGAAGTCGGTACCCGAGAACCGGTAGCACGTTAGCTCGCCACACTCCTCGGTCCCCTCGAACTGGAACGTCCACTCGGAGAGCGCCCCGGTTCCGGTGCGGGCGTCGCCTCGCATCTTCTCGCGGAACTCCTCGGACGTCCGGTTCGCGGGCTCGACGGCGTACCGAACCCTGTCGCCGGCCCGTTCGCGGACGTACACGGTGGCGTTCTCGGCGTACAGCGTCAACCTCTCGGGCGTCTCCCGGAACTCGTTGTCGAGGTAGCGCCGCTCGTGTTCGACGTTCCAGCCGGTCTCGAGGGTCTGGTTCTCGAACCAGGGGAGCGGGTGATCCTCCCCCTCGTGGGTCGTCGTGACCTCCGAGGCGATCCGGAAGCTCCCCGACTCCATCACCGCGTCGACGTGGGTCGCCTCCAGCGCGCCGGCGTCGAGTTCGTTTCCGTCGATCCACGGCGGTCTCTCCGGCGTCGCGGGTGGGGCATCGGTAGCGTCGTCCCCGGTTTCGCCGTCGCTTCCGGTCCCGGTCTCGGCCCCGGTCTCGGTCGGCGTCGCTCCCTCCGTCGGTGACGTCGCCGGACCGTCCCCGGGACCCAGAGCGGCACAGCCCGCAGTGAGCAAAAGCACCGCCATCCCGAGGGTGGCCATCGTCCGTCGCATGCGTTCACCGGGGCTCCCAGGGTACAAAATCGCGGCGGTCGACGGCTCGCGTCGTCGGCGTCGGGTCGCCCCGCTCAGGGTCAACTCGACGTCGTCACGTTCGGCGTCGCCACGTCAGGTCAACTCGACGTCGTCACGTTCGGCGTCGCCACGTCAGGTCAACTCGACGCCGTCGACGTCGTGGTGTCGGCTCGCCAGAACGCGCGCGGTCTCGATGTTTCGGCCGTCCGTCCCGATCGCGACCCCCCGGTCCGCCGGTTCGACCTCGACGTACGCCACCCGATCGTTCTGCTCGGAGATGGTGACGGCCCTGACCGCGGCCGGCGCGAGCGCGTTGGCCACGAACGCGTCCGGAGCCTCCGCGTATTCGACGAGCCTGACCTGCCGCCCGAGCGCGTCCTCGACCCGGCCGACCGTCCGACCGCCGGGGCCGATCGCCTCGCGCATCTCCCCGGCCGGGATCACGAAGGTCAGCCTGTCGTCCTCGACCAGACAGTCGCGGGGGCTGATCCCGGTCAGCTCGTCGAACCGGCCGATGTACCGGCGCGCCTCGTCCGAGAGGGTCACCCGCATGACGGGTCAGTCGTCGGAGGGACGGGCGGCCCCGCCCGTGGTCCCCATCCGGAGGTCGACGTCGCCGGTACCGAGCGAGATCGGCTTCCCGACGATGACGTTCTCGATGACGCCGTTGAGGTCGTCCCGCTCGCCGTGGATCGCCGCGTCGAGCAGGTGCGAGACGGTCACCTCGAACGCGGCGCGGGCGAGCACGCTGTCCTTGGAGCCGGAGATCCCGTGGCGGCCGATCGACTCGATCGTGCCGCGGTTGGTCATGATGTCGGCCACGAGCATCAGGTGCCGGACGTTCACGTCGCCCAGCCCCTGCTCCTCGAGGGTGGTGTTCGTCTCGTTGATGATCGCCTCGCGGGCCGCCTCGACCCCGAGCGTGCGGTAGATCTCGTGGATGTTGTTGCACGTGCTCCGGGACGGGTCCACGCCCTCGATCTCGAGGACATCGCCGAACGCCGATCCCTCGGTGTAGAGGACGAACTCCTCGCCGTCGTCGGTCTCCTCCTTCCGGATGACGACGCGGTCGACCTCCTCGATCCCCTTGAAGACGACGTCGCGCAGCTGTTCGACGAGCTGGAGCAGCTGCCGGTAGGAGGGGCTGGGCGGGCCGAACTCCACGAGCGTGCCCTGCTGGCGGGTGTCCACGCCCAGCGCGTCCTCGATGGTTTCGGCGATCTCCTCGGCGACGGCGTTGGGGTCGTCGTAGGTGGGCCACCGCTCGAGCAGCGTCTCCTCGTTGAGATCGATCTGGACGAGCATGTCCGCGACGTTGGTCGAGACGTCCCCCAGCGCCAGGATCTTCGTCGCCTCGATCGACCACACCACCTCGTGGGCCTTCTCGCGGTCCGTCGCGTACTCGCCCTCGAGGTAGACCGTCATCATCGGCGTGTCCGGGGTCTTCCGGGCGTCGACCAGCTCGATGAGCCGGGGGAGCCCCTGCGTGACGTCGATTTCCGCGACGCCCGCGTAGTGGAAGGTGTTCATGGTGTTGTGGGTCACGACGCCTTCCGCAGTCGTGAACGTTTCCAGTCCCTCGACCGAGAAGTCGTAGACGTACTCGTGGTCGCTGGTGACCGTCTCGATTGACTCGATTCGGTCCCAGACGACATCTCCGTCTATCGCTTGCTTCAACGTGTCGAGTGACTCGGAATCGACGCCAGCGGACACTGCTTGTGCGACGATTTTTTGAAGCCGCGTCCGACCGATCCTCTGACGCTTCGATGCTGCGTTTATCTGTCGGCTCGGAATACCGGCATCGGAAGCGACAGTACGGAGCGCGTCGCCGAAGTTGGGGATCTGATCGGTTGCATCGGGGCCGTTCGTGTCGACCTCTTTTGCGAGTGACGACAGTTCCTCACCCCGGTCACCGACCATTCCGACCCGATCAGCAAACCGGCTGATGTTCTTCTTCGGTATCCGGAGCGTACGAGATCCGTCACGGTTGGCAAGGGTCGAATACACGTCGACTCTGGCCAAAAGCAGTGCGATACCTGCGGTGAGTCGACTACTCGTCGAGCTAGAGCGGATCGCATTGGCCGTGACGTTGCCGTCGCCGCTGAAGTAACCCTGAAGTAGTCCACGAACGAATGCATCGTTCGCCCCGAAAGCGAATCCGGGAACGATCTTCTCATCGTCATCCGTACAGGCGGCACGAACGAAGTCCGAAAGGACAGTCCCGTTCAGACGGACGTCATAGCCTTGAGCGAATCCACTGTTGTTCTCGTACTCGTTTACCGAGAGATCAAATCGCTCAGCGAATGAGCGGATATGATTCTGGAACGTCTCATCGACGTTAGATATGGAGACGTAATAATCCGTTACTGATCCCTCTGCAAGCCATGCACCGACGAAGAAGCCGGTTTCTTCGTCGAGGGGGAACTGCTCGGGAAGGGAGACTGTGCCGCCAACTGGATAGACTGCGTGATTCTCGAGAGAACCACTTTCCAAGGCGGCACGCTTATTCCGTAGTTGGTCCGATCTACCGGGTACGGCGTCGACACCCCCATCAGCCAGCGTCGAGGTGTACCAATAGTCGGTCGGTGGAAGATACTCACGGAGGTCGACTGTCTCGTTCTCTGTGGTAGTACCTCTTTTCGCCACTTCGAAGGAGGAAACGACTGGAATCCAGTCACCTGGTTCAAGATCCTCTCCCGTAACGGGAACGACCGCATTGTTCTGTCGCGTTACGAACGAGTGCGCCTTCGTCGCCCGAATCGTTCGGCCCGATTCGAGTTCGAACTGCAGCAACTCCTCGGGCGTCCCGTGTCGGCTCACTTCCTCGACGGGCTTCCAGCGAACCTGTTCGTTCTCGTCGAGGCTGAGTGCCTCCAGTCCGCGGGGGGCCCGAGCGACCTCGTGTCCGTCGAATTCGCGTACCTCCCGGGAGTCGAGCACGTCGTCGACGAGCGATCCGATCTCGACGACGTCGGCTTCGCCGTCCCGTCGCACGAGAACGCGCTCGTCGTACGGAACGCTCATCTGCGTTCCCGGCTCCCCGATCGACTGCGCGCTCACGGTCCCCACCGGGTCGAGCGGGTCGACGCGCGTCTTCCGGTACCGGGTCTCCACCGCCTCCGCGATGTCGCTCGCCTGCTCGACCGTGACCGAGCCGTACTCGCCGCACTTCCGATCGATCGTCTCGTAGACGCGGTCCTTCAGCCGGCGGGGGAGCTCCGTGTCCTCGACGATCGCCTCGATGTCCGCGGTGACGTTCTCGTAGTCGGCCTCAGTCATCCGACTCCACCTCCGTTTTCATGCCCTGCGCCTTGTCCAGCCCGGGACCGGCGTACTCCGAGAGGTTCGTGGGCGGCTCCCTGCGCCCCAGGAACTCCTCGCGCTCCGCCTCGGAGTCGAACTCGGCCTGGAGAACGCGGTCGGCGATCTGGTCGACGTCGATGTCGTTGTCCTCGCTGGAGGAAACGCGCACCGGCGACGTGCCGTCCTCGCCGAACTCGAACTGCACGATCGTGTCCGAGGTGTCCCGGACGGTCCCGTCGTACTGCGCCTCGAGCTCCGAGAGCGCGTTGATCAGCCGACGCTGGAGGTAGCCGGACTTCGAGGTCCGGACCGCCGTGTCGACCAGCCCCTCCCGGCCGCCCATGGCGTGGAAGAAGAACTCC
>JAZKTH010000118.1:0-7882 GCA_036625675.1 Haloferacaceae archaeon
CGTCCGCTCGGTGTAGTAGGCGGTCCCCACGACCAGAACGGTGCCCAGGGTCGCCCCGCCGACGCTGATCAGGACGCTGTTCGCGAACGCCCGCCCGATCGCGGGATCGGTGACCGCTTCCGCGTAGTGGGACAGGGTGAGGTCACCCGCCGTCGGTACGCCGGTCCAGAAGGAGTGAAGCGAGACCAGCACCATCACGAGAACGGGGAGGATCCAGACGACGAACAGAACGCACCACAGCGCGATCGTGATCGGCCACCGCCACTCCCCCAGCTCCCACCGCCTCGATCGGTGCTCCCGACCGGTGACTGTCATGTAGTCCTCCTTGCGGCTCGTCACTTTTCGGTAGTACCAGGTCAACACCGCAGTGACGGCGATCAGGCTAAACGAGAGCGCCGCCGCCTGGCCGTACTCCGGGGGGGCCCGCAGCGAGACCGCCGACCAGATCGCGGTCGCGTACACGTCGAAGCCCGCCGGCGCTCCCAGAATAGCGACGACGGAGAACTCTCCCAGGCCGCGCAGGAACGTGACGGTCGTCGCGGCCAGAATCGCCGGGAGGATGAGCGGGAAGCTGATCGACCGCAGCGTCGACAACACGCCGGCGCCGTGGACGCGACCGACCTCCTCGAGGGCGGAATCCATCTGCTGGAGCGCGGGGGCGGTGAGCAGGTAAAACGACGTCACCGCGTTGATGCCGACGACGAACGCGATGCCCCACCGACTGAAAAGGAGGTTCGACGTCCACTCCACGCCGGGAAGCCACGCGAAATACGCGGTCACGAGCCCGTTGTTCGGGCCGTAGGTCGCGATGTACATGATCGAGTACACGTAGCCCGGGACCGCGTACGGGGAGACGATCGCCAGTTCCATCGCGCCCTTGGTCGGGAGGTCGGTCCGGACGAAGAGCCACGCGAAAAGTAATCCGAAGGTCATGGCGATCAACGTCATCCCGACGGCCACGAACAGGGAGTTCGCGAAAAGGCCCGTCACGTCGTAGACCTGTCGGAGATACACTGCCGCGTAGTTCTCGATGGTGAACGTTCCGCCGAAGTCCCCGGGATATCCGGACCACAGGCTCGACCAGAGCAAAAAGACGAGTGGAACCAGGGTCAGGACTGCAACGCTCACCGCAGCACTCCCGAGGGCGACGCGTTTTCCGAGGCCGTCCCCGGCCGGGTTCGCGGACCGGAGTCGCCCGCCGGCCGCGGGGAGGGCGGAGACGAGCGCCCGCGCTATCCTCGCGCGGATCGCGTCCGCCCGGCCGTTCCCGCGATCTTTGTTCCCCATCAGTTTCGAGAGTCGGTCGAACTCCCCGTTCCCTGGATCCGTCGGGCGAGCCGTCCGTCGGTATCAGTCACCGCTTCGCCGCTCCTCGATCACGTTCTCGATCACGTCCTCGCCCGTCTGCGTGTACTGTGCCTCCTGATCGAAGGTGACCCTGGAGACGTCGGCCGTCAATAGTTTCTCGTAGTACGGGTCGATGTCCATGTCCGTGTAATCGACGTCGAGCCGGCCGGGTCCGAACTGTTCGACCTCCCGGATGATCCGTCGCTGCACCGGCTCCTCGACCGTCGCACTGAGGAGGAAGCGGGCGGCCCACGGGTTCGGGGCCTCGCTGTTGATCGCCAGGTGTCCCGAACTCATCAGCGCCTGCACGCCGTCGGGGTAGTGTACCTCCACGGGGAGTTCATCCGTCAACTGGCGGACGGTCCACGGGAAGTTGTAGAACATGATCGGTGCGTTCCCCTGCCCGACCTCGCGAGCCCCGCGAGTGTGGCTCTCGATCCCGACGAACTCGAGGTTGTCCATCGCCTGGCGCATCCACTCCCGCTCTTCGATCCCCCGCTTTTCCGCGTGATGTCGGACGATCCAGCCGATCCTGTTCGGGACCACGTACGACGCGAGATACGTCCGCAGACCCTCGTAGGGCGACTCGAGGAGGTCGTTCCAGCTGCCCGGATACTCGAGGCCGAGCTCATCGAACCGGTCGCTGTTGACCGCCATGCAGGTCGACGGACCCCCGTTGAGCGCCGAGACGTACCAGGGTTCGGTCTTTTCCGCGGGCAGCTCCTCGCTGAACCAGTAGTCCTCGTCGATGCCGAGTTCGTAGTAGTCCCCGGCCTCCATGTCCTCCTCGTGGATCCGGTCGTAGAGGGCAGTCCCCTGAGAGATGATGTCCGCCTGGTCCCGGTCGGCCTGACGCTCCTGGATCACCCGCTGGGCGACGTCGCCGCCGTCGCTCACGTACACGTCCGGATCGAGGGCGGTGCCGAACTCGTCGTTGACGACGTCGACGAGCTGGTTCCACGCGTCGCGACTCCCGGCCGCGGCGTAGATCGTGAGGTCCGCGTTCTCGCCGACGGCCTCCGCGAGTTCCTCGGTCGTCCACGGCGGCTCGGGACCGTCCGTCGATCCGGCGTCGCCGGCCGTCCCCGGAACGTCCGTACAGCCTGCCAGGCCCGCCGTGGCGACTGTGCCGCCGGCGGCAAGGACGGCCCTTCTGGAGAGCTTCTTCGAAACCCGCCTTCCCCCGAAGCGCGTTCGGTCCCTTCCGGCGTCGGCCTTTTGACCGGTTCCCGATCGCGTATTCTTTTCCATGTTATAGGATTCCTGTAACAAGTAACTAAAAGGTTTCCTTCCATCCGGACGTCCGTTCGGGGGATCCTTCCCCGGATCGAACCGCGTCCGGTCGCGGCAGCGGTTCCGGACGCTCGCCGCCACTTATATATCTGCACTGTTCGGACCCCGAGGCGTGACGATCGAACTCACGCTCAGCTGCGACGACACCGACCTCACTCGGGGACTGCTGACGGGCGACGTCGAGCCCGACGGGGTCGACCTCGCCACGGACACGACCTACCCCCCGCGCCGGCACCGCCGGTTCTGCCGGACGGACGCCTACGACGTCGCGGAACTGTGTCTCGCCTCCTACGTCGCCTCGCGATCGGATCCGGACCGGTACCCGTTCACGGCGATCCCGGTGTTCCCGAGCAAGACCTTCAGACACGCCTTCTTTTACAAGCACGTCGACGCCGACGTCGACGGGCCGGGCGACCTCGCGGGCAAGGCGGTCGGCGTGCAGTCGTGGCAGACGGCGGCGAACGTCTGGATGCGGGGGATCTGCGCGGAGCACCACGGGCTGGATCTCGAGGAGGTCACCTGGTACCGCCGCCGGCAGGACGACGTCGAGCGTCCCGTCCCCGACCGGTTCGACGTGCGACCCGTTCCGGGCTCGCAGGGCGGCGACGCGGTCGAGGATCCCCGCGACATGAAGGAGCTGCTGTTCGCGGGGGAGCTGGACGCGGTCATGGATCCGTCGGGATCGCTCCTCGAGGCGGCGGCGGAGTCAGACAGCGTCGAGTTCGTGTTCGACGACCCACTTGCGGCCGAACGCGACTACTACGGCGAAACGGGACTCCACCCGATCATGCACGTGGTGGCGATCAGGGACGGGGTTCTCGAGGAACATCCCTGGGTGGCGGAACGCGTGTACGAGGCGTTCTGCGAGGCACGCGACCTCGGGCTCGACCGGGTGCGGCGACCGAGCTACAGCATGTCGCTGACGTGGGCGCACCTCCATCGGCTCGAACAGCGGGGGATCATGGGCCCCGGAGCGGAGGTCTGGGAGTACGGACTCACGGACCGGACGCGCCGCGAACTGGCGAAATTCCTCGAGTACGCCCGCGATCAGGGTATCGCCGACCGCGAGTACGAGCCCGCGGAGCTGTTCGTCGCGGATCTGCCGGTCGAGTGATCGGGTTCCCGGGTGCGGTTCCCGGGGCGAATAGACATCCTCTTGTTCGTGAGACCGAAGGAACGGACATGTCACAGTCGTCGCCGGCCGACCGTTTCGACGAGATTTCGGGGATCGATTCCAAGGCCCTCCTGAAGCCGAAGCCGATCGCGCTCGTGGTGACACAAAGCGAAACCGAGGGCCCGAACCTGATGACTGCCGCCTGGTGGATGGTCGCCGGGTACAACCCGTTCCGGTATCTGCTGGGCGTCAGCGGGAAGACCTACACCTACGACATCATCGAGGAGAACCCCGAATTCGTCCTGTCGGTCCCCACCACGGAGATGATCGATGCGACGGTGCTCTCCGGCATGGTCAGCGGTCGGGAGCTGGACAAGATCGAGCACCTCGGTCTCGAGACGATCCCCGGCGAGGCGGTCGACGTGCCCCTCCTCGCGGACGCCGTCGGGAACATCGAGTGTAGCGTGCTCGACTCCTTCGAGTTCGAGGGCATCACCTACTACTTCGGAAGCGTCGAGAAGGCGTGGGTCACCGAGGGCGGGATGGACGGTCGCCTGCTCTCCCTGGAGGAGGACGTGCTCGCGTACATGGGTAGCGACTGGGTGGGCGACGACGACACCAAACACCGGTTTTACGCCGATCTGGGCCCGGAGAACCTCGCGTCGTTCCCGGGCGACGAGGTGCTCGAGAGCCTCCCCGAGGAGCTCCGGGAGAAACACCAGTGAACGGGCCGCCGTCCGCAACACCAGTGAACCGACCGCCGTCCGGCGTCACTCGTCGGCCGAATACAGCTTGATCGCGTCGGCGGGAACGCGGAGGCGAACGCGGTCCCCGCGATCGAAGTCGCGGACGTGCTCCGACCGGACGACCACCTCGGCGTCGACGCCCGCGAACCCGACAGTCACCTCGTAGAGGTCCCCCGAGAGTCCGGCCGCCAGCACCGTCCCCGTCCGGGCGAGCCCGTCGGACGCCTCACCCGTCCCCTCGACGCTGGCGTCGACGACGGAACCAGCGGTTCCGGACACGCGACCGCCGTCCACTGCCGACGCGCGCCGAACCTCGGCGTCCCTGGGACGGAAGAAACAGTGGACCGACCCGTCGACGCCCCCCGAGGGGACGACGTCGACCCCGTCGACGGGCACCGTCCCGAGCGCGGTCCGGACGACCCTGTCCCCGTCCGGCTCCCGGTCGAGCGATCCGTCCAGGCGGTTCCACTGTCCGACGAAGTCCCGGGTGAACGCCGCGGACGGGCGGCGATACAGCCCCTCGGGCGTCCCGCGCTCGACGATCTCCCCCCCGTTCATCACCAGCACCCTGTCGGCCAGGTAGAACGCCTCCTCCTGATCGTGGGTCACGTAAAGCATGCTGACCCCGACCTCCCGCTGGAGCTTTTGCAGCTCGTATCGCATGGTCGCGCGGAGCTTCTTGTCGAGGTTCGACAGCGGCTCGTCGAGGAGAAGGAGGTCCGGGTCGTGCGCCAGCGCCCGCGCGAGCGCGGTCCGTTGCTGCTGGCCGCCGCTGAGGTCCGTCGCCGGCTGGTGTTTCAACTCGGCGATGTCGACCAGTTCGAGCAGGTGATCGACCCGGGATTCGTACTCCGACCTCGAAAACGAGTGGTCGCCGTACTTCAGCGGGAACACCACGTTCTCGTAGACGGACTTGTGTGGCCAGATCGCGTAATTCTGGTACACCATCCCGATCCCGCGTTCCTCGGGCGGACGGGACACGTCCGCCGAGTGCACCGTCTCGCCGTCGATGACGATCTCCCCGGCGTCGGGGGTTTCCACGCCCGCGATACACCGCAGCGTCGTGGTCTTGCCGCAGCCGCTGGGGCCCAGAAGCGCCACGATCTCGTCGTCGTCGACGTCGAAACTGACCGCGGAGAGGACCGGCTCCTCGCCGAAGCTCTTCCGAAGCTCCCGCACCTGGAGCCGCTGGGTGTCTGTCATGGCTGGATCGGCTCGGACTGCCGTGTTCTGAATTACAGGTTCCATGTAATAAACTATGGCGGTTTCGGGCGGGTCGGTGAGACTATGCGTCGGCCACCGGAACGACCGGACATGATCGACGTTGCGCTGGCGTGCGGCCGGTACGAGTGGACCCGCGCGCTGTGGGACGGGAGCGTGTCTCCGGGGGGGATCGACCTCTCGCTCCTGGAGTATCACAACCCCGAGCGGTTCGCCCGGATGGCGAACGACCTGGAGTTCGACGCCTGCGAGCTCTCGATGGGAACGTATCTCGCCACCAGGTCCCGTCCGGGGGAGTATCCCTTCACCGCAATCCCCGTCTTTCCCCACCGACGGTTCAGGCTCTCTTACGTCTACAGGCGGGTCGGGTCAGGGATCGAGGATCCCGGAGACCTCGAGGGGAAACGGGTCGGGGTAGTGAACTGGCAGACGACGACCGGAATCTGGCAGCGCGGCATCCTCCGGGAGCACTACGGGGTCGACCCGACGCGCGTCGAGTGGCACCGGGTCGGATCCGAGATCGTCCCCGTCGACGTGCCGGGGGAGTACCCGCTGACGGACGTCGACGCCGGGGGCGGGACCGTCCCGTACATGGAGGAGCTGCTCCGGGCGGGGGATCTCGACGCCGTGTTCCACCCGGTACCGCTGCAGGCGCCCGAGGCCGAACGGCTGTTCGAGGACCCGATCGAGGAGGAACGGGCCTACTTCGAGGAGACGTCGATCTTCCCGATCATGCACGCGATCGTGTTGACCGACGAGCTCCTGGAGGAGCGTCCCTGGGTCGTTCAGACGCTGTACGACGCGTTCGAGGCGGCAAAGCGGGAGTGCCTGCGCCGGCTCGAGAGCCCGCAGTGGATCCCGCTCCTGTGGGCCGACGTCCACGCCGAACGGCAGCGCGAGCTGCTCGCGGACCCCTGGGAGTACGGGCTCACCGAGGGCAACCGGACGGCCCTGAACGCGCTCCTCGGGTACGCCGAGCGGCAGGGGGTGGCCGAAAGGCGATACGATATCGAGGAGCTGTTCGCCCTCGAGCACCTGGAGGTCGGGCCCTTCGGGTGAGTGTGCCGGAAGGGGGACGAGAGCGGCGCTTGCCGTCTCCGCCGTTCACCGGGCGGAAAGTTCGATGCGCACGACGTTCCCGCGCGGCTCGTTCTCCTCGAACGACAGCGTGCCGTCGGAGTGATCGACGACGAGCTTGATGAGCCACAGCCCCAGTCCGCTCCCGTGGTCCAGCGCGGTCAGTTCGACGTTGCCCAGCAACACCGCCCGGTCCATCTCCGGGATCGCCTCGTTCTCGTCGACGATCGCGATCTCGACCGTCTCGCCGTCCGGCGTCACTTCCAGAGAGACCGTCGGCTCGTCGCTGTCGGCGTGGACGATCCCGTTCGTGATCAGCTCCTCGATCGCCAGTTCGATCGTATTGCTCGCCACGACCGACGCTTCCTCCGGGCAGAACGTCGAAAGCTGCGCGCCGGGGTACTTCCACTGGATTCGATCGCGGAGGCGATCGACGACGTTCGCGAGGTCGATCACCTCCTTCTTTCGGGGTTTCGAGAGGAAGTCCGTTATCTTCCGCTGTTTTTCGGCGATGTCGAGCAGCGTCTCGCTGTTCGACGCGATCCGTTCGGCGTACTGCCGTACCTCCCCGCTGGTCTCCTCGCGTATCAACCGGGCGTATCCCTGGACCGCGTTCATGTTGTTGTTGACGTTGTGACGCAACACGCGGTCCAGAATCTGGAGGTGTCGCTGGTGCTCCTTGAGATCCGTCACGTCCCGGCAGATCGCGATCGTTCCGTCCAGTCGGCCCCCATCGTCGTAATACGGGTACCGCGTCGTGGAGAAGGTCCGCTCCCGACCGTCGGGGAAGGCGGGCGTCACCTGGTAGGAGGCCGGCTCCTCGACCTCGAGCACCGTCTGTTTCATGCGCCGGACCGTTTCGGCGGCGTTGGCGTCCATGAACGCCGCCTCGTCGGTTCCCTTCAGTTCGTCCGGCTCCATTCCGGCGAAGTCCGCCGTGGCCTCGTTGATCACGCGGAACGTGCCGTCGCGGTTCTGGAGCATCACGGGGTCGTCGATCCGTTCGACGATGTCGGCGAACGACTTGTGTTCGGCTTCGAGTCGCCGTTTCGAGAGGAACAGGCCCAGATCGTCCGCGATTGTC
>JAZKTH010000119.1:0-7860 GCA_036625675.1 Haloferacaceae archaeon
ATAGCCGACATCCCAACGGAGGAATCCCACGACTTCAGTCGTGGGAGGAGGTCAAAGGAGGACCCGGGAGACGTCGCCGGATCCCGCCCGTCGAACGACCGCGCGCCGGACGTCCTTCGCACCCCGGAGGTTGTCCGTCCCGCCGTCGAGAACGAGCAAGCGCGCGTCCCGTCCCTCCTCGATCACCCCCGCGTTCAGTCCCGCGATCTCCGCGCCGTTGGCCGTCGCCATCCGGAGGACCTGGCTCGCCGGGACGTCGGACAGCTTCGAGGCGAACTCCATTTCGCGGAACATCGACGGGGAGTTGAGCATCACGTTGTCGGTTCCCAGCGCGACGGTGGTGCGTTGCGCGAGTTCGCGGATGGGGGGGACGCCGACGTTCGTCACCAGGTTCGACCGCGGACACACGACCACCGGAACGGACGCGTCCTCGAGCCGTTCGAGGTGGAGCTTCCTGACGTGAGTCATGTGGACGAGAAACGACGGCTCCAGGTCGAGCGCGGGGTTGACGTCGTCGGCGTCCCGCTCGCCGGCGTGGATGCCGAACAGCTTCCCCGCCTCGCGCGTCGCCTCGCGGACGCTCGAGAAATCCCCGTCGCGCGCGCCGGAGGCGCCGAACCCGTCGCCGGCGCGCATGGCGTCGAGGCTCTCCCGACCGAGCAGCACCGGCCGCAGTGGCGACCCCTCGAGCGCCTCCCGGATCCGGTCGATCCCCGCGAGTCCCCCCTCGCGGAACTCCAGAAAGGCGCCGGTCCCCGTCGCCGCCATGTACCGAAGCGACCGCCGCATCGCCGCCACCAGCGTCCCGCGGTCGGCGGCCGCGAGCAGCCGGTGTTTCAGTCCGTCCGGGGGAGCCACCAGCTCCTCCAGGGAGAGTCCCTCCCCGGCCTCCTTCGCGATCGAATCGCCGATGTGGGTGTGGGCGTTGACGAAGGCGGGCAGCACGATCGCGTCGCTTTCGGTCCGGGCCGGAACGACCTCCGCGATTCGGCCGTCCTCGATCACCACGCGCCCCTGGACCGGTTCGAACTCCCGCCCGGTCAGGATCGTTCCCTCGATCGTCGTTGGATCCCCGAGGTCGTCCACGCGCTGGACGTGCTCGGGCGAACGGAACGACGTGCCGTCCCCGTCCGAGTGGCCCGTCCCCGCGTTCCCCGACTGACCGTCACGCTCGGTGTTCATCGTCGCCGGCTTTGCAACCGGGGTGCTTGAATCTCACGGAGGGGAAGGTCGCTCGCGCCGGGCCCCCGCTCACTACTCGTACTCGTCGAGCGTGTGGTGGACGTTCGCCCGCACGTCGCTCACGAGCCCCCCGTCGGCGTCGACGTCGAGTTCTCGGGCGGCGATCTCCCCGACGCTATCGGTGCGTTCCCGCCGGGTGTACACGCCGAGGCGCCACTGCTCTTTCTGGGACGTCCGAAGCGCGGACACGAGCGGCGACTGCTGGTCGAGGAGACGCATCTCCCCGTTGACGAGGACGCGCGAGGAGGACTCCTTCATCGACGGTTCGGCCGGCACGTCGACCACAACGTCGGCGGGGTCGACGCCAGCCGCGTCCGCGATCCGACGTTCGATGCGACGGATCTCCCGGTGATCCGCCTCGAGTACCCAGTCCGGAACGTCGTCCCGCTCGGCCCAGACCGCGCGCTTGAGGAGCCGACGGGCGTCGAAGCGGCGGCTGAACGCCTCCGTCTCCGGCGTCGAACGCAGGGCCACGATCAGGTCGTGATCGTCCATCCGGCGCAGCGTCCCGGCGTCGACGCCGGCAGCTGCTCCGTTCTCGGAGTCCAGCAGCCGTTCGGACGCGCGGCGGAGCATCGCCTTCGAAATGCGCGCGACGTGGTGTTTGTACACCGTGGGGTTCATGAGCGCGCGCGCGAGCAGCAGCGACTCGGCGGTCTGGACGTTCCCCTCGTCGAGCACGAGCTCCCCGTCGGCGAACGTCAGTTCCCGGATCAGACGTTCGTGGTCGATGGTGCCGTACGGCACCCCGGTGTGGTGGGCGTCGCGGACGAGGTAGTCCATCCGATCGACGTCCAGCTCCCCCGACACGAGCTGTCCGTACTGACCTTCCCCGCGGATCAGCCCGGCCACGCGGCCGGGATCGAGGTCCTGTTCCCGGATCGCGTCCCCGAGCGCGCCGGAACGGAGGAGTTCCCTGACGTCGTCGTGGTACTTCCCGGTTCGGCGGTGGGTGAGTGCCTCGATGTTGTGGCTGAAGGGCCCGTGGCCGACGTCGTGTAAAAGCGCCGCCGCCTCGACGTGGGCCGCCTCCCGACCGCCGACGCCGAGCCGGTCCAGCGCCCGCGACGCGAGGTGATACACGCCGAGGGAGTGCTCGAAGCGCGTGTGGTTCGCGGAGGGGTAGACGAACTGGGCGGTGCCCAGCTGTCGGATGCGTCTGAGACGCTGGACCGCGGGCGTGTCGAGCAGCGCCTCCGCGACGCCGGTCACCTCGATGTGGTCGTGGACGCTGTCCTTGATCGTCGCCATAGGAGAAACTGTAGTTCCCCCGGGATTTAAACGGCGGCAGAATCCGACCGGGTCCAGCCTGGAACGGGCTACCGCGGCGTCGACGTGCCCCACTTCTCGATCGCCGTCTCGAGTTCGGGGATTTCCCGCGCGCGCGTCTCCAGGGGAACCCCCTCGGCCGCGGCCTCGACGGCGGCCCGGAAGGCTTTCGCGCCCGCGTGGGTGCCGTCGGGGTGACCGTGGACGCCTCCGCCAGCCTGGATGCAGAGGTTGGTGCCGAGTCTGTCCAGCAGTTCCGGCATCAGGCCCGGGTGCAAGCCCCCGGACGCGGTCGGCAACACGTCGCGGTGCCCGTGGAGGTCGCCGGCGAGCCACTCGTTGATCCCGTAGGTGTCCTCGTTCTCGAGTTTCCCGAGGTCGGCCGTGCCGGTGTGGATCTGGTCGACGCCGCAGAGCCTGGCGAGCTGTGCCAGTACCCGCATCGAGACCCCGTGTTCCGGCACCCGGTCGAAGGCGGCGTGCATCGCGCGGTGGGCGTGGATTGCGAGGCCGTGTCGGTCGCACCGCTCCCTGACGGCCTGGACGGCGCCCCATCCGGTCGTGATCACGTCGACCATCACGTACTCCCCGCCCGCGGCGGCGACCTCGTCCACCCGGTCGAGCATCTCGTTCGCGTCGGCCGTGACGTTGACGAGGTACGACTTCGGCTCGCCGGTCTCCTCCTGTGCCCGGTCCCGGGCCGCGAACGACTCCGCGAGCCGATCCGCGAAGGGGTTGAACGCCTGGTCGGTGAGGTTCTCGTCGTCCTTCAGCAGGTCGAGCCCGCCGGTCCACGCCTCGTAGCCCACCTGCGCGTGCTGTTCGGTCGTGAGCCCGACCTTCGGCTTCGGCACGGTCGCCAGGATCGGGCGGTCGCCGGCGTCGAAGAACTCCTCCCGGACCGACGACCCGTACAGCGGTCCCGGAAACGAGGTGGCGAGGGGTTCGGGCCACTCACAATCGAGCAGCCGGATCCGCTCGACGGCCTTCATCCCCATGATGTTGCCCGCGATGCACGACAGCACCTGCGCCATGTTGCCGGGCTCGAACAGCGCATCCGGGTACGCGACTGCGATCTCGGTCCCGTCGGCCCCCTCGTCTATCTCGAAGGCAGTCGCGGACAGGTCCCGGACCTCGCCGTCGACCTGTAGCTCCGCCCAGGTGCCGTTCGAGGACTCGCTCGCGACGCGCGCGGCGGCGTCCTCGGCGTCCATGTCGGCGGCCGGCCGTATGCGAAACCGACAGACGAGCTCGTCGTCACCGGGTTCGTACGACGTGTCGAGGAAGTCCTGGTAGGAGATTCCGACCATGTGTCCGGCGTTCGAGCGCCCGGAGTATAAATCGTGCGTGGTCGGCCGGAAGGCAACGACTTTACCCGGCCCTTCCGTAGCCGAGTGTCGATGGAGGAACGAACCCGGGAGTACCTGCGCGGCCGGTTCCGCGACTACTATCGCGGCGCCGACGTGTCACCGCCCCCCGACGCCAACGAGCGCGAGTGGGGATACATCCCGTGGACCGCCGGCCGGGGGACGACGATGGTTCGCCACCAGTCGTGGCTGGATCTGACGCAGGGGGGGTCGTTCGGCGACGCGCTCGCCAGGCTGGCCCCCCGACACGCGTACTTCTCGGCGGCCCGGTACGACGACCCCGGGGCCGAGACGATGGGGAACAAGGGATGGCGGAACGCGGACCTGGTGTTCGACCTCGACGCCGACCATCTGCCGGGAATCGACCCCGAGGAAGCGTCGTACCCGGACATGCTCGAGGCGTGCAAGGACGCGCTCGAGCGGCTGCTGTCGTTTCTGGAGCGCGACTTCGCGTTCGAAGACGTGACGGTGGTGTTCTCGGGCGGACGCGGCTACCACGTCCACGTCCGCGACGAGGGGATCCGCGAGCTCGAAAGCGACGCCAGACGGGAGATCGTCGACTACGTGCGCGGGATCGAACTGGAGGCGGACGACCTCGTACGGCGGATCTCCGTCGAGGGCACCAACCAGCGAGTGCTGGCGACCAACGGCGGATGGGGGCGGCGAGTGCACCGGGCGCTGGTGGCGTTCGCCGAGGAACTCCGCGCTGCCGACGATCAGGAAGCCACGCAGCGGCTCCAGGAACTCGAGGGGATCGGGGAGGGGCGCGCGGAGACCGTACTGGGCGCGTTCCGGCGCAACCCCGACGCCGTCCGCGAGGGGAACCTGGAAGTGGGGGGACCGGGCGTCAGACGGCTGGTCGAGGCGCTCGTGGCGCGCGAGCGGGCGGCACAGGGGGCGGCGATCGACGAACCGGTCACGACCGACACCCGCCGGCTGATCCGGCTCCCCGGGAGCCTCCACGGTGGAACGGGACTGCGAGTGACGCCGGTGGCTCGAGGCGAACTGGCCTCGTTCGACCCGCTCGAAGACGCCGTCGCGGAGCGGTTCAGAGGGCGGGAGATATCGATCGTCTCCGACGCCGAACGGCGTCGAGAATTCGACGGCGAAACGTATATGATCCCGGCCGGAGAGAGTTACGTTCCGGAAGCGGTGGGCGTCTTCCTGATGGCGAGGGGCGACGCCGAGAAGGGGAAAGAACGGTAGCCGGGGGACGAAGTACCCGCGGGACGCCACCCGGAACGACGAACGCGTGCGGGAGAGAACACAGAATGGATCTGGACGAACTCCGGACGGTGCAGGCCAAAGAACGCCGAAAGGACAGCCTCCAGCACCTGCGGGACACGTTTTACACGGACGTCGCGACGTACATCGCCGACCTGCGCGCACAGCGGGATCGTCGGGCGAAGCAGGTCGACGATCCGTTCTCCGACGAGGGCGTCCGGCGGCTGTCCGACGAGATCGAGACCGCCGAGGAAGTCGCGGAGGCGATCTACGAGCGGCGGGTGGGGAAGGTAGTCAAGCTCGCCTCGTTTGCCGCCGCCGACATGGCCGTCGAGGAGGAGGGGATGACCGACGACGAGCGCCGGCTGTTCGACGACCTCGTGGGACGGATCCAGCGGAACAAATCGACCGTCCTCGACGCCCTGTCCGGGGTCTCCGCGCCGGAGGAACTCGGGGGGGAGAGCCCCGAACCAGCCGCCGTCGACGCCGACGAGGCCGCTGGCTCGCCGACCCCGCCGGGGGGATCCGCGGAGGAGGACCTGCTCGCGGACGCGATGGGTACCGGAGACGACGTCCCGTCGGTCGACGGCGAACGCGAGGCGCCTCCGGACGGCCCGACGGAGCCGGAAGCCGAACGCGAGGCCGTCGATGACGACGCCGTCGAGGAGACGCCCGCGCTCCGGACGGACGGTGCGGCCGCCGAACCTCCCTCCTCCGGAAGCTCCGGTTCGAACGACGCCTCCGGATCACCGGAGAACCGAGTGGGTTCCGGAACGACCGATCCGGTACCGGACCCGTCGACCGGAAACTCCCGAAACGAAGCCGCCTCCGCCCCGGATCGGACGACCGTTCGGATCACCGCGGACGTCGGATCGATCCTGGGCGTCGACGACCGCGAATACGACCTGGAGCGGGAAGACGTCGTCACCCTCCCGTCAACGAACGCGGACCCACTGCTCGAGCGCGGCGCCGCCGAGCGGCTCGAGTGAGGAAGCGGGGACCGCCGGACAGTTCCCGACGGTACCGATCACCGATCGATCAGCCGCCCGAGAACGCCCCCGGGCAATCCCGCGCGCACGAGCCTGTCGAACACCGGCGGGGGCAAAAGCCACGCCAGGCGGGGAAGCCACCGGGCGCGGCGGCCGACCGGATACCGGGCCCGAGGGTCCGGCGCCGTCAGGGCGGCCTCGATCCGGCTGGCGACCGCGTCGGGCGTCACGCTCGCCGGGCTGTACCCGCGAAACTGGTCGTACTCGCGCGCGTACGGGCTGTCTGCGTTCCCCTCGAGTCCGGCCGCCGCGCGCTCGTTCAACCCCGTCCGGACCGGCCCGGGCTCCACGAGGGAGACGTCGACCCCGCGCCCGTCGAGTTCGCGGCGGAGCGCGTCGACGTAGCCGTGCAGCCCCGCCTTTCCGGCGGCGTAGGCCCCGTGGAACGGGAGCGACACCCGTCCGACGACCGACCCGACGACGACGATGCGTCCGTCCCGTCGTCTGACGGCGGGCAGCGTCGCCCGAACGGCCGCGTGGACGGCGACCAGGTTCGCGTCCAAGTGACGTCGCAACTCCGCCGGCGGGCAGTCCTCGAGCGCCCCGAGTTCGTACCAGCCGACGGCGGAGACAACCGCGTCGACGGCCGGTTCCCCGAGCCGGTCGCGAACCGCACGTTCGTCCGCGAGATCGACGGCGCGCGTCTCGACGGGGGCCGGAAGCGCGGCCAGCCCGTCCCGGTCGCGGTCGACCCCGACCACGTCGTGTCCCTGCCGGATCAGCCGCCGGACCACGGAGCTACCGATGCCGCCGGCCGCGCCGGCTACCAGCACGCGCATACGCTCACTCTCGACCCGGAACTCCCTTGGATGTTCCCCACGCCGGCAGTCGTGGAGTCGCGGGCGGTCGTGGGCGGACGGTCGTCCGGTACGTCGGCGGCACCAATCCCTATATTGGCCCCGGGTGTAGCATCCCGCATGAACTGCCCTCGGTGTGACGGTTCGGTCACGGAGTACCGTCTCGGCGGGTCGATCTCGTGGGTGTGCCAGGAGTGCGGCTCAGTCGGCGTCGAAACCGAGCACGGGTCCGAACCCGAGACGAGCGAGTCGTGGGACCGGGCGCTCGAACGGTTTTACCGACGTCACGACGAGCCGGACGGGACCGCGGGGACCGACGACTCCACGGACGAGGCGACGGACGAGGAGACGGCGGAGGCCGCTGCCACCCTCGACGCCCTGGAGTTCCCGGGGGAGCCGGAAAGCCGGGAGCGTCGTCGGGAAGCCGTCGCCGAACTGTACGCGTTCCTCCGGAAGCGGGGGACCGCGACCCGCCAGGAGTTCCTCGAGCTCGTCGACGCCGAGGCCGTGGCCTACGCCAGCCCGAAAGCGTTCTGGAATACCGTCGGACGGGAGCGACTCAAGCAGCTTCCCGGGGTACGACCGCCGGAGCCCGGGCACCACGAGTGGCAGTTCGGCCGGACGGCGAGTGGTGAGTCGGACCGAACGAAGGACGGAAAACAAAACGACCGCTAACGAGAGGGGTAGGCTACGTATCCGGAAGCCCCGCCGCGCCGAAGCGACCGTGACGAACTCAGTTCTCGACTTCCGGAACGTCCTCGATCCGCATCGAGCCGAGTTTCTCGACGATCTCGTCGAGCTTGCCGTCGAGTTCGTCGACGAACTCCTGGGTTCGCTCGGTGGTGATCGCACCCTGACTCGACGGCTCGATGAGGTTCTCCTCCTCGAGCACCCGAAGCGAGTACCGGACCT
>JAZKTH010000120.1:0-7678 GCA_036625675.1 Haloferacaceae archaeon
ACATGAAGCCGTATCAGCTCGCGCTGGGGAAACCGATCGCGCTCACCGGCGGCATGGCCTGCATCCCCGGCATCGAGGAGGAGTTCGAGCGACGGCTCTCGGCGGAACTCGACCGGGACGTGACCGTCACGACGGCCGAGAGTCCGGACCTCGCCGCCGCCGAGGGCGCCCATCGTATCGCCGGGCGGCTGGTCACCAGGTGAGCCCGATCCGCCGGATTGGCGCCGGCGCGGCCGGATTGGCGCCGGCGCGAATCGAGGCGAATTTAATCCCGGGCCACCGATCCGCGTTCAGTGCGCGAACTCGTCGTCGCAGTCCTCGCCGGCATCGTTCAGGGAATCTTCGAGTGGTTGCCCATCTCCAGCCAGGGTAACCTCGCGCTGTTCCTGACGGCGATCGACACGAATCCCGACGTCGCCCTCCAGCTGGCGCTGTTTTTGCACCTGGGGACGACCCTCTCCGCGGCCACCTACTACCGCGAAGACATCCGGGAGGTGATCGCCGCGACGCCGACCTGGCGACCGGGGAGCGCGTTCGTCGGTCCCAACGCCACCACGACGTTCGTCGTCGTCGCCTCCCTGTTTACGGGCGTCGTCGGCGTTCCGCTTTACGTGTTCGCAGTCGACTTCGTCGGCGACCTCGCGGGGGGGACCTTCGTCGCCCTGATCGGCGCGCTGCTGGTGGTGACCGGTGCAGTCCAGCTCGCTTCGGAGTCGGCTTCCCTCGGAAACCGGACTCGACCGACGCTTCTCGATTCGGTCCTCGCCGGTGCGTTCCAGGGATTCGCGATCCTCCCGGGCGTTTCCCGGTCCGGGACGACCACCAGCGTACTGCTGTTTCGGAGCTACCGGGCCCCGGAGGCGTTTCGCCTTTCGTTTCTGCTGTCCATCCCCGCGAGCCTCGGCGGCGCCGCGCTGACCGTCGCCGGGGCGGGCGGGCTCCCCGGGATCGCCCCGGCGCCGGCCGCGCTCGCGCTGCTCACCAGTGCGGCGGTCGGCTACCTCACCATCGACGCGTTGATGCGAATCGTCGAGCGGATCCCGTTCTGGGCGGTGTGTTTCGGGCTGGGCGGCCTGGCGATCCTGGGCGGCGGCGCGGTGACCTGGCTCGGTTACTGACCTCCCGGACGCAGTGCGGTCGGGGGGACGAACGGGATAGTCCGGCCGTCGGCCCCCGAGCGTCCGGTCCGTGACACATATATCCCGTGGCTCGCAACTCCGGGTATGCCGAACTATCCGACCCACGCGCGGTGGGGCCGTCGCGCCGCCGCCGTGGTGTCTCTTCTGGTGGGGGGAGGGCTCTACGCCACGTTCGCCACGCCGCTTCCGGCTCTCGCGGCGGCCGGGGGCGCGGCGGCGACGACGTTCGCCGGCTCTATCTATCCCGACGTGGATCACCACGAATCGATTCCGCGCCGGAAGGCGGCGCGCACCTTCCGCGTGTTCGCGCTGTTCGGCGTGCTCTCGCTGGGGATGTTACACTGGGAACGGCTGGTCGAACTGGCGGCGATGGTGCCACTCGACAGCGTGGCCCCGGAGGTCGCAATCCCGGTGGAAGTCGTCGCGAGCGGCGGGATCGTGGCCGTAGCGCTGATTGCCGCGACTCTCGTCGATCCGCTGCTCGGCACAGTCACCCGTCGCCACCGGGCGTGGACCCACAGCGTCCCGATCAACCTCGGGCTGACGGGGATCGTCGCGGCCGGCGTCTGGCTGTTCGTTCGCTCGTTCGACCCGGCCTATCAGGTCGCGAGCGTCGCCGTGGTCGTCGCCTTCTTCGCCGGCTGTCTCGTTCACCTCGGGCTCGACGGCGAAATCGCGTGACCCCCGTAATCTCGCGGTATTCGGCGTCAGACGCCCGTCCGACGAAAGGGAAAGGTAAATAGGCTCGGTACACAAGTCGTCCTCAAGCGTATGGACTCTATCGTCGAGGACGCGATTGACGAGGCCGAGGAAACGGGGGAGGATCCACCCGAAGGGGAGTTCGGCGGCGAGGCGAACCGCGACGCCACGCCGACCGGAACGATGTCCGACGACGAGCTCGAGGACGTCCTTCAGGACCTCCAGACGAACATCACCGTGGTCGGCTGCGGCGGCGCCGGCGGCAACACGGTCAACCGGATGTTCGAGGAGGGCATCCACGGCGCGAAGCTCGTCGCCGCCAACACGGACGTCCAGCACCTGGTGAACGTCGAGTCCGACACGAAGATCCTGATGGGACAGCAGAAGACGCAGGGTCGGGGAGCGGGATCGCTCCCGCAGGTCGGCGAGGAGGCGGCCCTCGAGTCCCAGGAGGAGATCTACGACGCCATCGAGGGGTCGGACATGGTGTTCGTGACCGCCGGGCTCGGCGGCGGCACCGGGACCGGTTCCGCCCCGGTCGTGGCGAAGGCGGCCCGGGAAACCGGCGCGCTCACGATCGCGATCGTCACGACCCCCTTCACTGCCGAGGGGGAGGTCAGACGGACGAACGCCGAGGCGGGACTGGAACGCCTCCGCGACGTCTCGGACACCGTCATCGTCGTTCCGAACGATCGCCTGCTCGACGCCGTCGGCAAGCTCCCGGTGCGCCAGGCGTTCAAGGTCTCCGACGAGGTGTTGATGCGGTCGGTGAAGGGCATCACCGAACTCATCACGATGCCCGGCCTCGTCAACCTCGACTTCGCCGACGTCCGGACCGTGATGGAGAAGGGGGGCGTGGCGATGATCGGGCTCGGGGAGTCCGACTCCGAGTCGAAGGCGCAAGACTCCGTCAAGTCCGCGCTCCGGTCGCCGCTGCTGGACGTCGACATCTCCGGGGCGAACTCCGCACTGGTGAACGTGACCGGCGGGACCGACATGAGCATCGAGGAGGCCGAGGGCGTCGTCGAGGAGATCTACGACCGGATCGACCCCGACGCCCGCATCATCTGGGGCACCTCCATCGACGAGGAACTCGACGGCCAGATGCGGACGATGATCGTCGTCACCGGCGTCCAGTCTCCCCAGATCTACGGGGGGACCGACGCCCAGCCGGGCGGGGAACCGGTCCAGGGAACCGAGGACATCGACTACGTGGAGTGATCGGCTGCCCCGTCTCCCGACTCGGTCTCGCAACCGGTCTCCCGACCCGGTCTCCTGCCCCGGCCTTCCCTTCGTCCCCGGGTTTCGACTCTCTCACGACGCGTTCCGGCTCCCCTCTCTCCCCTTGCGTTCCGGAACCTGAGCCGGGGCCTCATCAACAGATAGAAAACCTCCGACGCCGTAGCCGCGCTTGATATGGACGTCCCGTACGACCTCAACAGCTACGTTCGGGTGTTAAAACTCGCCAGTACCCCTTCCCGCCAGGAGTTCCTCCAGGTGTCGAAGATCGCAGGCGCCGGGATCCTCCTCGTCGGATTCATCGGCTTTCTCATCTTCGCGATCATGAGCCTCCTTCCCGGGGTGGGGGTCTGATGTCGCTGTTCGCGGTCAAGACGACGGCCAGCCAGGAGACCACCGTCGCGGACATGATCGCGAACAGGGAGGAGGAAGAGATTCACGCTGTGCTGTCGCCCGACTCGCTGACGAGTTACGTCATCGTGGAGGCCGACAACACGGCCGTGATCGAGCGGATCATGGACGAGGTCCCGCACGCGCGAAGCATCATTCCGGGGGAGTCCTCGATGACGGAGGTCGAACACTTCCTCTCGCCCACGCCCGACGTCGAGGGGATCGCCGAGGGCGACATCGTCGAACTCGTCGCCGGTCCGTTCAAAGGCGAAAAGGCACGCGTTCAGCGGATCGACGAGGGGAAGGACCAGGTGACCGTCGAACTGTACGAGGCGACGGTACCGATTCCGGTGACCGTACGCGGCGACCAGATTCGGGTGCTCGACTCCGAGGAGAGGTAACGCTCCGGGAGGCCGGGGTCACGACGGGCCGCCGGGGGGTTCCGCGCCGCCGTCGTGGCGGCCACCCGCCTCGTCGAGTCGCTCGACGACTCGCTGCAGGTCCGCCTCGGACTCGATCTGTTCTTTCACTTTCTCCCGCTGTCTCACCGCCGACGAGTCGGCGTCGTACGCCCTGACGTACTCCGCCCGCGTGTGTTCCTCGAACGCGTGCCGGATCGCGAAATAACCCTCCGGAACGATCGTTCCGCACACCTTGCACTCGTGTCGCTGGTGTTCCGTCGTCTGGTGGATGATCGTCTCCTCGACAGTGTCGAAACGGGCCTCACAGCCCTCGATGCCGCAGTGCCAGCGGGCCATACCGGCAGGACGCCTCCGCGTGGGTTAACCGTTTTCCCGTCGACGCCGACGGTTCCCAATGAGAAACCGATTTGGTTGCGGGTTCGTATCCTCGACCCATGGCGAGGAACGCGTCGTCCGACGCCGGGGGAACGCGGGTCGACATGCACGTGAAAGTGCTCGACGAGGAGGTCGTCAGGCGGGCGAAAGCCCGGGGGATCGACGTGCTCGTGTACGCGCCGCACTTCACGAGGCTGCCGGAGATCAGGCGACGGGCGGAGCAGTTCACCGACGAGGAGTTCCTCGTCGTCCCGGCCCGCGAGGTGTTCACCGGCGACTGGAACGCCCGCAGACACGTGCTCGCGCTGGGCCTATCCCGCCCGGTACCGGACTTCATCACCTTCGAGGGTGCGATGTCCGAGTTCGCGCGTCAGGACGCGGTCGTGCTCGTCCCCCACCCGACGTTCGCGACCGTGAGCCTCACCGGGCCGGAGATCCACTCGAACCTCCGTCGGATCCACGGCGTCGAGACCTACAACGCGAAACTGTTTCCTCACCAGAACAGTCGAGCCCGCGCGGTCGCCGCCGAGACAGGGCTTCCCGGGTTCGGATCCTCCTACGCCCACCTCCGGGAAACGATCGGAGAGGCGTGGACGCGTTTCGACGCGGCGATCGACACCGAGGACGACCTCGTTGCGGCCCTTCGCGAGGGGGCCCCCCGGAGCGTGTTCCGGCGCGGGGGTCTCGAACACCGACTCCGCGGGATGGTCGAGTACGCGCACCTCCTGTGGGAAAACTCCTACGAGAAGTTCGATCGGATCTTCCTCTCGGGCACCGAGCCGACCCACCCCACCCACGTCGCGTACGACGGCCGTTTCGACGACGTCACCGTCCGTGGTGCACACCGGTTCCAGTGAACGGGACGCTTCTTTCAATCGATCCCACGTAGAGTAAATAAAGTAACAATATACAGCAACACTACTTCGGGAGCCCGGATCGTATCTCGCAACATGCCCTGCACCGCTCCCGGAAGCGGCCCACCTGTCTCGGAGGGACTCGACCGATCACAGCTCGCGGCGATCAGCGACGAAGCGTATCGGTGTGAGGTCCTGTACGACGTCGGGGACGGAAGCAAGAGCGACCGCGAGTGGTGGCTCCTCAAGATCACGTCCTGGATGGTCGAACGGGGTTCCGTAAGCGACGTCACCTTCACACGATCGCCGGACGACAGCTCCCTCAGGGTCGAGTTCTGCTTCGAGCGACCCCACGACTGTCGACGGTTCCGGGACCGCGAAAGCCACAAGCTCGTCGTCGACGGGGAACGGATCGTCGGATCGCAGGTCGTCAGCCGGTGTGACGTCCCGGAATGATCGGAACGGGATCGGTCGCTGCCGCTAGAAGATATTCGCCTGCTGATATACGCTGAGGCCCTCGTTCGTTATCTCGTAGGGCTTCGTCTCCCGGGAGTGGTTCGCGTCCCTGATCTTCTGTATCTCGACTGCCAGGCGCGTCTCCTGGAAGTTCGAGGTCCGGACGTACCGCAGCACGAACACGGCGTCCGTCAGGTACTCCACGATCCCGTACCGCGACGTGAACGGACTCTCGTCGCTCGCCTCGGAGGTGAGCAGCGTGGTCACTCCGGCCTCCTTGAGCGACCGGGTGAACTCGAACACCTGGGACCGCCGCTTGGCCGGGTGGTCGTACATCATCTCGAGCAGCGACACCGAGTCGAGCACCAGCCTGTCGGCGTCGTAGTCGTCGACCAGCCTCGTGAGATCCGACCGGATGCTCGAGAGCCCGTTCGCCATCTCGATCGGGTCCATCGCGACCACCGCCAGCCGGTCGTCGTCGACGAATTCCCGGAACGACCACCCCTTCTCCTCCGCCGTCGACAGGATCGCGTCCTTGCTCTCCTCGAGGGTGATGTAGATCCCGCGTTCCCCCTGGTCGAGCCCGTATTGCAGGAACTGGAGCGCGAACGTCGTCTTCCCGGTGCCCGCGCCGCCGATCACCGCGATCAGCGAACGCTTCGGGACGCCCCCCAGGACCATGCGGTCGAGGCCTTCGATCCCGACCTTGATCCGGTCGACGTCCGAGTCCAGCTCCGCGTCGTCGAAGTCCGCTCCGAATTCCTCGTCCGGACCGTCCCCCTGCCCTTCGGCCCCGCCGAACGGATCGGTTTCCGGTCGACCGGTCCCGCCGATATCCGCGAAGCCGAATTCGTCGGCCGGGGCGTCGGGTTTCGATTCGGCCCCCTCCTCGAACGTCTCGAAGCCGAATTCGTCGACTGTACGGTTCAGCTCCTCGTCGGTGGCGTTCCCGGACGTCGCTCCGGTCGCAGGGGGGCCCCGATCCTCTCCGCGTCGTTCGTCGTCCGGCGACTCGCGTCGTTCGTCGTCCGACGGCCCCCCCTCGGCCTCGAGCTCGCGAAGCGCCCGTTCGAACCAGTCATCGTTCTCGCTCATTCTCTTCGAGACCCCGCCGCCGCAGACGGCTACTCGAACAATCGTGGCCCCCTGACATGAACCTTGCCCGTGCGGACGCACCCGTGGCGCTTTTGTCGAGGGGTGTCGAACCGCGTCGCATGGAGGTCGGCATCGTCGCCCAGCGGGAGAACCCCCGTGCGGTCCGGCTCGCCTCCGAAATCCGGGACAGCCTGCTCGAACTCGAGTTCGACGTCCGGATCGACGAGGCCACGGCGGAGCTGCTCGATACCGACGGGGACGCGATCGCCGCCTCCGGCGCCTTCGACGACGGCTCTGTCGGCGCTCCGGACGGCGTGGTCGGTCGGTCCGTGGAGACGTTCCACGAGTGCGACCTGGTCGTCTCGATCGGGGGCGACGGAACCTTTCTCTTCGCGGCCCGGGGGGCGGAGGGGACGCCCATCCTCGGCGTGAACCTCGGCGAGGTCGGGTTCCTCAACGCCGTTCCCCCGGAGGACGCCGTGGAGGTCGTCCGCCGGGAGGCGGCCGAGCGTCGACGCGGGAAGTTGACCACCCGCGAGGTTCCGCGGCTGAACGCGCGGGTCGACGACTGGAGTTCCCCGCCGGCGGCAAACGAGATCGTCGTCCAGGGAACCCGCCGGGGGCACGGCGGCGGTATCGACTACGACCTCCGCGTCGACGGGTCGCTGTACTCCGGGGGCCACGCCGACGGCGTGCTGGTGGCGACACAGACCGGTTCGAGCGCGTACAACCTCTCGGAGGGCGGGCCGCTCGTTCATCCCTCGATCGGCGGGTTCGTCGTCAACGAGATGTGCGCCAGCGAGGGCATGCCGCCGCTGGTCGTCGACCGCACGAGCGAGGTGACGGTCCGGATCACCGAAGCCGACGGCGTCGTCGTCGTCAGCGACGGCCGGAATCCACACGAGCATTCGGTTCCCGTCGAGGTGACGGTCGCTCGGTGCGATCCGCCGGTCCGTCTGGCGGGCCCCTCCGCGGACTTCTTCGAGGCGCTCGGGAAGCTCTCCTGACA
>JAZKTH010000121.1:0-7675 GCA_036625675.1 Haloferacaceae archaeon
GCCGACCATCGCGGTCGCCACCCCGTGCTGGCCGGCCCCGGTCTCGGCGATCAGCCGCTCCTTGTCCGCCTCGACCGCCAGGAGCGCCTGTCCGACGGCGTTGTTCATCTTGTGCGCCCCGCCGTGGAGCAGATCCTCCCGTTTGAGGTAGATGTCCGTCCCGTAACGCTTTGAGAGTCCCGAGGCGTAGGTGATCGGGGTGGGCCTGCCGGCGTACTCCTCGAGTGTGTCCCTGAACCGCGCCCGGAACTCGGGCGTCCTCGCGATCGACTCGAACGCCTCCGTCAACCGGTCGAGCGGTTCCTCCATCACCTCGGGCACGTGTCGCCCGCCGTAGCCGCCGAAGTCGCCCGAACCGTCGTTCCCGTCGGCCGATTCTGGTTCGCCGCGTTCGCGCTTGCTCATGTTAGCGCGTCCGAAGCCGGTGTACATATATGTTCTGTATTGTCTAAAAGTGTGCAAACGATGGCAGCCAGCTCCCGATGTCCTCCTCCCGGGCTTGCCGCCGTGGGCTGTACCCGACCGGGCGTCCGCCTACCAGGCCGACCGGGCGTCCGCCTACCAGGCCGACCAGGCGTCCGTCGTCTCGTCGCGCGCGTACACCCGCTTGGCGTCCTTCGCGAACACGGCGTCCCCCTCGTGGTCGAACTTCTCGAACCGGTAGCCCTCCGCGTCGGACCGGACCTGAATCCCCTCGATCTCGAACTCCTCGTCGCCGAACGACTCGGTCTTCCCGACCGTGAGTTCGTAGTCGCCGGGAACGTCGATCGTGAGACTTCGACTCTCGTCCCGGCTCCCGTCGCCGGGATGCAAGGTGACGTTCACGGAGACGTTGTCGACCGCACGCGTCCAGATCGTCTCCACCTCCTCGACGGCGGCCTCGTCGACCCTGTCGCCGTCCTCGCGTTCGAGCGCGGTGATCCGGGCGGTCAACAGCGCCTCCTCGCTGTCGACCACGAATTCGTCGCCGAGGGTCACCCTGTCGGACGGGGACATCTCGACGTCGGCGGTGAACGACTCCCCGGACTGGGAGACGACCACCGTCCGTTCGACGTCCGTCTCGCGTTCGATGCGTTCCTTGTGGACGTGGCTGCACTCGGTACACCGGACGGTCGACTGGCCGCCGGGCTTGAGCACCTCGTGGACGACGTCCGCGTCGGGGGAACAGGACGGACACGCGACCGCGACCCGGTCGCCCGCTTCGATGTCGGTCATTGGCGGGAGTTGCGGACTGACGGGTATAAAAGCGCGTATCTCCGGACGACGGTGTACGCCGACGTCCCCAACCGGCCCTCACTCCGTCGGCGTCGGCAGTTCGACGGGGGCGCCGTCGGCGTACACCGTCGGCTCCGTGAGGATGCCGTCGAGGTGGACGGGCGCGTCCGTGTCGCCTCCGATCCCGGCGTCGTCGCCGATCGCGACGTGCACGGTCCCGGCGGCCTTCTCGTCGAGCAGCACCGAGCCAACCAGCTCAGTCACGCCGACGTTGGTCCCGATTCCGAGCTCCGCCACGTTGTACGCGTCTCGACCGACCGATTCCGCGGCGGTCTCGAGCTGCTCGCGGATGTCGTCGTCCGAGACCGACGTGACGTATCCGTCCTCCACCGCGAACTCGAGCGTCCGCCCCTCGAGCAGGCCGTAGGGCATCATCGTCCCGTCGACGACGTACCGTCCGTCGGCTGTCTCCGGGGAGACGAACACCTCCCCCGCCGGGAGGTTCGAGAACGCGCCAGGTTCCCGGATCCGACCGGTGTCCGAGCGCCACTCCCGCCCGCCCGGCTCGAAGGTGACGTCGGTCCCCTGCGGGGAGGTGACCCGGATCTCGTCGGCGCCGGCGACCCGCTCGCGAAGCGTTTCGCACGCGGCCGCGATGGCGTCGTAGTCGGCGTCGAGCCCGGCGACGAACACGTCCTCGGTGATCCCCGGCAACGTCGCCCCCCGGGCGCCGGCCTCGCAGGCGTCCCCTCGGGCCCTGGTGTGGCTGAGGCTCTTCGTCGTCGGCGCCAGGAACGCGTCCGCGCCCGCCATCGCGTCGGCGACCGGTCCGGGGGGCTCGGTCCCGTGCTGACTCCCCGGGAGGTACTGCAGCAGCACTGCCTCCTCGGTTACGTCGCTTGCGACCTCGTACAGCGCCTCGCCGATCCGCCGTCGCTCGTCGTCGGTGACGACCGCACACGACTCCCCGGCGTCGAGTTCTAGACACTGGTACACTGCCGTCTCGGCGGCCTCGCGCAAGGATTCGTTCATGGGGTTCGATTCGACCGTCGACGCCCTGAGTCTTGTCCTTCGGCCGTCATCGGCCGGATATGGTTACTCGCGGCGTAGTTAATTCCCGACCACCTCTACTCGAAACGATTATACGGAATCGGCGGCGAGGGTCCGACAATGATACGTGTGGGCGTGAACGGGTACGGCACCATCGGCAAGCGCGTGGCCGACGCGGTGGCCGCCCAGCCCGACATGGAGCTCGTCGGCGTCGCGAAGACGCGGCCGAACTTCGAGGCCGAAACCGCGGTCCGGAAGGAGTATCCGCTGTACGCTGCCCTGCCGGATCGTGCGGGCGCGTTCGACGCCGCCGGCATCAGGATCGCCGGAGAGGTGACCGAACTCGTGGGCGCGAGCGACGTCGTCGTGGACGCGTGCCCGTCCGGGATCGGCGCCCAGAACCGAGCCATGTACGAGGCCTACCAGACGCCGGCGATATTCCAAGGTGGCGAGGACGCTGACGTCGCCGAAGGCAGCTTCGTCGCCCGGGCGAACTACGATCGCGCCCGGGACGTCGACTACGTCCGGGTAGTCTCGTGCAACACGACCGGTCTCTCCCGGTTGCTGGCGCCGCTGCGGGAGACGTACGGGATCCGGAAGGCCCGGGCGACACTGGTCCGCCGCGGCGGGGACCCCGGCCAGTCCGATCGGGGCCCGATAAACGACATCCTGCCCGACCCCGTCGAGATCCCTTCCCACCACGGGCCGGACGTGAAGACGATCTATCCCGACCTCGACATCGACACGCTCGGCATGAAGGTTCCCGCCACGATGATGCACATGCACGGCGTGAACGTCACCCTCGAGGCCGAACCGGCCGCCGAGGATGTCCGGGAGCTGCTCGCCTCGGAGTCCCGGCTGTTCCTGATCCCCGAGGAGGCGGCCATCGACGGCGCCGGCAAGCTCAAGGAGTACGCTCTGGACGCCGGACGGCCCCGGGGGGACCTGTGGGAGAACTGCATCTGGGGGCGGTCGATCTCGACGGTCGGAAACGACCTGTACCTCTTCCAGGCGATCCACCAGGAGAGCGACGTCGTCCCCGAGAACGTCGACGCGATCCGGGCGCTGTGTTCGGACGTCGACGGCGAGGAGAGCATCGCCCGCACCGACGAGTCGCTGGGGATGGGATTCCGAACCTCGTTTTGATCCCTCGGCCGGGCTGCAGCTGTGCTTCCGGTTCGGCCGCGAAACCTTCCCCCGGTTCGACGGCGAACCCCCGGCCACGAGACGGTTTAATCCGTAGAAATACTTTTATATACCAACCGTTTACCTCACGTGTATGGACTCCGCGGTACTCCTGGATCTCCTGGGGAACGAGAACCGGCGGCGCATCCTCCGTCTCCTCTCGCACAAGCCCTGTTACGTCACGGAGATAAGCGAGTATCTCGGCGTCAGTCCGAAAGCGGTCATCGACCACCTCCGGAAGCTGGAGGAGGCGGGTCTCATCGAGTCGGTCACCGACGACAGGCGGCGGAAGTACTTTCACATCGCCCGGAGCTTCCGGCTCGAGGTGAACGTCTCGCCGTACTCGTTCGGCGCGAAGAGCGCCTATCCGGCGAACCCCGACATCGACATGTGCGGCCGGTGTTCGCACCTGTCGGTGACGGTCCCGCGGACCGACGGCACCGGTGACGTCGCCGAACTGGCCGCGGAGTTCGGCGAGCTGCAGGAGCTCGATCGGGAGCTGTCGCTGGCACAGCGGTGGGTCCACGGCCGACTCACGGAGGTGCTCGAGCAGCTCAGCGACTACCTCGGGACGGAGGCCGATTCCCAGTTCTACGCGGAGGTCCTCGCCGCCGTCGCGGTGACCGACGGGTCGCCGTCGTCGGTCGCCGAGCAGATGAACGCCCGCCTCGAAACCGTCGAGGAGGCGCTGTCGGTGCTCGGAAAGCGGGGGCTGGTGGTCCGCCGGGACGGTTCCTTCGAGATTCCCTGACGACTCGGGACTCCACCGAAGATGTCGCCCAGGGTGCCGGCGGCCGGAACGCGCGCCTTTTTACCGTCGGAGTCGCGTAGACCCTCACATGATCGGACCGCTGGATCACGTTATGATGCGCGTGGAGGATCTGGATGAATCGCTGGACTGGTATCGTACCCACCTCGGGTACGAGGAGAAGGGTCGCTGGGAGGCGGACACGTTCACGAACGTTTTCCTCGGGCCACCCGACGTCCACGACGACGGTGCCCTCCTCGAACTGACGTACAACCACGACGGTCGCTCCTACGAGATGGGCGACGCGTGGGGGCACGTCGCCGTCCGCGTCCCGGAGGGCGAACTCGAGGAGCACTACGGGACGTTGATGGACGAGGGTGTCGAGGACTACCGCGATCCCGAGTCCTGCGGCGGACGCTACGCGTTCGTGAAGGACCCGGACGGCCACGAGATCGAACTGGTCCAGCGGGATCACGGCGCCACCTGGAGCCTCGATCACACGATGATCCGGGTCGAGGACGCCGACGAGGCGATCGGCTACTGGGTCCGGAAGTTCGAGTACGAACCCGCCGGACGCTGGGAGGCGGACACCTTCGCGAACTACTTCCTCCGTCCCCCCGAAGCCCCCGCGGAAGCGATGTCCGTCGAGCTGACCTACAACTACGACGGCCGCGAGTACACGATGGGGGACGCGTGGGGCCACCTGGCCGCCCGAGTCGACGACCTCCAGGAGGCCTGGGAGACGCTGCTGGTCCGCGAGTCGGCAGACTACCGCGATCCCGAGGCCTGCGAGGATCGGTACGCGTTCACGAAGGACCAGGACGGCCACGAGATCGAACTCGTCACTCGCGATTGAGTCGCGTCCACGAAAAGGCGCGGCGGAAAGCCGCGCGGATGGGGTGTCGGGTGTGCCGGGCGCGCGGGGTGGGAGGATGGGAACTGAGGCCGTTGCGCGCCCGGGTAAGTCAACAGGTGGCTCTCTTATAAAATTGCGTCAGACGCACGTCCGCCGTCGGCCGATCGGCGTCGCTGGGGCACCGTCGCTCTCCGGTCGCCGGTTCTCCCTGCGGCAGGCGGAAAACGGATGTGGGCCCCGTCCGCATCGACGGTATGAACTGGGCGAGGCTCTTCGAGCGCGCGGCCGAATTCGACGTCGAGGTTGACGCCGTCCGCGACGCGCTAGCGCGACGCCGGGACGCAGTCGATTCGTCAGACGACGAGCGCCGTCAGGAGAGCGCCGACGGAAACGCGGCATCCGGGACGAAGGCGATCGACCCGCCGACGGACCCGAGCCCCGCCCGGATCGTCGCCGACGCCGACGTGCTGGCGGCGGACGTGCTGGTCGGCGGGGCGGCCAGGGCCGCACTGGAGAATCCGTGGCGACACTCGTTCGTCGCGCTCGTCGCCAGCGACGAACTGCTCTCTGACGCCGAGGCGACCATCGCGGCGGCGGCGACGACCGGACTGGCGAGCGACTGGCGCACGGTCGTCGAGGAGTGGCGCGAGCCGGTGGCCCATCCCGCGGGGGACCATCCCGGACTGGCGTCGGCCTACCGCGGCGGTGCGATGCACCTGCTCAGCTTCGACGAGGGGTTGACCAGCGCCCGGGCGGGCGCCGCGTTCCAGGGGCGTGTCCCCGTGAGCGTCAGGGAGCCCCGGGCGTTCGCGACCCTTTTCGACGCCGAGAGCCTCTACGCCGAGGTCGTCGGGGGGGAGTATCCGGGTCCCGATCGCCCGCCGCGGGCGTGAGGGTCGGGGTCCTAACCGGTCCCCGTTGCTTCATCGGCGGTCCCGGCGGGTCTGGAACCACTCGGCGAACTTTGCCAGCGCCCGGCCGCGGTGCGACAGCGCGTTCTTCTCCGCCGGCTCCATCTCCGCGAACGTGCTTCCGCCGTGTTCGAAGATCGGGTCGTATCCGAACCCGCCCTCGCCGCGCGGTTCGACGATTCGCCCGGGCACGACTCCCTCGAACAGCTTCACCGGGACGGCGTCGTCCGCGGTCGCGGCCGTGGAATCCTCTCCCGGCGCGTCGGCGGCCGCCGCCGCGCGGTCCTCCCGGTCGACGGGGTCCGGCGTCGCGTCGAACGGCTCGCCGTCGCAGTACGCCAGCACGCAGCGGAACGATGCCCGGGTGTCCTCCTCGGCCCTGGCGAGCCGGGACACCCGGCGTATCCCGAGCGTGTCCTCCACGAACGAGGAGTACGGCCCCGGGAAACCGCCGAGCGCGTCCACGAACAGCCCCGCGTCGTCGGTGATCACCGGCTCCCCACAGGCCCGATACGCCTCCCGGGCCCCGTGGGCGGCGATGGCGCCCATGTCGCCGGACTGGATCTCGACGTAGTCGTAATCGAACTGCTCGACTGCGTCGTCCCCGAGGTACTCGGCCGCCTCACCCATCTTCCCCTCGTTCGTCGTCACGTACTGCAGCATGGGCACGGCTCGGACGGGGCGGCAAATAGGCGCATCGATGCCCGGGCCTGACGGGATCGGTCCGGTTCCGTTCCCGGCCCGGGGACGACCGGCGACGGGGCTTCCGGGAGCCGAGCACTCAAACCCCTGCCGGTCCAAGCGAGCGGCATGGCGAACGCCGACGACGTCGACGTCCTCGAGGAGCTCGCGAACCTGCCGACGCTGGCGCACCCGACCGCCGCGCCCGGCGGCGGGGAGGTCGCAGTCTACTACGACGTCACCGGTCGGAACGAACTCCACGTCCTCGACGCGGCGTCGGGGGAGCTCCGGCAGTGGAGCGACGGCGAGGTGCCTCGCAACGCCCGTTGGTTCCTCGAGTGGAACGCGGACGGAGACCGGATCTACTTCCACCTCGACGAGGGCGGAAACGAACAGAACGACGTCTACGCCGTCGACCGCGACGGTGCGGTCGAGCCGGTCGTGGAGATGGACGGGCAGGTGGTGATCGGCGACGTGGGTGACGACGGCCGTACCCTCCTGCTGGGGGCGAGCCGCGACGGTCAGATGAACGCCTACCGCCACGACCTCGAGACCGGGGAGACGACGAAGCTCACCGACTACGACCGCGCGGTCGGGGGACTCGAACTGTCGCCGAACTGCGATCGATTCGCGTACGCGACGAACGAGGCCGACGACTACGACAACCAGGACGTCTACGTGGCCGAACTCGACGGATCGGATCCGCGAAACCTCGAGATCGGCGAGACCGGCGCCGAGGCGGCCCCGAGCGACTGGGGGCCCGATGGCGACCGGCTGCTCGGCGGCGACAACACGCCCGACCTCGGTCGGATCGGCGTGTACGACGGCCGCGAGGACGCGGTCACGTGGCTCGGCGACGGGGAGCACGAGGAACGCCCGGTGGCGTTCCTGCCGGACGGCCGGCGGGTCGTCGGCACCCGGGCCCGCGACGCGATCACTGTCCCGGTAGTGTACGACCTCGAGACGGGCGAGGGTCGGGACTTCGACCTGCCCGAAGGGGTGGCGGAGTTCGGCGTCGGCGGTTCGCCG